>CANJKV010000281.1 GCA_947474855.1 Aurantimonadaceae bacterium | reverse complement strand
GCTTGGCGCGCGCCGTCTGCAGGGCGCTCGTCGCCTGGTCGAGCTGGGACTTGGCGCCGGCGCCGGACTTGGCGAGGCTCGCGGCGCGGCCGTAGTCGAGCTGCGCCTGGTCGAGCGTGGCATTGGCCGCCTGACGGTTGGCCTCCGCCTCGCCCACCTGGGCGTCGGCGGCCTTGCGCTGAGCCTGGAGGCTGGCGATCGCGGCGCGCTCGGTGTCGAGCTTGGCCTCGGCCTGGCGCAGCGCCAGGTCGTAATCGCCGGTATCGATGCGCACCAGCGCGTCGCCGGCGCGGACGCGGGCGTTCTCCGACACCAGCACCTCGTCGACGTAGCCGGAGATCTTCGGCGACAGGATCGTCATGTCGGCCGCGACATAGGCGTCGTCGGTCGAGACGAGGAAGCGCCCGTCTAGCCAGTACTCGCGGCCGTAATGGAAGCCGGCCGTGCCGCCGGCTGCGAGGACGGCGAGAAGAAGGATCGGCTTGATCACCGAGCGGCGCTTCTTGGGCGCTGGCGCGCCGGTCGCGGCAGGAGTGGCGGAAGCAGGAACGGCGCTGTCGGACATGGAAGCCTCAATCGAACCGAACCGTTCGGTTCGACGTTGACATAGCTTGGTCGAACCGCCATTTCAATACCGAAGCGGCGCGGCCCCGCGCCGGTGTCGTCCACGCGTCGTTCCATGGTTCACGAGCTGAAAACCGCATCCACCCCCGTTCTCGACGCCGAGCCCGAGGCCGACGCGCTTCCCACGCCGCGCCCCGCGGCGGGCGAGGACCCGGCCAAGCGCCGGCAGATCCTCGACGGCGCCTCTCGCGTCTTCGCGGGCCAGGGCTTCGACGCGGCCTCGATGAACGACGTGGTGAAGGCCTCCGGCGTGTCGAAGTCGACGCTCTACGTCTACTTCCGCTCCAAGGAGGAGCTGTTCTCCTGCCTCGTCTCCGAGGAGCGCGAGCGCTACTTCGCCGAGATCCAGAAGCTTTTCGACGACCCGGCCCGGCCGGCCGAGACGCTTGGCCTCTTCGGGCGGCGCGTGGCGACGAAGCTCACCTCCCGCAAGGTCCTCCAGGCGATCCGCACGGTGATCGGCGTCGCCGAGCGCATGCCGGACGTCGGCCGGGGCTTCCACGCGGAAGGGATGCAGCGCGGCGCCCGGCTCCTCGCCGACTATCTCACCCGCGCGACGCGGGCCGGCACGCTCGACGTCGACGATCCGATGCGCGCGGCCTTCCAGTTCACCGAACTGTCCATGGCCGGGCTGTTCCGGCCGCGCCTGTTCGGCGGCGTGACGGAGGAGCCGACGGCGGAGGAGATCGACGCCGCCGTCGACAGCGCGGTCCGACTGTTCATGGCGGGCTACGGCCCGAAGCGATGACGCCCTGGCGCCCGCGGCAGTCGATCCGCGTCCTCGCGATCGGCCTCGCCGTCCGCGAGGGGCACCTCCTCGCGGCCGAGGTGCGCAACGATGCGGGCCAGCTCACCGGCGTGCGCCCGCTCGGCGGCGAGGTCGAGTTCGGGGAAACGCGCGAGGCGGCGCTGATCCGCGAGTTCCGCGAGGAACTGGACTGCGGGATCGCGATCACCGGAGCCTGGAGCGCGATCGAGAACCTGTTCGTCCACGAAGGCGTGCAGGGGCACGAGATCGTCTTCGCCGCGCCTGTCCGCATCCTCGACCGGGAGCTTCCCGTCGATGCGCCGGTCGCCTTCGAGGACGGCGTTCCCGCGATCGCGCGCTGGTTCGCGCTCGACCGGCTGCGACGCGGCGAGATCGCGCTCTACCCCATGGGCTTGGCCGAGCTGATCGGCCCTCAGAGCGTCTAACAAAACTTCGCGGGGTCGGTCTGTCGGTGCTTTTCCGCCGCCGCTTCCTCCCCGATGCTCGCCTATGCGCTTGCATAGGCTCCGCTCGGCTCGTCGCTGCGACGAAAAATCCCTCGCCAGCCCTCCGCCCGGAGGTTCTGTTAGACGCTCTAAGGCGAGCGCCGCTCGGCGAAGCCGGCTATCGCGGCGCGCAGCTCGTCGAGGCCGCGTCCCTTTTCCGACGAGGTCGAGAGAATCTCGGGATGGGCGGCCGGGCGCTTGGCGATGGCCTTGGCGGTGGCTTCCATCAGCTTGGGGATCGCCGGCGGCTTGATCTTGTCGGTCTTGGTCAGGACGATCTGGTAGGAGACCGCCGCCTTGTCGAGGAGGCCGAGGACGTCGAGGTCGTTCGGCTTCAGCCCGTGGCGCGAATCGACGAGGACGAAGACCCGCTTCAGCCGGGCGCGGCCGCGCAGGTAGTCGAAGACGAGCCGCGTCCAGGCGTCGACCTGCTCCTTGGGCGCCTGGGCGTAGCCGTAGCCGGGCATGTCCACGAGGGCGATGGGCGGCAGGTCGTCGGCCGAGCCGGCGAAGCCGTCGGGAACGAAGAAGTTCAGCTCCTGCGTCCGGCCCGGCGTGTTGGAGGTGCGCGCCAGCCCCTTCTGACCGAGAAGCGCGTTGATCAGCGAGGACTTGCCGACGTTGGAGCGTCCGGCGAACGCGATCTCCGGCGGCCCCTCCGGCGGCAGGAACTTCATGGAGGGCACGCCGCGCACGAAGATCCAGGGCTTGGCGAAGAAGCGGCGGTCGTCCTCGGGAAGCGCGAAGGCCGCCTCGTTCGAGGCGGCCTCGTCGTTCCGGGTGTCGGGCGTATCGGCCATCGGCGTCACCCCTTGGCCGCGCCTTGCTTTTCCTTGGACTTCCGCATGCTTCGCAGGTTGTCCCAGAGCTCGATCTTGGCGCCGTGCCGCTTCATGATCACCGACTGCTGGATGATCGAGAGCGTGTTGTTGACGGTCCAGTAGATCACGAGGCCGGCCGGGAAGGACGCCAGCATGAAGGTGAAGAGCACCGGCATCCAGGTGAACACGATCTGCTGCGTGGGGTCCGGCGGCGTCGGGTTGAGCCGCATCTGGATGAACATCGTGATGCCCATCAGGATCGGCCAGACGCCGATGTGGAGCATGGCGGGCACGGCGAAGGGCAGGAGGCCGAAGAGGTTGAACAGGCTCGTCGGATCGGGCGCGGCGAGATCCTGGATCCAGCCGAAGAAGGGCGCGTGCCGCATCTCGATGGTGACGTAGAGCACCTTGTAGAGGGCGAAGAAAACCGGAATCTGGACGAGGATGGGCCAGCAGCCCGCCGCCGGATTGATCTTCTCCTCCTTGTAGATCCGCATCATCTCCTGCTGCTGCTTGACGCGGTCGTCCTTGAACTTGTCGCGCAGCTCCATGAGCTGCGGCTGCACCGCCTTCATGCGCGCCATCGACTTGTAGCTCTTGTTGGCGAGCGGGAAGAAGACGAACTTGAGGGCGAGGGTGACGAGGATGATCGCCACGCCGAAGTTGCCGACGAGGTTGTAGAGCCAGTCGATGGCGTGGAACATCGGCCGGGTGATGAAGAAGAACCAGCCCCAGTCGATGAGGTTGCCGAACTGACGGATTCCGAGGCTCTCCTCGTAGTTCTCGATGACGTCGACTTCCTTGGCGCCGGCGAAGGAGCGCTGGGTGAGCGTCACCTCGGCGCCCGGCGCAATCGTCACCGCCTCGCCGACATAGTCGGTCTGATAGGACGGGCGGCCTTGCGTCGCGTACTGGAAGTTGGCCGTGAAGGGCCGGCTCGCATCCGGCACGACGGCCGCGGCCCAGTACTTATCGGTGATGCCAAGCCAGCCGTTGGTGGCGGCGGCGTAGGAGACCTTCCCGTCCTCTTCGATGGAGGAATAGGTGACTTCCTTCAGGCCCTCGTCGCCGAAGACGCCGAGAAGGCCCTCGAAGATGACGTAGGCGGCGGCGTGCTCGGGCTTGGAATAGCGCACCACGCGGCCGTAGGGCGTGAGATCCACCGGTCCGGCGCCCGCGTTGCGGATCGTGTCCTCGACGGTGAACATGAAGTTGTCATCGACCGAGACGCGGCGCACGAAGGTGAGGCCCGAGGCGTTCGTCGCCGTCAGCGTGACCGGCGTCTCGGGGGTCAGCGTCGGCGTGCCGCCCTCGACCGTCCACAGGGTGTCGGGACCGGGCAGGCCCTCGACGCCCTGACCGACATAGCCGAACTCGGCGAAGTAGCCGGTGGGCATGGACTGCGGGTTCAGGAGGACGATGGTGGGCGAGGTGTCGTCCACCGTTTCGTGGTATTTCTTCAGCCGCAGATCGTCGAGCCGCGCGCCGCGCAGGTTGATCGAGCCCTGGACGCTGGGCGTGTCGATCGGCAGGCGCGGGCTCGCGGCCAGCGCCTGCTCGCGGGTCTGGGGCGCGGCGGGCGAACCGGCCGGCCCCTGGCCCGTCGCGACGCTTTCGGTGCCGGCGGGCACGGGAAGGTTCTGCTGGTCCGTGCCGGCCGGCGTTTGCGGGGCCTGCAGCGTGCCCGGCACGCCGCCGACCACCTCGGCCTGGCGCTGCGCATCCACCCGCGGGCTGACGACGAAGTACTGCCAACCCACGAGCACCGCGATGGAAAGAGCCATTGCGATGAGGAAGTTGCGGTTGTTTTCCATCATTCCCGTATCCCGTGGGCGCTCGCGCGCCGTTCGTTCAAACCGCGCGGGCCCGATCCTTGGGGCGGGTGTCCGGCGCGGTGTCGCCGTCTGCGCGAGCGCGCACGCGCGAGAAGCGGCGCTCCAGCTCGGCCCTGATCGTCTCGAAAGGCAGGTCGAGAAGATCCCGGCGCGCCACCACGACGTAGTCGTAGCCCTCGGCCATGCCGTCCGCCGCGCCGGTGCGGATCGCTTCGCGCAGGCGGCGGCGGATGCGATTGCGCACCACCGCGTTGCCGATCTTCTTCGTCACCGTCAGGCCGAAGCGGGGCGCCTCGCCATCGCCGCGGTCGCGCGCCTCGACGAGGAAGTGCGGCCCCTGCAGGCGCTTGCCCCCGCGCGCGGCGAGAAACTCGGCCCGCTTGCGCATGCGGCCGACGGTCACGGGCGACGCGCGCCTGCGCGCCGGCCCGTCAAGTTCAGGCCGAAAGGCGCTTGCGGCCGCGCGCGCGGCGAGCGGCGATGACCTTGCGGCCACCGACTGTGGCCATGCGCGAGCGGAAGCCGTGGCGGCGCTTGCGGACGAGCTTGGAGGGCTGATAGGTGCGCTTCATGGGTCGACTCCGCGGCGGCCCCGCGGACCTCTTGATGATGGTCGGTCAGAAAGTTGGCGGCAGGTGTTTGACGCGCACGCCGAAGGGCGCGCGGCCAAGGGCGCCGCTCGTCGCCCGGCTTATGAGGAAAGCCCTGTGGAAAGTCAATCGCGCGGCGGACCCGCGCGGATCGTGCCGATCACGTCGGGGCGCATCCGCGTCACTCCGGCGTGAAAAGCGCCCCCGCGCCGCCGATCGACCTCGCGCCCCGCCCCGATCCGCTCCATGTGCTCGGGCGCGGCGCCGCCTCGTCGGCGCGGCAGCCAGCCAAGGAGCGCCGGACGATGTCGGCCCAGCCATGAAACAGGTTCTCCGGCGCGGCGCGCCGCTCCTTCTCCTTCTCGCCGTCGGTGTCGCCCTCGCCGCCGGGTTCGACTGGCGCGCCGTCCTGTCGCCGGATGGCCTCGCCGCCCGCCGGGGAGCGCTCGACGCCCTCGTGGCGGAGCACCCGCTGCTGTCCGCCGGGGGCTTCGTTCTCGCCTACGTCCTGTCGGTCCTGTTCGTCCTGCCAATCGCGACCTTTCTGACGCTGGCCGGCGGCCTCGTCTTCGGCTGGCTCCTCGGCGGCGCCCTCGCCGTCCTTTCGGCGACGATCGGCGCGGTGCTCCTGTTCCTGGCCGCCCGGCACGCCTTCGGCGGCCTCCTGCGCCGCCACGCGGGCGAGGGCATCCGACGCTTCGCGGACGGGTTCAGCCGCGACGCCTTCACCTATCTCCTCGTTCTGCGCCTGACGCCGGTCTTTCCCTTCTTCGTCGTCAACGTCGCGCCGGCCTTCTTCGACGTGCGCCTCGCGACCTTCACGCTCGCGACGCTGATCGGCATCGTGCCCGGCACCTTCGTCTACAGCGCGCTGGGGGCCGGCCTCGACGGCGCGCTCGCGGCCGCGGCGGCCCGGGGCGAGGCAGCCAGCCTCGCCGATCTCGTCACGCCGCAGGCGCGGGCGGCGCTTCTCGGCCTCGCCGCCCTCGCCCTTCTCGGCCTCGTCCTCAAGACCCTGGTGCTGAAGCCCCGCCGGCCGGCCGGATCCGACGCGAGCGCCCCGTGAGCCGCCCCACCCCCTCCCCGGCCGCCGGCGCCGTTCTGACCCCGGAGCTTTGCGTCGTCGGCGCGGGCGCCGCCGGCCTCACCGCCGCGGCCGGCGCGGCCGCCTTCGGCGCGTCCGTCGTCCTCGTCGAGCGCGGGGCGATGGGCGGCGACTGCCTGAACTACGGCTGCGTGCCCTCCAAGGCCCTCCTCGCCGC
>CANJKV010000280.1 GCA_947474855.1 Aurantimonadaceae bacterium | reverse complement strand
GGCCTCGGCGAGCAGCGCCAGCGCACCGTTTCCGCCTGATCCGCGCCACCCCACAAGCGACGAGCCCCGGCCCATGACGACGATCACCGGCATGCAGGTCCTCGACCTGCGCTTTCCCACGTCCCAGGCCCTCGACGGCTCGGACGCGATGAACCCGGACCCGGACTATTCCGCGGCCTACGTGATCCTCGAGACGGCGACACCGGGGCTGGAAGGGCACGGCCTGACCTTCACGATCGGGCGGGGCAACGAGGTCTGCTGCGCGGCGATCGAAGCCATGCGCCACCTCGTCGTCGGGCTCGACATGAAAGAGGTCGCCGCCGACATGGGCGGCTTCTGGCGGAAGATGACCTCCGACAGCCAGCTGCGCTGGATCGGGCCGGACAAGGGCGCGATCCACCTCGCGACGGGCGCGGTCGTCAACGCGGTCTGGGACCTGTGGGCCAAGATCGAGGGAAAGCCGGTCTGGCAGCTCGTCGCCGAGATGACGCCGGAGCAGCTCGTCGCCTGCGTCGACTTCCGCTACATCACCGACTGCATCACGCCGGCCGAGGCGGTCGAAATGCTGCGCGCCATCGAGCCGGGCAAGGCCGAGCGCATCGAGACGCTGCGGCGTGAAGGCTATCCCTGCTACACGACCTCGGCGGGCTGGCTCGGCTATTCCGACGAGAAGCTGCGGCGCCTGGCAAGAGAAGCGGTCGATGCCGGCTTCCGGCACGTCAAGATGAAGGTCGGCCGCGACCTCGCCGACGACGTCCGGCGCCTGACCATCGCCCGCGAGACGGTGGGGCCCGACGTGAACCTGATGATCGACGCCAACCAGGTCTGGGAGGTGGATCAGGCGATCGACTGGGTGAAGGCGCTTTCCTTCGTGAAGCCCTGGTTCATCGAGGAGCCGACGAGCCCGGACGACGTGGAAGGGCATCGCAGGATCCGTGAGGCCGTCGCCCCGGTGCAGGTCGCGACCGGCGAGATGTGCCAGAACCGCATCATGTTCAAGCAGTTCATCATGCGCGGCGCCGTCGACGTCGTGCAGATCGACGCCTGCCGCTTGGGGGGCGTCAACGAGGTGCTGGCGGTCCTCCTGATGGCGGCCAAGTACAAGCTCCTCGTCTGCCCGCATGCGGGGGGCGTGGGCCTTTGCGAATACGTGCAGCACCTGTCGATGATCGACTACGTCGCGATCTCCGGCACGCATGAGGGGCGGGTGATCGAGTACGTCGACCACCTCCACGAGCACTTCAAGGATCCCTGCGTCATCCGCGGCGCGGCCTACATGCCGCCGACCGCGCCCGGCTATTCCATCGAGATGAAGCCGGACACGCTGCGCGACTACCGCTTCCAGGCCTGAGGACACGATGGATCTCGAACTGACGGACAAGGTCGTCATCGTCACCGGCGGTGGGGCCGGCATCGGCGGGGCGATCACGCAGCGCCTCGCGGCGGAGGGCGCGATCCCGGTGGTCGTCGGCCGCTCGCCGCTCGACCCTGCCTTCGAGCGGAAACTCCTCGCGGCCGCCCCGAAGGCGGGCTTCGTCCGGGCCGAGCTGACCGACGACGCAGCCTGCGCCGCGGCGGTCCGGCAAACGCTCGACGCATTCGGGCGGATTGACGGACTCGTCAACAATGCCGGCGTCAACGACGGCGTGTCGCTCGAGGCGGACCCGGCGGCGTTCCGCGCCTCGCTGGAGAAGAACCTCGTCCACACCTTCGTCATGGCCCATCACTGCCTCGCCGCCCTCAAGGCGGCGAAGGGCGCCATCGTCAACATCTCGTCCAAGACCGCGCTGACCGGCCAGGGCGACACGTCGGGCTACACCGCCGCCAAGGGCGCGCAGCTCTCGCTGACCCGCGAATGGGCGGCCTCGCTGCGCCGCGACGGCGTGCGCGTCAACGCCGTGATTCCCGCCGAGGTGATGACGCCGCTCTACGAGCGCTGGATCGCGACCTTCGAGGATCCGGACGCCAAGCTCGCCGAGATCACCCGGCGCATTCCGCTCGGAGGACGCATGACGACCGCCGAGGAGATCGCCGATACGACCGTCTTCCTTCTGTCGCCGCGGGCCAGCCACACGACCGGCCAGTGGCTCTTCGTCGATGGCGGCTACACCCATCTCGACCGGGCGCTGGACTGAAAGCCGACGCCCGGCCGCACCGCGCGGCCGATGCCGCAACGTGACCTTCATTTCTCGCCCGTAGTCTCGGCGCCGAACTGAGCCGGGGACAGGCGATGCGAAGGACGACGGCGTTCCGGAACTGGATGACGATCAAGGACGTCCAGCCCGAGCTGGCGGTCGCCCAGTTCATGGGCCTCAGCCGGCAGGTGCCGCTGCTCTACGCGCTCCTCTCCGTCAACGCGGTCGCGGTCGCCTATACCCATTCCGACATGGCGCCGGCCTGGCTCACGACGATCGTTCCGGCGATTCTCGTCGTCCTGTCGACGGCGCGATTCGTTTTCTGGATCCGGCACAAGGGCGAGGCCCCTTCGCCGGCGCGCGCCGTCGCGCTGCTGCGCCGCACGAGCGTGATCGCGGCGGTCCTGGCCGGCGCCTATATCGCCTGGGCCCTGTCGCTCGGGCTCTACGGCGGGCCGGCCGAGCACGCCCACCTCGCCATCTTCATCTCGATCACCGCCGTCGGCTGCGTGTTCTGCCTCAGCTACCTGCCGCAGGCTGCCGTTCTCGTCGTCGCGATCATCTCGCCGCCCTACCTCGCCTACTACGTCGGCAGCTCGGACCCGATCTTCATCGCCATCGCGCTGAACATCTTCCTCGTGACGGCGGTGATGCTGCGCGTCCTCCTGAACGCTTTCGCGGGGCTCGCGGCGCTCGTGCGCTCGCAGGCGGAAACCGAGCGGCTCGGGCGGGAGAACGCGCGCCTCGCCCATACCGACGCGCTGACCGGCCTGCCGAACCGACGCCTCTTCTTCGCCGAGCTCGACGCGCAGATCGGCAGCGCCGCGGGACCGGGCAACGCCTTCGCGGTCGGCGTCGTCGACCTCGACCGCTTCAAGCCGGTCAACGACACGTTCGGCCACCTCGTCGGCGACCGGCTGCTCGAGGCCGTCGCCGGGCGCCTGCGTACGGCGGCCGGTCCGAACGCCCTGGTCGCGCGGCTCGGCGGGGACGAGTTCGGCCTCATCGTCGCCGGAACGGGCGCGCAGGCGCTGGCCATCGCCCCGCGGATCTGTTCGGCGCTGTCCGAGCCGTTCGACCTCGGCGAGGTCACCGTGACGATCGGCGCCACCTGCGGCCTCGCGACCCCGACGGGGGATGGATGCACCGCCCACCTCCTGTTCGATCGCGCCGACTACGCGCTCTACAGCCTCAAGGCGTCGCGGCGGGGCGCAGCGGCGCTGTATTCCGCCGAGCACGAACTGCGCCTGCGCTCCGGCCACGCGGTCGAGGCGGCGCTCCAAACGGCCGATCTCGCGGCCGAGATCGAGGTCCACCTCCAGCCGATCGTCCAGACGACGGGCGATGCCCCGAGCGTGATCTCCGTCGAGGCGCTGGCGCGCTGGACGAGCCCGACGCTCGGGCGCGTGCGGCCCGACGTCTTCATTCCGGTCGCCGAACGAACCGGAATGATCCACCGCCTCACCACCACGCTGTTCGGCAAGTCTCTGGCCGTCCTCGAAACCCTGCCGGAGACGATCCGGCTCTCGTTCAACCTGTCGGCCCACGACCTCACCAATCCCAAGACCGTGCTCGGCCTCCTGGCGGCGATCCGCCGGTCGAGCGTCGCCCCCTCGCGCATCATCTTCGAACTGACGGAAACCGCCGTCATGCGCGATTTTGCGATCGCAGAAGCCTCGATCCGGCTCCTTCGCGCGCCCGGGGTCAGCTTCGCGCTCGACGATTTCGGTACCGGCCATTCCAGCCTGAACTACCTGCACCGGCTGCCGATCGACGCGATCAAGATCGACCGCAGCTTCGTGACCGGCGTCGCCGACGAGGCGGGCCGCACGCTGCTGGCGGCGATCCTGGCGCTCAGCCGGTCGATGAAGCTGGCCTGCGTGGCCGAGGGCGTCGAGGACGCGGGCCAGCTCGCGGCCCTGCGCGACCTCGGCTTCGACACCTTCCAGGGCTATCACTTCGCCATGCCGATGCCGCCGGCGCAGTTCCTCGCCAGCCTTCCCGCCAGCGCGCACAAGGACAGGCGAACAACAGGCGCGGCCTGACCGGCGCGTTAGCGCTCGGCGGGATCGACTCCCCTCAGCCTCGACGCAAGGTCCGCGACCGCGGCGCGAAGGCGCTCCGCCTCGTCGGCGCCAAGGCCGGCCTGCTGCGCGATGCAGCGGGGAATTTCCTGCCCGGCCCGCGCGAGGCTCCGGCCCTCCTCGGTCAGGCGGATGCGGACCTGCCGCTCGTCGGCGGCGTCGCGGCGGCGCTCGACGCGGCCGGCGGCCTCGAGACGCTTCAGGAGCGGCGTCAAGGTGCTGGATTCGAGCGACAGGGCCGCGCCGAGCTCGCCCACCGTGCGGTCGTCGCGCTGCCAGAGCAGCGTCATCACCAGATATTGCGGATAGGTCAGGCCGATCGCGTCGAGATGCGGCTTGTAGATCCGATTGAAGGCGTGGCCGGCCTCGTAGACGGCGAAGCACAGGAACGCGTCGAGCGCCATGCCGTCGTCCGGATCGGAGGGTTGGTCGGCCATGGCGAAAATCCTGAAGGCGGTTCGGTCGCAAAATAAATCGCGCGCGATCGAATGCAAGCAGTTGACCACGGACGGTATCACGCCTTATTAGATCGCACGCGATGAAATCGCGATCGATCTAATGGCCGGTCTGGCCGGCTGAACGCGAAGGAAGTTCCATGTCCGTCAATGTCCTTTACCGCGCCACGGCGCGCGCCACCGGTGGCCGCGACGGCCGCTCCGCCACCACCGACGGCGCCGTCGACGTCAAGCTGACGACCCCCAGGGAACTCGGCGGCGCCGGCGGCGACGGCGTCAATCCCGAGCAGCTCTTCGCCACCGGCTATGCCGCCTGCTTCCTCGGCGCGATGAAGTTCGTCGCCGCGCAGGACAAGACAAAGCTGCCGGCCGATGCCAACGTCACCGCGACGGTGGGCATCGGCCCGCGCGCCGCCGGCGGCTTCGGGCTCGCCGTCGACCTCGTCGTCGACCTGCCGGGCATCGATCCCGCCGCGGCCGAAACGCTGATCGAGAAGACCCACCAGGTCTGCCCCTATTCCAACGCGACGCGCGGCAACATCGAGGTCACCTCCACCCTCGCCTGAGCCGCGCGAGCCGGGGCGGACGGATCGCTCCGCCCGCCCCGACGAGAATTTTCGGTGCTTCGGCCGTGCGCAGCGGCCGGCGCGCCTTACATCGCCGGGACAAGCGTCCCGAGGTGAACCGAAGATCCCATGCCCGATCCGAGCGAGACAGGCGTGCCGCCGATCGACGCGCCGGGGCGACCGGCCGCCGCCCCGCGCCGGGACGCGGCGAGCGCGGCGGCGGGCCCGAGCGCGGCGGATCCTTCACGCGAACCGGCCGACCCGCCGTCCCCGTCCCCGTCCCCTCCCCCTGCCGACGACGCGGCGGGCCTGACCATGCCGCGCGGCCGGGCGCTGCTTTACTGGTGCGCCTCGCTCGTCTTCGGGATCACGCAGGGGCTCGGCATCAATCTCGTCACCGCGAACCTGCCGGCCCTCCAGGGCTATTTCGGCGTGACCACGGTGGAAACGTCGGCGGTGACGGCCGCCTACTACGCGACGAGCGCCACGGCATCGCTCGTGCTCTTCAAGATCCGCTTCCAGTTCGGCCTGCGCATCTTCGCCGAGCTCGGCCTCGTCCTGTTCATCGTGGTCCAGGCCGCCCACCTCCTCGTCAACGACATTCCCTCGGCCATCGCGGCGCGGGCGGTGCTCGGCCTTGTCGCCGCGCCGCTCACCTCCATCGCCATTCTCTACGCCTTCGAGCCGCTGCCGCAGGCGCGACGCTTCACGCTGGGCCTGTGCATCGGCCTTGCCGGCACGCAGCTCGCCGCGCCTATCGCCCGCATCATCTCGCCCGACCTCCTCCAGGCGGCGGGCGACTGGCACGGGCTGTACCTCTTCGAGATCGGCCTCGCCTGCCTCTGCCTGCCGCTCCTCTACCTCCTGCCGCTGACCCCGCCGCCGCGCATGGTGCTGTTCGACCGCATGGACATCGTCACCCTGCCGCTCCTGGCGCTCGGCTTCGGGCTGGTGGTGGTGGCCATGACCTTCGGGCCGATCCTCTGGTGGAGCTCGGTTCCCTGGATCGGGATCTGCCTGGCGCTCGGCATCCTCTGCCTGACGGTGGTCGTCGCGGTAGAGCTGAACCGGGCGCGGCCGACGATCAACCTTCGCTGGATCTCGACCTACGACATCCTGAGCCTGGCCGGCGCGCTGCTCGTGTTCCGCTTCCT
>CANJKV010000279.1 GCA_947474855.1 Aurantimonadaceae bacterium | reverse complement strand
TCCGGCGCCGCGTCGATCTGGTCGTAGGCCTTGTACTCGCCGAAGTACTTCGTGATCGCCGCCGTCAGCGACGTCTTGCCGTGGTCGACGTGACCGATCGTGCCGATGTTCACGTGCGGCTTGTTGCGCTCGAATTTACCCTTGGCCATGGTGCCACTCCATCAATTCTGCAGGGCGTCTCGCCCGAATGTCTCGTCGGAAGGCCGACGCGGTGTCCCGCGTCAGGCGTACTTCTTCTGGATCTCGTCCGCGACCTGGTTCGGAACCTGCTCGTAGTGGTCGAACTGCATCGTGTACTGGGCGCGGCCCTGCGACATCGAACGCAGCGTGTTCACGTAGCCGAACATGTTCGCCAGCGGAACCATGGCGTTCACGACCTGCGCGATACCGCGCGGCTCGGTGCCCTGGATCTGGCCGCGACGCGAGTTGAGGTCGCCGATGACGTCGCCGACGTAGTCCTCGGGCGTCACGACCTCGACCTTCATGATCGGCTCGAGCAGCTTCGGACCGGCCTTCTGGATGGCCTCGCGGAAGCAGGCGCGGGAGGCGATCTCGAAGGCGAGAACCGACGAATCGACGTCGTGGTAGGCGCCGTCGATCAGCTCGGACTTGATGTCGACCATCGGGAAGCCCGCCAGCGGACCGGCACCCATGACCGAGTTCACGCCCTTCTCGACGCCCGGCACGTATTCCTTCGGCACCGCGCCGCCGATGATCTTCGACTCGAAGGAGGAGCCCGCACCGATCTCGGCCGGCTCGAAGATCATCTTGACGCGAGCGAACTGACCCGTGCCGCCCGTCTGCTTCTTGTGCGTGTAGTCGTGCTCGACCCGGCGCGTGATCGTCTCGCGATAGGCGACCTGCGGAGCGCCGATGTTCGCCTCGACCTTGAACTCGCGACGCATGCGGTCGACGAGGATGTCGAGGTGGAGCTCGCCCATGCCCGCGATGATCGTCTGGCCCGACTCCTCGTCGGTCTTGACGCGGAACGACGGGTCCTCGGCGGCCAGACGGTTGAGCGCGAGGCCCATCTTTTCCTGGTCGCCCTTGGTCTTCGGCTCAATCGCGATCTCGATGACCGGATCCGGGAACTCCATGCGCTCCAGAATGACTGGCTTCAGCGGGTCGCAGAGCGTGTCGCCCGTGGTGACTTCCTTGAGGCCGGCGAGAGCGACGATGTCGCCCGCATAGGCCTCTTCGATGTCCTCGCGGGAATTGGAGTGCATCTGGAGCATGCGGCCCAGACGCTCCTTCTTCTCCTTCACCGTGTTCTGCAGCGAGATGCCCTTGGACACCTTGCCCGAATAGATGCGGCAGAAGGTCAGCGAGCCGACGAACGGATCGTTCATGATCTTGAAGGCGAGCATGGAGAGCGGCTCGTCGTCGGACGACGTGCGCGTGGTCTCGGTCTCGGTCTTCGGATCGATGCCCTTGATCGGCGGAACGTCGATCGGCGACGGCAGGAACTCGACGACGGCGTCCAGCAGCGGCTGCACGCCCTTGTTCTTGAATGCCGACCCGCACAGCACCGGGAAGAACGTCACAGCGCAGGTGCCCTTGCGGATCAGCGCGCGCAGCTCGTCGTTCGAGGGCATGACGCCTTCGAGGTACTTTTCGGTCGCGTCCTCGTCGATCTCGACGGCAGTCTCGATCATCTGCTCGCGGAAGGACTCGGCCTGGGCCTGGAGGTCCTCCGGGATCTCGACGACGTCCCACTGGGCGCCGAGCGTCTCGTCGCGCCAAACCAGGGCCTTCATCTCGATCAGGTCAACGACGCCCTTGAACTCGTTCTCGGCGCCGATCGGCAGCTGAACGACGATCGGCTTGCCGCCGAGACGCGACTTGATCATGTCGACGCAGCGGTAGAAGTCCGCGCCGATCTTATCCATTTTGTTGACGAAGATCATGCGCGGAACATGATACTTGTCGGCCTGGCGCCAGACGGTCTCGGTCTGCGGCTCGACACCGGCATTGGCGTCGAGGAGCGCGATGGCGCCGTCGAGAACGCGCAAAGAGCGCTCGACTTCGATGGTGAAGTCGACGTGTCCGGGCGTATCGATGATGTTGAAGCGGCGCTTCTTGCCGTCGCGCCCCTGCCAGAAGGTCGTGGTCGCAGCCGACGTGATGGTGATGCCGCGCTCCTGCTCCTGCTCCATCCAGTCCATCGTCGCGGCGCCGTCATGGACTTCGCCGATCTTGTGGGACTTGCCGGTATAGAAGAGGATGCGTTCGGTCGTAGTCGTCTTGCCGGCATCGATGTGGGCCATGATGCCAAAATTGCGGTAGTCTTCGATCTTGTATTCGCGGGCCATGGGGGCGTCGCCTTTCGAACTTCGAAGCCTGGTTTACCAGCGGTAGTGCGAGAAGGCGCGGTTCGCTTCCGCCATGCGGTGCGTGTCTTCGCGCTTCTTCACGGCGGTGCCGCGGTTGTTCGCGGCGTCCATCAGCTCGCCGGACAGGCGGTCGACCATGGTGGTCTCGTTGCGGTTGCGGGCGGCCGAGATGAGCCAGCGGATGGCCAAGGCCTGACGACGCTCGGGGCGCACGTCGACAGGAACCTGATAGGTTGCACCACCGACGCGGCGCGATCGCACTTCGACGTGGGGCGCGACATTCTCGAGCGCCTGGTGGAAGACGGCGACCGCATCCTGGCGGGTCTTGACGTTCACGGCATCGAAGGCGCCGTAGACGATGCGCTCGGCGACCGACTTCTTGCCGTCGTACATGACGGCGTTCATGAACTTCGAAACGACGAGGTCCCCGAACTTCGGATCCGGGTTGATTTCGCGCTTCTCGGCGGAGTGACGACGGGACATGGGATCAGCTCTTCAAACGGTCGGACGCGGGGTCGCTTACTTCGGACGCTTCGCGCCGTACTTCGAACGGCGCTGCTTGCGGTTCTTGACGCCCTGCGTGTCGAGCACGCCGCGGATGATGTGGTAGCGCACGCCCGGAAGGTCCTTCACGCGGCCGCCGCGGATCATCACCACGGAGTGCTCCTGAAGGTTATGCCCCTCCCCGGGGATGTAACCGATGACCTCGTAGCCGTTGACGAGGCGGACCTTGGCGACCTTGCGCAGAGCCGAGTTCGGCTTCTTCGGCGTGGTCGTGTAAACGCGGGTGCAAACGCCGCGCTTCTGCGGGTTCGCCTCGAGAGCCGGAACCGTGTTGCGCTCGGAGGGACGAACGCGCGGCTTCCGGATCAGCTGATTGATGGTCGGCATTCGGCCTTCCTCTTGTCTCAAAATCTAAGGTCCGCACGAACCGACACCTGGCTTGCGTCGCGCCGAGCGCGCCATGCGCGAAACCGGGCATGTCATCCGCTTGAACTAGCGGACTGCCCGGAAACGATGCAGAGGACCGGTTGCGCGGTCATGCGGCCAGCGATGTGTCGTTTCGTTGAACGAAGCCTTGTTTGAGGCAGGAAGTTCAGAACGCGTCGTTCCGAACGGCGTCGACCTCACATCGGCTTTGTTGGCCGGTACTTAACGATTCCCCTGGGGCGCGTCAACCCCGGCGGCAAGGGCCGAGCCCCTTTGTTTCCGGGCTTTCCAATCGCTGAAGGTCGAGTACGCCGCTGCGCTGGCATCCCCGCCCCGACTCGCGGCCTGCGGGAGCGTTAACCTCCGGCGTCCGATAATCGTCGAATCGTCGGAATCGAAAAGGGGCCGCCCTGGAGAGCGGCCCCCTTGGTCTCGATCGCGATGCGGTCGCCGCGTTTACTCGGCCGCGCCGAGGTTGGTCAGCAGGCGATCGCTCTCCTGCGTGTTGGCGGCCGTGCGGCGATCCTCGAGGATGAGATCGTCGCGCGAGGAGGCGATGCGGCGGACCTGGGTCATCATGCCGCCCGTGCCGGCCGGGATGAGGCGGCCGACGATCACGTTCTCCTTGAGGCCCTGCAGCGTGTCGGTCTTGCCGGCCACCGCGGCTTCCGTGAGGACGCGCGTGGTTTCCTGGAACGACGCCGCCGAGATGAAGCTCGGCGTCTGCAGCGAGGCCTTGGTGATGCCGAGGAGCACCGGATTGCCAGAAGCCGGCTTCTTGCCCTCCTCCTCCAGGCGCTCGTTCAGCTCCGCCAGCTCGATCCGGTCGACGTGGTCGCCCGGAATGTAGCCCGAATCGCCCGACTCCACGATCTCGACCTTCTGCAGCATCTGCCGCACGATGACCTCGATGTGCTTGTCGTTGATGAGCACGCCCTGGAGCCGGTAGACTTCCTGGATTTCGTTGACGAGGTAGCTCGCCAGCGCCTCGACGCCCCGGATGGCCAGGATGTCGTGCGGCGCGGGGTTGCCGTCCAGGATGTAGTCGCCCTTTTCGATGACGTCGCCTTCCTGGAGGTGGAACGGCTTGCCCTTCGGGATGAGGTACTCGACCGGCTCGACGCCGTCCTCGTGCGGCTCGATGATGATGCGGCGCTTGTTCTTGTAGTCGCGTCCGAACCGCACCGTGCCGTCGATCTCGGCGATGATGGCGTTGTCCTTCGGCTTGCGGGCCTCGAACAGCTCGGCGACGCGCGGCAGACCGCCGGTGATGTCCTTGGTCTTCGCGCTTTCCATCGGAATGCGCGACAGGACGTCGCCCGCCTTCACCTTCGAGCCGGGCTCGACCGAGAGGATGGCGTCCACCGACTGGAAGTAGCGGGCGTCCGAGCCGCGCGCCAGCTTCAGGATCTTGCCGTCATTGCCCTTGATGACGATGGCGGGCTTGAGGTCCTGGCCGCGCGGGCTCGCCCGCCAGTCGATGACGGCGCGCTTGGTGATGCCCGTCGACTCGTCGGTCTGTTCGGACACCGAGATGCCCTCGACCATGTCCTCGAACTCCACCACGCCGTCGAGCTCGGTGAGAACCGGACGGGTGTAGGGGTCCCACTCCGCGATGCGCTGTCCACGGCGGACCGTTTCCCCGTCGTCGACGTAGATGCGGCTGCCGTAGGTGACGCGGTGCGAGGCGCGCTCCTTGCCGGCCTGATCGAGGATCAGGATGGCCATGTTGCGGCCCATGGCGACGAGGCGCCCGTCCGAGTCGCGCACGACGTTGCGGTTGCGGATCTTCACCGAGCCCTCGTAGGAGGCCTCGAGGAAGGAGCTGTCGACCACCTGCGCCGTGCCGCCCATGTGGAAGGTGCGCATGGTGAGCTGGGTGCCCGGCTCGCCGATCGACTGCGCCGCGATGACGCCGACGGCCTCACCCATGTTGACGGGCGTGCCGCGCGCGAGATCGCGACCGTAGCAGACCGCGCAGATGCCGGTGCGGACCTCGCAGGTCAGCGCCGAGCGGATCTTCACCGACTGGATGCCGGCCTTCTCGATGACCTCGATGTCGCGCTCCTCCACCGTGACGCCGCCCTTAACGAGGACGTCGCCGGTGATCGGGTGAAGGATGTCCTCCAGCGCCGTGCGTCCCAGGATGCGCTGGCCGAGCGTCGCGACGACCTGGCCGGCGTCGACGATGGGCTGCATCGTCAGGCCGTTCGGCGTCTGGCAGTCTGTCTGCGTGATGATGCAGTCCTGCGCCACGTCGACGAGCCGGCGGGTGAGGTAGCCCGAGTTCGCCGTCTTCAAGGCGGTGTCAGCCAGGCCCTTGCGGGCGCCGTGGGTCGAGTTGAAGTACTCGAGCACGGTCAGGCCTTCCTTGAAGTTCGAGATGATCGGCGTCTCGATGATCTCGCCCGAGGGCTTGGTCATCAGGCCGCGCATGGCCGCGAGCTGACGCATCTGCGTCGGCGAGCCGCGAGCACCCGAGTGCGACATCATGTAGATCGAGTTCATCGGCTTCTGACGGCCGTTCTCCTTGTTGAACTCGACCGCCTTGATGCGGGCCATCATCTCTTCGGCGATCTTGTCCGTGCACTTGGCCCAGGCATCGACCACCTTGTTGTACTTCTCGCCCTGCGTGATCAGGCCGTCATTGTACTGCTGCTCGTACTCCTTCGCGAGCGCCTGCGTCTCCTCGATCAGGCGAGCCTTGGTCTCCGGAATGACCATGTCGTCCTTGCCGAACGAGATGCCGGCGAGGCAGGCGTGGCGGAAGCCGAGCTGCATGATGCGGTCGCAGAAGATCACCGTGTCCTTCTGACCGCAGTGGCGGTAGACGGTGTCGATCATCTTGGAGATGTTCTTCTTCGTCATCAGCTCGTTGCAGACGTCGAAGGGCAGGTTCGGGTTCTTGGGCAGCAGCTCGCCGATGAGCATACGGCCGGGCGTGGTCTCGTAGATCTTCGAGTACTCGTTTCCGTCCTTATCGATCGAGCGGAAGCGGCCCTTGATCTTGGTGTGCAGCGTCACCGCCTTGGCCGCGATGGCGTGCTCCATCTCGCCGAGATCGGAGAAGGCCATGCCCTGCCCCGGCTCGTTCTCGTTCATGATCGAGAGGTAGTAGAGGCCGAGAACCATGTCCTGCGACGGCACGATGATC
>CANJKV010000278.1 GCA_947474855.1 Aurantimonadaceae bacterium | reverse complement strand
TCGCGATCTACGCCTTCGTCACCACCCGCACGACGATCGGCCGGCGCGTCTACGCCGTCGGCGGCAACGAGAAGGCGGCCAAGCTCTCGGGCGTGAAGACCGAGCGCATCGTCTTCCTCGCCTTCGTCAACATGGGCGTGCTCGCGGCCATCGCCGGCCTCGTCTTCTTCGCCCGCGTCGGCTCGGCGACCGCCAAGAACGGCACGGGCCTCGAGCTCGACGTCATCGCGGCCTGCTTCATCGGCGGCGCCTCGGCCTATGGCGGCGTCGGCAAGGTGACGGGCGCGGTCATCGGCGCCTTCATTATGGGCGCGCTGAACATGGGCATGCAGAGCGCCATGCAGCTCTCGATCGACTACCAGCAGCTCGTGAAGGGCCTCGTGCTCCTCGCCGCCGTGTCCTTCGACGTCTACAACCGCAACAAGGCCTAAGCGCCTTTCGTCGCAGACCTCTGCCGGCCGTCCCTCCCGGGGCGGCCGGCCTTTTCGTGCGCCCTATAAAGCCGGCTACCCACAGCTTCGATGGAGCCGCACCCCGTGATCGAGCCGCAGCGCATCCGGACCCTGAAGGACGCGCCCGTCCGCGAGAACGGTTCCTACGTCCTCTACTGGATGCAGCAGTCGCAGCGCGCCCGCTTCAACCCGGCGCTGGAACTGGCCGTCCGCGAGGCGAACGAGCTGAGCCTTCCCGTCCTCGTCTGCTTCGGCGTGACTGGCTTCCCCGAGGCCAATGCCCGCCACTACGACTTCATGCTCCAGGGCCTCGCCGAGGTGGAGGCGGCGCTGGACAAGCGCGGCATCGCCTTCCTGATCGCCGAGAGCCCCCCGGACGAACTGGCGCTGACGCTCTCAAGCAAGGCCGCGCTCGCCGTCTGCGACCGCGGCTATCTGACGATCCAGCGGCACTGGCGCGACCGCCTCGCTGCCCCCATCGACTGCCGTCTCGTGCAGGTCGAGGGCGACGTCGTGGTGCCGGTGGAAACGGCGTCCACCAAGCACGAATACGCCGCGCGGACCCTGCGCCCGAAGATCGAGCGCCTGCGCGACGACTTCATCGCCGAGCTGCGCTCCGGACCCGTGAAGGTGAAGGCGGCGTTGTCGGACCTTTCCCTGCCCCGCCACTCCAAGCGCCTCGACCTGAAGAAAATCCCTGCGATCCTCGACCAGCTGAAGCTCGACATGAGCGTCGGCCCGATCCGCCGCTTCGCCGGCGGGGAGGCGGCGGCGAGGAAGCGCCTCAAGGCCTTCCTCGACAGGTCGCTCTCGACCTATGCCAACGGGCGCAACAAGCCGGAAGCCGGCGTCGCCTCGCATCTCAGCCCCTATCTCCACTTCGGCCAGATCTCGCCCGTCGAGATCGCGCTCGCGGCGCGGCATGCGGGGGAGGGCGGCGACAACACGGCCGCCTTCCTGGAGGAGCTGATCGTGCGCCGCGAACTGGCAATGAACCACGTCTTCTTCAGCGAGACCTACGACCGCTACGCCGCGCTGCCCTCATGGGCGCGCGAAACGCTGGAGACGCACGCCGGCGACGAGCGCCCGCACCTCTACACCGAGGCGCAGTTCGAGGCCGGCGAGACCCACGACCGCTACTGGAACGCGGCCATGCTGGAGATGCGCGCCACCGGCTACATGCACAACCACTTGCGCATGTACTGGGGCAAGAAGGTGCTGCACTGGTCGAAGACGCCGGAAGAAGCCTTCGACACCCTGCTCTCCCTCAACAACCGCTGGTTCATCGACGGCCGCGACGCCAACTCCTTCACCAACGTGTCCTGGGTCTTCGGCCTCCACGACCGTCCCTGGGGCCGCCAGCCGGTCTTCGGCACCGTGCGCACGATGGGGCCGAACACCTTCAAGAAGTTCGACGCGGAGGCCTACGTGAAGACGGTGGAGAAGCTGGCGGCGGAAGAGTAAGGGCGGGCGTCATCGGATGCGATCCCGCCGAAGCTCCTGCCTTCTCCCGCTGGCGGGAGAAGGTGCCGGCAGGCGGATGAGGGGGGTTCGTGCAGGCCGCAGCGACGAAGGTTCTTCGCATCCCCTCTTCGCGGCCGGCATCCTCACCGAGTGCGGCGCCTCGTCCGGCAACCTCGTCGCTGTCTGCCGGGAGGTCAGCCGCCCTTCGCCGCCTCGTCCAACCGCTTCAACCGGCCGAGCAGCGCCGGCATGGCGTCCAGCGGCACCATGTTCGGCCCGTCCGAGGGCGCGTTGTCGGGGTCCTCGTGGGTCTCGATAAAGAGGCCGGCGACGCCGACCGCGACCGCGGCGCGCGCCAGCGTCTCGACGAAGCGCCGCTCGCCGCCGGAGGACGAGCCCTGGCCGCCCGGCTGCTGCACCGAATGGGTCGCGTCGAAGACGACCGGTGCGCCGAGGCCCGCCATGATCGGCAGCGAGCGCATGTCGGACACCAGCGTGTTGTAGCCGAAGGATGCGCCTCGCTCGGTGAGGAGCGCGTTCGGGTTGCCGCTCTCCGTCACCTTGGCGAGCACGTTCTTCATGTCCCAGGGCGCGAGGAACTGGCCCTTCTTGATGTTGACGACGCGCCCCGTTCCCGCCGCCGCGACGAGGAGATCGGTCTGGCGGCACAGGAAGGCGGGGATCTGCAGGATGTCGCAGGTCTCGCCGGCGGTGCGCGCCTGCTCCTCGGTGTGGATGTCGGTGAGGACGGGCAGGCCGAGGTCGCGGCGGATCTCGGCGAAGACCGGCATCGCGGCCTCCATGCCGATGCCGCGCCGGCCCGAGATGCTGGTGCGGTTGGCCTTGTCGTAGCTCGCCTTGAAGACGTAGCCGATCCCGAGCTCGGCGGTGAGGCGCTTCATGCGCTCGGCGATCATCAGGGCGTGGTCGCGGCTCTCCATCTGGCAGGGGCCGGCGATCAGCGCGAAGGGGAGGGCTTGGGAGAAGGTGACGCCGTCGAGGCGCACCTCGGCGTTCGGCTGGGTCATGGAAGGCTGCTCCGATGCGGATCTTCCGCGCGGCATAGCATGGGGCGGCGACGCGTTCGACCGTTCGCTCTCAGCCGCCCTCCGCCAGCCGCTCCGCGACGAGGTCGCCGAGGGCGAGCGAGGCGGTGAGGCCCGGCGACTCGATGCCGAACAGCGCGACAAGGCGTGGGCTCCCGTGCTCGGCGGGACCGTGGACGGCGAAGTCGGCGTCGGGCTCGCCGGGGCCGACGATCTTCGGCCGGATGCCGGTGTAATCGGGGCGCAGCCGTCCCTCCGGCAGGTCCGGCCAGTAGGCGCGGATCGCCGCCTCGAAGCGCGCGACCGGCGGCTCGCCGGCGGCCTCGTAGTCGACCGCGTCGATCCATTCGACGTCCGGCCCAAAGCGGGCGCGCCCGGCCATGTCGAGCGTCAGGTGAATGCCGAGGCCGCCGGGCTCCGGCACGGGGTAGACGAGCCGGGAGAAGGGCGCGCGCGCATCGAGCGCCATGTAGCGGCCGCGGGCGAAGCGCGTGCGCGGCGCGCGGTACGGGCGCTCCGCCATCGCCTCGAGGCAGGCGGCGAGCGGGTCGGAGAAGAGCCCGGCGGCCAGCACCAGCCGCGCGGCGGAAACCTCCGACACGCCGCCCGCGTCGCGCAGGCGCAGGACGAAGCCGCCCGCCTGCGAGCGTTCGAAGCCGAGAAGCTCGGTGTCGTAGACGACCTGCCCGCCGGCCCCCGCGATGTCGGCGTCGAAGGCCTGCATCAGGGCGTGGCTGTCGACGATGCCGGTGGAGGGCGACAGCAGCGCGCCGGCGCTGCGCAGCGCCGGCTCCAGCCTTGCGACCTCGGCGGCGTCGAGCCGGCAGAGATCCGACACTCCGTTCGCCGCGGCCCGTTCGACGATGGCGTCGAGGCGGGCAAGTTGGGCCGGATCGGCGGCGGTGACGAGCTTGCCGAGCCGGCGGTGGGGAACGCCGCGCGCTTCGCAGTAGCGGTACAGCGCCGCGCGTCCTTCGACGCAGGCCCGAGCCTTCAAGGAGCCCTGCGGATAGTAGAGGCCGGCATGGATCACCTCCGACGAGCGCGAGCTCGTTTCGGCGCCGAACCGACGATGGCGTTCGACAACGATCGGCTCGTGACCCCGCAGAGCCAGGGCCCTGGCGGCGGCGAGGCCGACGACGCCCGCGCCGACGACGACGGCATCGAGATCAGGCAGCGGTCCACTCCTTGGCCGACGGTTTCCCGTGCTGACGGAATCCATAAGGACGCCGAGAGGCGCTGTCATCAGCCGCGATAAATCTCACCTCGACGCGCCGAGCGGCCGTCCATCAGGCCGAGATCGCGCTTCTGCCAATCCGGCATCCATTCCTCGTCGAGGCGACCGCAGCGTCCGGCTGCCGGTCGGCGCCCGGCGGCGGCATAGGATACGAGCAGAAGCACGGTCGCGGCGAGATTGCCCCAGACGGGTGAGAGAAGACGCAGCGGGAACATGGAACGGGCTCCGATCTGGATGGTGAAGCGCGACCGATGCGTCCCATGTCCGCCCTTGCCAATCCATGCGGTTCTCGATCAGGATGCATAAGGAGCCCTTATGCGATGAGCCGCAATCTTCCACCCTTGTCGGCCGTGCGCGTCTTCGAGGCGGCGGCGCGGCACCTGAGCTTCACCCGCGCGGCCGCCGAGCTCGGCATGACGCAGGCGGCCGTCAGCTACCAGATCAAGGTTTTGGAGGACCGCGTCGGCGCGCCGCTGTTCCTGCGCGGAAAGCGCAAGCTCACCTTATCGGAGGCGGGGCAGCGCATGTCGGGTCCCAGCACCGAAGCGCTCGACCTGATCGCCTCCGGCTTCGACGCGGCGCGCGGCAACGCCGTCGGTCTCCTGTCGATGAGCGTGGTTCCGACCTTTGCCGCCGGCTGGCTGGCGCGCCATCTCGGCGAGTTCCAGATGGCGCATCCGCACGTCGCCGTGCGCCTCGGCATCTCGACGGATATCGTCGGCTTCGATTCGGCCGGCGTCGACGTCGCGATCCGCGGCGGTCGCTTCGTCGAGGTGCCGGAACTCGACAGCTTCAAGCTCCTCGACGCCGCCTTCACGCCGATGATGAGCCCGGAGCTGATCGAGCGGATGGGCGGGCTCGCCTCGCCGGCGGATCTCCTGCGCTACCCGCTGATCAGCCCCGGCGACATCTGGTGGGACCTCTGGTTCGAAGCGGCCGGCGTGCCGTGGCAGCCGAAGGAGCGCGAGCGTGGCTGGGGCATGGGCACCCAGCACCTGGAAAGCCTTGCCGCCATCGCCGGCAACGGCGTCGCGGTGCTGACGCCCTTCTTCTATCGCGAGGAGGTGGCGGCCGGCCGCCTCGTCCAGCCCTTCGACATCGTCTGCACCGAAGCCTTCGCCTATCGCCTCTGCTACCCCCGCAACCGCCGCAACAGCCCCAAGATCCGAGCCTTCCGCAACTGGCTCGTCGGGCACTTTCCTCAAGAGCCAGGCGACTCCGGAGCCACGCATGCATAGATCGCGTCGATCAGGCGGGCGGCCGAGACTGCGTCGGACAGCGGAACGCAGCGTGACCAGTCGCCGGTCGCCACACCATCGAGAAACGGTTCGAGGCCGGTAGCCGCGTCGGGGTTCAGCAGCCCGAGATCCCAGCGCTGGCCGTCGGAAAGCTCGGCGAGGAGCCGACCGTCGCGCGAGGCGATCACGCCCTGGCTGCCGAGGAGTTCGACCTGCAGCATCGGCCCGCTCCCGGAAGCCCATCCGGCCTCGATGATCGCCGTGCCGCCGCTTTCCAAACGCAGCAGGGCGAGGCCGTGATCCTCCGCCGCCGTCCGCCGGAGGATATGGGACGTGCGCAGGATCTCCGGCGTGAGCTGCCCGAAACCCCACCAATCGAGAAGATCGACGAGATGGATCGCGAGATCGCCGAAGCCGCCATAACAGGCGGAGCCAGGATCGAGCAGCCACGAGTCTGCTTCGATCCAGTTCGCTCTGAGGCCATCATGGGCGAAGCGCAGTCGCGCCTGTGCCACGCGCCCCAGCTTGCCTGCCGCGATGAGATCGCGCGCCGCACCCAGCGCAGGTAGGTTGCGCAGGAAGAAGCCGGTGTGGAAGGCAGGCCCTAGAGCTGCGAGGTGTCGCGCCGCCTCCGTGATCGCCGAACCCGAGGCGAGCGGTTTCTCGACGAAGATCGGACGTCCCAGCCCGGCCAGCCGCGCGATGTCACGGCCGCGCCGACGGGTCTCGGCGAGAAGCAGAAACGCGTCGATACCGGGAGGCGGATCGGCTGGATCGAAGACGGAAGCGCCAATCTCGTCGGCGATGCTGTTTAATCCCGATCCGTCCTCGTCGGAGAGGTGGCTGAGGTGAAATCCCGCTGCCTGTTCGATGGCGCGGCAGAAATCAGGGAAATGCGGGTGGCGACAGCCTAGAGCCTGTTATGGACCATGGATAGGTGTTGTGCTGGCTGTGCCGAGCCGCCGGGTAGGAGCCGAAGGCCGCCGTGAGCCGAGGCTATCGGCAAGGTCGGCGACGCACTCCGGCGGCTCGGCACGGCCAGCCCGAAGGGTCGGGTGA
>CANJKV010000277.1 GCA_947474855.1 Aurantimonadaceae bacterium | reverse complement strand
GCGCCTTACTGCGCTTCGACGATGGCCGCGTTGCCGGCCTCGACGGCGGCGTCGAGCGCCTGCTGAGCGGTCTTCTGCCCGGCCAGCATCGCCTCGTACTGCTCGTTCTCCAGGTCCCGGACCTGCGGCAGGTTCGGCAGGCGAACGCCCTTCGAGTTCTCGGTCGGCGCCTTGCCCATCATCTGGAGGATCGGCGTCTCGCGGCCCGGGTTCTTGTCGTAGAAGCCGGACTTCTTGGTTTCCTCGTAGGCCGCCATGGTCACCGGCAGGTAGCCGGACTCCTGGTGGAGGCGCGCCTGGACGGGCGTCTGCGACAGGTAGTTGAAGAACTCGGCGACGCCCTTGTACTCCTCGTCGGACTTGCCGCCGAAGACCCAGAGGCTGGCGCCGCCCGGGATCGTGTTCTGGGGCGCACCTTCGGCCGTCTCGTCGTAGGGCAGCTGGCCGATGCCGTAGTTCATGCCCGACTTCACGACGTCGCCGAGACCGCCGGAGGACTCGGTCAAGATGCCGCACTCGCCCGACAGGAAGAGCTGCTTGGCCTCCGAGGTGCGGCCGCCGTAGCGGAACACGCCGTCCTTGGCGAGGTCGGCGATCGCCTGGAAGTGCTGGACGTAGATCGGCGCGTTGATCTTCAATTCGACCTCGCCGCCGGCCAGGCCGTTCTCGCCCGTCGAATAGGGCACGTTGTTCCAGGCCGCGAAGTTCTCGGTGTGGATCCAGGTCAGCCAAGTCGAGGTGTAGCCGCAGGGCGCCGCGCCCGAGTCCTTGATCTTGCGCGCCGCCTCGAAGACCTCCTTCCAGGTCTTGGGCGGATTGTCGACGTCGAGCCCGGCCTTCTGGAACACGTCCTTGTTGTAGTAGAGGATCGGCGAGGAGGAATTGTAGGGGAAGGACAGCATCGTGCCGTCGGGCTTCGAATAGTAGCTGACGATGCCCGGCAGGTACTGGCTGCGGTCGAAGGTGTAGCCTCCCGCTTCCAGCACCTCGGCGACGGGCTTCACCGCGCCTTCCGCCTGCATCATCACGCCCGTGCCGACGTCGAAAACCTGGATGATCGCGGGCGGCTGCTTGGCGCGGAAGGCAGCGATGCCGGCGTTCAGCGTCTCGGGATAGGTGCCCTTGAAGACGGGGACGATCTTGTACTCGCTCTGCTTCTCGTTGAACTCCTTGGCCAGTCGCTCGACCACCTCGTTGTTGGCGCCGGTCATGGCATGCCACCACTGCAGCTCGGTCTGGGCGAGCGCCGGGGCGGCGAAGGCGACGGACGCGGCGAGAACGCCGGCCGACATCAGCAGGGTGCGAATCATGGAAACTCCTCCGTTACGGGCAGCCATCGTGACCTTGGCGGGCTTATCCAGGCTGCCTGACATTCATGTGACGGATCACATGCCCGGCACAACAGGGAAATTGGCGCATCCCCGATCAATCACTTGAGCGGCTTACCTGCCTCCTCCTGCGCATGGCGCGCGCCGGCTGCATGAAATCAGCTCATGAAGCGAGGCGCGTCGACCGAAGGCCGCCCTGGCGCTCCAGCAGCGCGTAGGCCGTCGCGGCGATATGCGCCTCGATGCGCTTGAGGTCGCGCGTCACGTCGAGCTGCAGGGCGCTCGCGTCCAGCGACTCCTGCGCTCCGGCGCGCATGCGCACGACGTGGCGCTCCGTCGCGGCGCGTTCCAAGTCCCGGAACTTCTCCTTCTCCGCCACCAGCCGCCGCGCCGCCGCCATGTCGCCCGACATGAACACGGCGAGCGCCAGTCGCAGGTGATCGAGGAGGCGCTCGTGCATGTCGTCGAGCGCTGCACGCTCTTCCGGCGCGAAGGTGAGGCCGTGCTTCAAGCGCCGCACGGCGAGGTCCATGAGGTTCCGGTCGACGATGTCGCCGACGTGCTCCAGGTTGATGGCGAGCGACAAGGTGTCCGCCAGCCGCCGCCCCTCCGTTTCTCCGAGCCCCTCCTGGCGGATCGCGCCGAGATAGCGCTGGATCGCCCGGAACAGCCTGTCGACGACGTCGTCCTGCCGGCGGATCGCGGCGATCGCCTCTGCGTCGCTCCGGCGAAACGCGTCCCGCGAGCCGCGCAGCATCGACTCGACCGCCTCCGCCATGCGCAGAACCTCGCGCGTGGCATTGGCCAGCGCGACGGTCGGCGTTTCGAGATCCGCCTCGTCGAGGTGCAGGGGCGCACCCGGATCGGCGGTTCGAGGCTGGTCGGGAAAGAGCTTGCGCAGCGCTGCCGCCTGGAGCGGCAGCGTGCCGATCGACAACGCGGCGGCGGCGAGGTTGAACAGGAGGTGGAAGTTCGCCGCGGCAAGCGCGGGCGAGGTGCCGGCCGGCGCGAGGAGTGCCGCGACCGGGGCGACGAAGGGAAGAACGAGAGCGCAGCCGATCAGGCGATTGGCCAGGTTTGCGACGGGAACGCGCAGGCGCGCCGGGCTGCCGCCGAGCGCGCCTGCGAGCGGGTTCAGCGCGCTGCCGAGATTGGCGCCCAGGACCATGGCGATCGAGGCGGCCGGCGAGATCACGCCCGCTTCCGCCAGCGACATGACGAACAGCATCGCCGCCACGCTCGAATGCGCCGCCCAGCTGAGCAAGGCCGCGAGCACCAGGCACAGGAACGCGTCGCCGGTGAGGAGGTGAAGGATCTCGCGCAGCCCCTGCGAAGCCTCGAGCGGCTTCAGCGTCGCGACTAGGAGGTGAAGCGACAGGAGCACGAGGCCGAGGCCCACCAGCGCCGCTCCGCCGTCCCGCGTCGCCGCGCGCCGGCCGCGGCGATGCAGCACTACTCCGACGAGGATCAAAGCGGGGTAGACGGCGGAGACGTCGAAGGACACGGCTTGGACGATCAGCGTCGTCCCGACATTGGCGCCGAGCATGACCGCCAGGGCCGCCGTCAGGTCGACCGCGCCGCCTGCGGCAAACGACGTCGCCAGCATGGCCGTCGCCGTGCTGCTTTGAAGCAGCGCCGTCACCGACAGGCCGGCCAGGAAGGCACGGAACCTCCCTTTCAAGCCGACAAGGAGAAGGGTGCGCAGTCCCCCGCCGAAGCCGCGCTGGACGGCGCTGCCGATCATCTGGATGCCCCAGAGAAGGAGCGCCGCCTCACCGCACAGGGTGAGGATCACGTGAACCGACGACATCTTCGTCTCCGCATTCGAGGAGACCGATAATGACGCACGTCGTGCGCCAGGCAATCCCCGATGCTGCCGAGTTTTAGGTGGATGGCGAGCGGAAGGCCGGCGTCAGTCCGACATCGTCTGGCGCGAGAGGACGGCGTCGACGTCGAAGGCGCCGGCGAAGCTACCGAAGAGCCGTCCGCCGTCGCCGCGAAGCCGGCTCGCGACGAAGGCTCCCGCGACCGGAGAAGGCGCATGGCGGAGCAGAAGGGCGCCCTGGAGAAGCAGGGCCATGCGCTCGGCGACGAAGCGGGCGTCCCGCTCGTCCGGCGGATCGGCGACGAAGCGCCCCGTCAGGGCGTCGGCCGCGGCGTCGAACCGCGCATCGACGCCTCGCGCGCTCGCGAGCTCCGCCGCGAAGGCCGCGCCCGCCGCCGGCTCGCGCGACAGTGTGCGCAGGATGTCGAGCGCGATGACGTTCCCCGATCCTTCCCAGATCGCGTTGAGCGGCGCCTCGCGATAAAGCCTCGGCAGCGCGCTCTCCTCGACATAGCCGGCGCCCCCGAGGCACTCCATGCATTCGGCGACGAAGGCCGGACAGCGCTTGGTGAGCCAGAACTTGGCGAGGGCGACGCCGAGCCTCGCAAAGGCGCGTTCCGTCTCGTCCGTTTCGCCGAAGGCCCGTGCCACCCGCATCACGAGGACGCAGGACGCCTCGTATTCGACCGCGAGGTCGGCGAGAACGCCGCGCATCAGCGGCTGGTCGAGGAGAAGCGCCCCGAAGGCGCGCCGCCCCTTCGCGTGGTGAACCGCCTGCGCCAGCGCCATGCCCATCAGCCCGAGAGTGGCGGCGATCGTGCCGAGGCGGGTGTGATGGACCATGTCGATGATGGTCCGAACGCCCCGCCCCTCTTCGCCGAGCCGCTCGGCATAGGCGTCGTGGTACTCGATCTCGGCCGAGGCGTTCGAGCGGTTGCCGAGCTTGTTCTTCAGCCGCATCAGGTGGATCGCGTTGCGCGTGCCGTCCGGCGCGATGCGCGGCACGAGGAAGCAGGTCAGGCCGCCCTTCGCCTGCGCCAGCGTCAGGAAGCCGTCCGACATCGGCGCCGAGCAGAACCATTTGTGCCCGACGAGGCGGACGGCGCGCGAGCCCGGTCCTTCCAGGGGATAAGCGCGCGTCTCGTTCGCCCGCACGTCGCTACCGCCCTGCTTCTCCGTCATCGCCATGCCGAGCGTCAGGCCGCACTTTTCGCCGATCGGCCGCAGTGCCGGATCGTAGCGCCCGCCCACGATGCCCGTCAGCCAGGGGGCCACGGCGTCCGGCTCGATGCGCAGCGCGGCAACACCGGCATAGGTCATGTTGATCGGGCACATCGTGCCCGCCTCGGCCTTGGAGAAGGTCGCGAGCATCGCGGCATGGGCGACGTGGCCGCCCCGCAGGCGGCCGGGCTCCCATGCGACGTCGTGGATGCCATGCTCCATCGCGAGCCCCATCAGCTCGTGATAGGCGGGATGGAAGCGCACCTCGTCGATCCGCCGTCCGAAGCGGTCAAAACTGGCGAGTTCCGGGACGGCGCGGTTCGCCTCCGCGCCGAGTTCCAGGACGCGTTCCGACCCCACGACTTCGCCGAGGCGCGCGAGGCGCGGCCTCAGATCCGAGCCGCCCTCGCGCAAGCTCGCCTCGCGCAGCGGCAGGTCGTCCGCGAAGAGGTTGCGCCCCTCGAAATCCGCCGGCTGGTTGAAGACCTTGTGGGTCGCGAGTTTCGTTCGGGGAGCGAATGTCGGCATCGTCGATCTCCTCCCTCCGCACGCCTCGGAGGCAAGTCTGCGCTTCGACGGCGCCCGGCTCAAGCCTAGATCAGGGATCCCGCCAGCGCGTCGCCTCGTCTCCCAGTCCGTCCGTCGGCGCGTCGAGGCGGAAAACGACGCCCTCCCGCCTGAAGTCGACCGAGGCGTCTCCGCCGAACTCGGCCGACAGGACGCGCTCGATGACGCGCATGCCGTAGCCCCGCTTCTGCGGCGGCTCGACGGGCGGCCCGCCCTCTTCGCGCCATTCGAGATGAAGCCGCTCGTCCCGGACGCTCCAACTCACCTCGACCCGTCCGCTTGGCTCCGAGAGGCTGCCGTAGCGCTGGGCGTTCTCGGCGAGTTCGTGGACGGCCAGCGACAGCATGGTGGCGATCCGCGGCTTCAGCCGGACCGGCTCGCCGTCGATCCGGATCCGCGCGCTATGACGCGCCCGCAAAGGCTCCAGCGCGCCCTCGACGACGTCGCCGAGGTCGGCGCTCGCCCAGGCTTCCGCTGTCAGGACGTCGTGGCTGCGCGCCAGCGCCTGGATGCGGCCCGCCACCGCCGCGGCCACCGCCTGCGGCACGGACGCGTCGCGCAGCGTCTGGATGACGACGCTTTGAACGGTCGCCAGCGTGTTCTTCACGCGATGGTCGAGCTCGCGATTGAGCCGGAAGCGGTGCTCCTCCACGCGCTTGCGCTCCGTCACGTCCAGCTGTGACGCGAAGAAGTAGATGAGCTCGCCGTCGTCGAAGACCGGAGAAACAAGCAGCGCGTTCCAGAAGGTCGTGCCGTCCTTCCGGTAGTTGAGAAGATCGATCTCGATCGGGCGGCGGGTGGCGATCGCTTCGCTCACCTTCCGCACGTCCTCCTCGCGCGTGGCCGGCCCCTGCAGGAAGCGGCAGTTGCGCCCGAGGATCTCGTCGCGCGCATAGCCCGTGAGGCGCACGAAGGCCTCGTTGCAGAAGACGATCGGATTGTCGGGCTGCCGGGGATCGGTGATCACCATGGGCATGCGCGTCGCGCGGACGGCCGAGGCGAAGGGGTCGTGGCTCGCCCCGGTGGGGGTCGCGATCTCCGCGCCGATGCGCTGCCGTTCGTGCTCGCTCACCCGTTCCCCCTGCTCCGCCGCGTTCAGGGAGGAACGCCCGCGGCGACCCGTCCGGAAACGGGTCCCGCGCGACGATCAGGCCGAACGGCCACCCCTGACAAGTCGTCCTAATCGGAATTCGCTCCCGCGTCGACGCAGGCCGTCGCATGATCGCCCGTCCCGACACGCCGCGGCGCGTCAAAGCGAGCACGAGCGAGCCCCGTCAGCCGCCACTGACCTGCCCGCACGAGCCGCAGGAAATAAAGTGCACGCGCTTCGACAGCTCGCCCCGTGGGTGCGAAAAACCTCATCGGATCAACCACTAAGCAGCCCGAGACGAAATATTCGAGTTGATCGCGATTTTCTCGATTTCCGCTGTTGACGGGTCTCGCAAGCTTGGCCTATAAGCCGGTCATCGACGGCGAGGGCGCCGCCGGCGAGCGGCACCGCTCGCTCCGGAGTTTCGGCCCTTCTGCTTGTTCATCACGGACAGCGGCGTCATTGGCGTGAAGCATGATCCGAGGGTTTGGCGGCCGAGGCT
>CANJKV010000276.1 GCA_947474855.1 Aurantimonadaceae bacterium | reverse complement strand
GTCGACATCCGGCGCCTCGAGATGCACGCCCAGAACGATCCCGACGCCTACAGCTATTCCGGCGGCCTCAATCGGGCGAACCAGGGCGTCCTCGAATTCGTCGAGATGTTCAAGGCGCCGATCAAGATGCTGCACCCGCTGCTGACGGCGACGCAGGAGGGCTCCTATGTCGGCTCGGAGAACATCGGCGCGATCCCCTTCACCGGCATGATCATGGCCCACTCGAACGAATCCGAGTGGCGCTCCTTCAAGAACAACAAGAACAACGAAGCCTTCATCGACCGCATCTACGTCATCAAGGTGCCGTACTGCCTTCGCGTCGACGAGGAGACGCACATCTACGAGAAGCTGGTGCGCGGCTCGGAGCTGGCCCAGGCGCCGTGCGCGCCCGAAACGCTGGAGATGCTGGCGCGCTTCGCGGTGCTTTCGCGCCTGAAGCCGCACGAGAACTCCAACCTCTACGCCAAGATGCGCGTCTACAACGGCGAGAGCATGAAGGAGGTCGACCCCAAGGCCCGCACGCTCCAGGAATACCGGGACGCCGCCGGCGTCGACGAGGGCATGAGCGGCATCTCCACCCGCTTCGCCTTCAAGACGCTGTCGGCGACCTTCAACCACGACACGGAAGAGGTGGCGGCCGATCCCGTGCATCTCATGTACGTGCTGGAGCAGGCGATCCGGCGCGAACAGTTCCCCGAGGAAACCGAGCGGGACTATCTGGAGTTCATCAAGGCGGAGCTCGCGCCGCGCTACGCCGAGTTCATCGGCAACGAGATCCAGAAGGCCTATCTCGAATCCTACCACGACTACGGGCAGAACCTCTTCGACCGCTACGTCTCCTACGCCGACGCCTGGATCGAGGACCAGGACTACAAGGACCCCGACACCGGCCAGCTCCTCGACCGGGAACTCCTCAACCAGGAACTCTCCAAGATCGAGAAGCCGGCGGGCATCGCCAACCCGAAGGACTTCCGCAACGAGGTGGTGAAGTTCTCGCTTCGCTCGCGAGCTTCGAATGGCGGGCGCAACCCGTCCTGGACGAGCTACGAGAAGATCCGCGACGTCGTCGAGCGGCGGATGTTCAGCCAGGTCGAGGACCTCCTCCCCGTGATCTCCTTCGGCTCCAAGAAGGATTCGGAGAGCGAGAAGAAGCATGGCGAGTTCGTCGACCGCATGACCCGTCGCGGATTCACCCCGAGACAGGTGCGGCGACTCGTGGAATGGTACATGCGGGTGAGGCAGTCGGGCTAAGCGTAAGGCGTTTCCCATGCACATCATCGATCGGCGGCTCGATCCCGGCGGCAAGAGCCTCGCCAACCGCCAGCGCTTCATCCGCCGGGCGCGGGGCCTCCTGCGCCAGGCGGTGCGGGACGCAGCGTCCTCCCGCGCCATCCGCGAGGTCGGGGACGGCGGCGCCGTCTCCATCCCCGCCGGCGACGTCCACGAGCCGAGCTTCCACGCAGGGTCCGGCGCGGGCACCCGCGACCACGTTCTCCCCGGCAACAAGACCTATTCGGCCGGCGACCGCATCCAGCGGCCGCCGGGCGGCCAGGGCGGCGGCGGCTCGGACGGCTCGCCCGACGGCGAGGGCGAGGATTCGTTCGCCTTCGTCCTGTCGCGCGAAGAGTTCCTCGACCTCTTCCTGGAGGATCTGGAGCTGCCCAACATGGCCAAGCGCCAGATCATGGGCGAGGACAAGGAGCGGCGCGTGCCGGCGGGCTTCCGCACGACCGGCTCGCCGGCCGCGCTCTCGGTCTCGCGAACCCTCCGCCGATCGCTGTCTCGGCGCATCGCGCTCAAGCGCCCCTCGCCGGCCGAGCTCGACGCGCTGCGGCACGAGCTGGAGATCCTGGAGCGCTCCGGCAGCGACGTGGCCGCCGCCGAGGCGCTGCGCGAGCGAATCGGCCGCCTGGAGAAGCGCCTCCTCGTCGTACCCTTCATCGATCCCGTGGACCTGCGCTTCCGCCGGCTCGACGCCGTGCCGGAGCCCGTGGCGCGCGCCGCCATGTTCTGCCTGATGGACGTGTCCGGCTCGATGGACGAGCACATGAAGGACTTGGCCAAGCGCTTCTTCAGCCTGCTCTACCTGTTCCTGACCAAGCGCTACAAGCGCGTCGAGATCGTCTTCATCCGCCACACCCACGAGGCCAAGGAGGTCGACGAGGAGACCTTCTTCAAGAGCCGCGAGAGCGGCGGCACGGTGGTGTCCTCGGCGCTCAAGGAGATGGCCCGCATCGCCGCCCAGCGCTTCCCCGCCGACCAGTGGAACATCTACGCGGCGCAGGCCTCGGACGGCGACAACATGTCGAGCGACAACGCGCTCGCGATCGAACTCCTGCGCGACACCATCCTGCCGATGTCGCAATACTACGCCTATCTCGAGGTCGGCCGCGGCACGAGCGACGGGATCGGCTGGGTGCGACAGGAGACCGGCCTCTGGCGCGCCTACGAGCGCCTCGTCTCGCCGAACGTCCCGATGTCGATGCGCAAGGTGGGCGATCGGCGCGACATCTATCCCGTCTTCCGCGAGCTCTTCGAGAAGAAGGCGACGACGAAAGGGAAAAGCTGATGTCCCTCTCCCGCCGGCGCTCCGCGCCCCCACCGCCCGGCCTCCTCTTCGAGGGGGCGGACTGGGACTTCGACATGCTCTCGCGCATCTACGCGGCGGTGGAGGAGGTCGGGCTCGAAGAGCTCGGCCTCGACATCTACCCCAACCAGATCGAGGTCATCACCTCCGAGCAGATGCTCGACGCATACGCCTCGACCGGCATGCCGCTGTTCTACAAGCACTGGTCCTTCGGCAAGCAGTTCCTGCGCAACGAGACGCTCTACCGCAAGGGCTGGCAGAGCCTCGCCTACGAGATCGTCATCAACTCCAGCCCCTGCATCGTCTACATCATGGAGCAGAACACCGCGACGATGCAGACGCTGGTGCTCGCCCACGCCGCCTTCGGCCACAACCACTTCTTCAAGAACAACTACGTCTTCCGGCAGTGGACCGACGCGGACGGCATCCACGACTATCTCGCCTTCGCCAAGGCCTACATCGCGTCGTGCGAGGAGCGCCACGGCGCCGACAACGTCGAGCGCTTCATCGACGCCGCCCACGCGCTGATGAGCCACGGCATCCACCGCTCGCCGCGCCGCCAGCCGATGGACCTCGCGTCCGAGCAGCGGCGCGAGCGCGAGCGGCGCGAGCACGGCGAGCGCTTGTTCAACGACCTCTGGCGCACCGTGCCCGAGGGCCGGAAGCGCGCCGGCGCGAGACCTGAGGAGGAGCGCCGTCGCGCCCTTCTCGGCCTGCCGGAAGAGAACGTCCTCTACTTCCTGGAAAAGGTCGCGCCTCGCCTCCAGCCCTGGCAGCGCGAGATCCTGCGCATCGTGCGCCTCATCGCCCAGTACTTCTATCCGCAGCGCCAGACCAAGGTGATGAACGAGGGCTGCGCCACCTACACCCACCACCGCATCATGGGCCGCCTCCACGAGACGGGGCGCATCACCGACGGCGCCTTCCTGGAATTCCTGCACTCCCACACCAGCGTCGTCATGCAGCCGGAGTTCGACGACCGGCGCTACGGCGGCCTCAACCCCTATGCGCTGGGGTTCGCGATGATGGAGGACATCGAGCGCATCTGCGTGGCCCCGACCGACGAGGACCGGCACTGGTTCCCCGACATCGCGGGGAAGGGCGACCACATGGCCGTCCTTCGCGACGCCTGGGCGAACTACCGCGACGAGAGCTTCGTCTCGCAGTTCCTCTCGCCCCACCTCATCCGCAAGCTCCGCCTCTTCCGGCTCGTCGACGACGCGCGGGCCGACGAGGTCGTCGTCTCGGCCATCCACGACGAGCGCGGCTATCGCGACATCCGCCGGGCGCTCGGGCGGCACTACGACGTGTCGCGACAGGACCCGAACATCCAGGTGGTGGACGTGGATCTGGCCGGCGACAGGCAGCTCCTTCTGCGCCACGAGATGGTGGACGGCATCCGCCTCGAGCCGGGCGATGCGAGCCGGGTCCTCCAGCACCTCGCCGACCTCTGGGGCTACGGCGTGCGCCTCGTCGAGGTCGAGGGCGACGCCATCCGCGCTACCCACGACGCCCAGCCGCGCCGTCCGTTCATGTGAGGCGTGGCGCGAGCGACGCCTTTGCCAGGGAGCGGATGCGGGACTAGGAAGGAGCCGTACCTTCCTGGAACCGGGATCGCCCATGCCCTCGCCCACCAACGCCTTCAAGGCCGCGCTCCGCAGCGGTCGCCCGCAGATCGGCCTCTGGCTCAACATGGCGGACCCTTACGCCGCCTCGCTCGCCGGCCATGCTGGCTTCGACTGGCTGGTCATCGATGGCGAGCACGGGCCGAACGACCTGCGCTCGATCCTCGCGCAGCTGCAGGCGCTGGAGGCCAGCCCTTCGGCGACGGTCGTCCGCCCGCCCATGGGCGAGACCTGGATGATCAAGCAGCTCCTGGACATCGGCGCGCAGACGCTGCTGGTGCCCATGGTCGACACGCCCGAACAGGCTGAGGCGCTGGTCAAGGCGGTGCACTACCCCCCGCGCGGCGTGCGCGGCATGGGTGCGGTGGTCGCCCGCGCCTCCCGCTTCGGCACCATCCCCGACTACGCGTCGAACGCCGACGAGGAGATCTGCCTTCTCGTTCAGGCCGAGTCGCGCGCGGCGCTGGAGAACCTGTCGGCCATCGCCGCGGTGGAGGGGATCGACGGCGTCTTCATCGGCCCGGCGGACCTCGCGGCCGACATGGGCTATGCCGGCCGCTTCGACGAGCCCGAGGTGCAGGCCGCGATCGAGCGGGCGATCGCCACCATCGTCGCCGCGGGCAAGCCGGCCGGGATCCTCACCTTCAACGAGACCCTGAACAAGCGCTACATCGAACTCGGCGCGCGCTTCGTCGCCGTCGGGGCGGACCTTGCCGAATACACCAGGGCACTGGCGGCGCTGCGGAGCCGCTACGGCGGCGCGGAACCCGCCCCCGCCCCGTCCGGTTACTAGGCGGCTGCCGGGCCAGCGTCGCGCTTGACGCCGGAAACGCGTCGGCGAGGGGGAAACGAGGGGACATGATGCGGACGCGGTCGATGGGGGCGCTCGGCGCCCTCCTGCTGATACTCGGCGCGACGATATCGGCGAGCGGCCAGGAGCCGGCGGCCGGCGCCGTGCCGGTCCCCTCGCAGAAGCCGGACGAGGCCCCCGCGACGCCGCCGCGGCCGGCCGAGGCGCCCGGCGTGGCGGACGGCGAGGACCAAGCTCCCGAGGCAGCGGTCCCGGCGGACGAAGCGAGCGAGCCGGGCACGCCGCCTCCGCCGCCACCGGCCGGAACCGTTCCCGTACCGGAGGAAGCCCCGCCGCACGGCGAGGCTCCTGCCCCAGGCCCCACGGCGCCCGAGGCCGCACCGCCGCCGGCTGCCGGCGGTGCGGATGCTTCCGCGCCCCAGCAGCCGGCGCCTGCCTATGTTTCGCCGGAGAAGGCGCGCACCGAGCCCGAGCCGGACGCGCCGCAAGCCAGCCCCGCGGCCGTGACGCCGGCCGAGAGCGCCGAGGCCGCGGCGGCGGTCGAGGACGCCACGGCCTGCGAGTCCGAGCTGACGAAGCGCGGCGCCGAGTTCGAGGTCGGACCGAGCCTGTCCGAGGGCGCCTGCGGGGTCCTGCGGCCGGTGGAGCTGAAGCGGTTCTCCTCCGGCGTGGCGGTCCTGGGCGAGACAAAGATGCTCTGCCGCTCAGCGCTCGCCCTCGACGTCTGGGTGGGCGAGGCCGTCGTGCCGGCCGCCAGGACCGAGCTCGGCGGAGCGAGCGTGGAAGCGGTCGGGGGCGGCAGCACCTATGTCTGCCGCGACCGCGCCAGCGAGAACGGCATCTCCGAGCACGGCCGCGGCAGCGCCGTCGACGTCGCGGCCGTGACGCTCAAGGGTGGCCGGCGCATCGTCGTCGAGCCCAAGGCGCCGGGCACGGACGAGGACCGGTTCCTCGCCGGGATTCGCCGGGCCGCCTGCGGCCCCTTCAAGACCGTGCTCGGTCCCGGCACGGATGCCGATCATGCCGATCACCTTCACCTCGACATCGCCGCCCGCAACAACGGCTCCCTCTACTGCCGGTAGGTCGCAGGATCCAGCAAGGATTGCAGCCGGGCACCCGCTCAAGGATCAGGCGACGCTCATGCGCAGCCGGCTACGGGTCCGCTGTCGAACATCGAGGAGGCCGCGCATGCATCGCAATCGCCCGCCGACCGTCCCGCGCTCGCCGCGTTGATGCTTCTCGCCGGCGGGATCGCCGCGCCCGCCACCATGATCGCCGTCGAGCCGCCTCGCGAGGGCGACCGCTTCGAGCAGGGCTACGTCGTCGCGAACGCCATCGTCCGCGCTGGCCCCGGCACGAACCACCGGGTGGTGAACCGCCTCATGCGGGGCAACTTCGTCGATGTCGGCGCATGCCCCGGCACTTGGTGCTACGCCGACGTTCATGGCGGCAACGGCCGGCCGTCCGCCCGCCTGATCGGACGCGGGCAGAACCCCCATGACAGCATCGGCCCGGCGCGGCGCCGCCCCCCCCCCCGGCGGCGGGGGGCGGGGGGGG
>CANJKV010000275.1 GCA_947474855.1 Aurantimonadaceae bacterium | reverse complement strand
TCGGCGCGGACAGCCTCGACACGGTCGAGCTCGTGATGGCGTTCGAGGAAGAGTTCGGCGTCGAGATTCCCGACGACGCGGCCGAGACGATCCTCACGGTCGGCGACGCCGTCCGCTTCATCGAAAAGAACCAGGCCTGAGGCTCGGCGGTTTCTCCGCCAGCCTTTGAGCCGGTCCGTCGCATGAGGCGCGTGGTCATCACCGGCATCGGCATGGTCAGCCCCTTGGGCGCCGGCGCCGATGTCACCTGGAATCGTCTCCTGTCCGGCGCCAGCGGCGCCGGGCGGGTCACGTCGTTCGAAGTGGACGATCTTCCCTGCAAGATCGCCTTCCAGATCCCGCGCGGGGACGGAAGCGACGGCACGTTCAATCCCGACGATTGGATGGAGCCGAAGGAGCAGCGCAAGGTCGACGACTTCATCGTCTACGCCATGGCCGCGGCCACCGAGGCGCTGAACGACGCCGACTGGCATCCCACCACCTACGAGGACCAGATCGCCTCGGGCGTTCTGATCGGCTCGGGTATCGGCGGGCTCCAGACCATCGAGAAGACCTCGCTGATCCTCGCCGAGAAGGGGCCGCGCCGCGTGTCGCCCTTCTTCATCCCGGGCAGCCTGATCAATCTCGCCAGCGGACAGGTCTCGATCCGTCACGGCCTGAAGGGACCGAACCATTCGGTCGTCACGGCCTGCTCCACCGGCGCCCATGCGATCGGCGACGCGTCGCGGCTGATCGCGCTCGGCGACGCCGACGTGATGGTGGCCGGCGGCGCGGAATCGCCGGTCTGCCGCATCGCGCTCGCCGGCTTCGCCGCCTGCCGCGCGCTGTCCACCAGCTTCAACGACGAGCCGACGCGCGGCTCGCGTCCCTACGACCGCGACCGCGACGGCTTCGTCATGGGCGAGGGCGCCGGCGTCGTCGTGCTCGAGGAGTACGAGCACGCCAGGGCGCGCGGCGCCAAGATCTACGCCGAGGTCATCGGCTACGGCCTGTCGGGCGACGCCTACCACATCACCGCGCCCTCCGAGGACGGCGACGGCGCCTTTCGCTGCATGACCGCCGCGCTGAAGCGGGCGGGCGTCCAGCCGTCCGACCTCGACTACGTCAACGCCCACGGCACCTCGACGCCGCTCGGCGACGAGATCGAGCTGCGCGCCATCGAGCGGCTGGTCGGCGACGCGGCGTCGGGGCTCACCATGTCCTCCACCAAGTCGGCCATCGGCCATCTTCTCGGCGCCGCCGGTGCCGTGGAGGCGATCTTCTCGGCGCTGGCGATTCGCGACAACGTCGCCCCGCCGACGCTGAATCTCGACAATCCGTCCGTCGAGACGAAGATCGATCTCGTGCCGCACGAGAAGCGCGAGAAGCGCATCGACGTCGCCCTGTCGAACTCGTTCGGCTTCGGCGGCACCAACGCTTCGCTGGTCCTGCGCCGCGTTGAGGACTGAGGCGCTCGGCGGCCGACAGGCCGCCGGCGCTCCGGCGAACCGGCTTTCGCCATATTCCGATGATGGTTCGGAGGGCGGGCGCACCGCCGCAGGCAGCCAATCGGGGAAACGGACGTGACTGACAGCCAGATCGGGCCCCAGACCGCACTCGGCAGCGGCGACGCGGGCGGCAGCGGGCGGCGCCACAAGCCGCGCCGCCGGTCCCGCCTCGCACGCAACCAGGTCGTCATCTTCTTCAACCTGCTCCTGTCGGGCGCGGTTCTCGGCCTGTTGACGGTCGGCGCGGTGCTCTACTGGGGCAAGTCGCAGTTCGAGGGGCAGGGACCGCTGCGCGAGGAGGCGACCTACGTCGTCCCGCGCAATTCCGGCTGGTCGAGCGCCGCGGCGGGGCTCGAGAGCCACGGCATCATCTCCAGCGCCGAGGTCTTCGAATACGGCGTGCGCCTCGCCGGCAAGGGCACGGCGCTGAAGCCGGGCGAATATGGCTTCGCGCCGGGCGTCTCGATGCGCGAGGTGATGGACACGCTCGCATCGGGCAAGTCCATCATGTACTCGGTTTCCGTGCCGGAAGGCTGGACGGTCCAGCAGATCTACGACCGGCTGGCGGCGAACGAGGTTCTGACCGGCGACCTGCCGGCGCTGAAGCCCGAAGGCACGCTGCGGCCGGACACTTATCGCGTCCAGCGCGGCACGACCCGCGCCGAGCTGATCGAGCAGATGGAAGAGGCGCAGAACAAGCTCGTCCAGGAAGTCTGGGCGAAGCGCTCGCCCGACCTGCCGGTGGACGACATCGGCCAGTTCCTGACGCTGGCCTCGATCGTGGAGCGCGAGACGGGCGTCGATTCGGAGCGACCGCACGTCGCCTCGGTCTTCGTGAACCGGCTGCGCGAGGGCATGCGCCTCCAGTCCGACCCGACCTTCCTTTACGGGATCTACGGCGGGCGGGGGAAGCCGAGCGACAAGCCGATCACCCAGTCCGACATCGAGAGCGACACGCCCTACAACACCTATCGCGTCCGCGGCCTGCCGCCGGGACCGATCGCCAATCCGGGGCGCGCGGCGCTCGAAGCGACGGCCAATCCGCTGGACACCGACGACCGATACTTCGTCGCCGACGGAACGGGCGGCCACGCCTTCGCGTCTTCGCTGGAGGAGCACAACCGCAACGTCCGGCGCTACCGCGAATGGGAACGCAGCCAGGCGGCGCAGGCGACCGAGCCGGCGGGCGGCACGGGCGCGGCCGAGGCGGTGGTCGAGTAGTCGAGCGCCGCGCCGCGCGCAGAAGAAGGAGAGCCGGGCCATGCCCGTCCAGAGCATGACCGGCTTCGCCCGGAGCGAGGCGGCGGCGCCTGCAGGCTTCGCCTGGGAGATCCGCTCGGTCAACGGCAAGGGGCTGGACCTGCGCTTTCGCCTTCCACCCGGCTTCGAAATGCTGGAGCCGGAGCTGCGGCGCGCGGCCGGCGGCCGGCTCGCCCGCGGCAACATTCAGGCGGCGCTGCAGCTGACCGGCGGCGGTTCGGCGGGCGGCTACGTGATCAACGAGACGATGCTGCGGCTGGTGGCCGAGGCGGCGCGGCGGCTGGCGGCGGCGGGCGAGGCGACGGCGCCGCGCGCCGACGGGCTTCTGGCGCTGCGCGGCGTCATCGAGCCGGCGGACGCCGCGAACGGCGCGGGTCCAGCGCGCGGCGCCGAGGAGCCGGAGCTGCGGAGCGCAGTCGTCGCCGGGTTCGAAGAAGCGCTGGAGGAGCTCGTCGCGGGACGCACGGCGGAAGGGGCGGCGCTCGTCCCGCATCTCGCCGCGCGCCTGGACGAGATCGAGGCGCTCGTCGCCCGAGCCGAGGCCGAGCCGTCGCGGCGCCCGGAGGCGATCCGCCAGCAGCTGGCAAGCCAAGTCGCCGAGCTTATCGGCGCGCAAGCGGGGCTCGATCCGGCGCGGCTCCACGCGGAGGCCGCGCTGCTCGCGACCCGCGCCGACATCCGCGAGGAGATCGACCGGCTGCGCGCCCACGTGGCGGCGGCGCGCGCGCTTCTCGACAAGGGCGGACCCGTCGGCCGGCGGCTCGACTTCCTGGCGCAGGAATTTAACCGCGAGGCGAATACGATCTGCTCAAAATCCAACGCCGCGGCGTTGACCGAGATCGGGCTCGACCTGAAAACCGTTATCGATCAGTTCCGCGAGCAGGTTCAGAACGTCGAATGACCGCAATCCACGACGCAGAGCTGTCACAGCCCATCGCCCGCCGCGGCCTGATGCTGGTCCTGTCCTCGCCGTCCGGCGCCGGCAAGTCCACCATCGCCCGCACGCTGCTCGAGACCGACAAGCGCTTCGCGCTGTCGGTGAGCGTGACGACGCGCAAGCGCCGGCCGAGCGAGATCGACGCCGTCCACTACCACTTCATCGACGTGGACGAGTTCCACCGCCTGCGCGAAGCGGGGGCACTGCTCGAATGGGCGGAGGTCCACGGCAACTTCTACGGCACGCCCCGGGCGGCGGCCGAGAAGGCGATGCGCTCGGGTCAGGACATGCTCTTCGACATAGACTGGCAGGGCGCGCGGCAGCTCCAGGAGCAGGCGCGCTCGGACATCGTCTCGATCTTCATCCTGCCGCCCTCGATGAAGGAGCTGCGCACGCGCCTGCTTCGCCGGGCGGAGGATTCGCCGGCCACCATCGCCGTGCGTCTGCAGAACGCGCGGGTCGAGATACAGCGCTGGCGCGACTACGACTACGTCGTGGTGAACGAGGACCTGGACCAGGCCTTCGCCTCGGTGCGCGCGATCATCGCCGCCGAGCGTCTGCGACGGGATCGGCGGCCGGGCCTGTTCGACTTCACGGCCGGACTTCTGGCCGAAGAGTTCTAGGATCCTCGTCAACCAAAGCCGTCGGCCGAGCCTCGCGCCGCTGCCGGCGCCTGGCGGCCGCGTTCAAAGCGCGTTCGCCAGCGCCACGAATTCCGACACGTCCAGGGTTTCCGCCCGCCGCTGCGGATCGATGCCGACGCGCGCGAGGAGGGCCTCGCCTCCGAGCGCCTTCAGGCTCTGGCGCAGCATCTTGCGACGCTGCCCGAAGGCGGCCTGCGTGACGCGCTCGAGGGTAGCGAGATCGGCGGGAAGCGGCGCCTCGATGGGGCGCAGGTCGACGATCGACGAGGTCACCTTCGGCGGCGGCGTGAAGGCCTGTGGCGGCACGTCGAAGAGGATGCGGGCGCGGGTGCGCCAGCCGCAGAGCACGCCGAGCCGGCCGTAATGGTCCGTCCCGGGGCGAGCCACGATCCTCTCGGCGACCTCGCGCTGGAACATCAGGACGGCCTGGGTCCAGGGCGGCGGCCAGGAGGGCGAGGCCACCCAGTTGGTCAGGAGCTGGGTGCCGACATTGTAGGGAAGGTTGGCGACGATCGTCACCGGCTTGCCGCGGGCGAGTTCGGCGAGATCGACCGTGAGAGCGTCGGCGTGGAGGATGCGCAGGCGGCCGGGATAGCGGGCGGCGATAGCCTCCAGTGCGGGAAGCGTGCGCTCGTCCTTTTCGATTACGGTGAGGTCGTCGGCACCCTCGGCGAGCAGCGCGCGGGTGAGACCGCCTGGCCCGGGGCCGACTTCGATCACCGCGCGACCGGCCAGCGGCAGCGCTTGGCGGGCGATCTTGCCCGTGAGGTTGAGGTCGAGGAGGAAGTTCTGGCCGAGGCTGCGCTTGGGGTCGAGCCCGTGCTCGGCCAGCACCTCGCGCAAGGGGGGCAACCCGTCGAAGGCAAGGCTCACGAGGCGGCGGCGCCCATGCGCGCGGCAAGCCGCAGGGCGGCGACGAAGCTGTCGGGCCGGGCGCGGCCCGTTCCGGCGAGGTCGGCGGCGGTGCCGTGGTCCGGCGAGGTCCGCACGATCGGCAGGCCCAGCGTGACGTTGACGGTCTCGTCGAAGGCGAGGGTCTTGGCCGGGATGAGGGCCTGGTCGTGATACATGCAGACGGCGACGTCGTAGCGCCTGCGGGCCTCGGCGTGGAACATGGTGTCGGCCGGCAGCGGGCCGACGGCGTCGATGCCCTCGTTTCGCAGGATCTCGACGGCGGGCGCGATGATCTCGATGTCCTCGCGCCCGATCGCGCCCCCTTCGCCCGCATGCGGGTTGAGCCCGGCCAGGGCGAGGCGGGGCGATCCGATGCCGAGGCGCTGCTTCATGTCGCGCGCGGCGATCCGGCAGGTGTCGACGATCAGGTCGGTCGTCAGATCGTCGAGGACCTGCGCGAAGGGCACGTGGATGGTGACGGGGATGCAGGACAGGTCCGGCCCCGTCAGCAGCATCACGGGACGGTAGCTGCCGCCGGTGATGCCGCCGCAAAGGTCGGCGAGGTATTCCGTGTGGCCGGGATGGCGGAAGCCGGCGTCGTAGAGCGCCTTCTTGTGAATCGGCGCGGTGACGAGCGCGGCGGCCTGCCCCTCGAGGCAGAGGCGGGTTCCGCGGTCGATGGCCTCGACGGTGGCGAGGGCGTTGACGGGGTCGAGCTTCGCCGGCGCTTCGTCATGGTGGTTGACGAGCGGAAGAACGGGCAGGGCGCCGCCCCGGCCGGCCTCGGACGCCTCGCCGGCCGCGTCGATCACGGCGAGCGACACGGGCAGCGACAAGCGCCGGGCGCGGGCAGCGAGCATGGCCGGGTCGGCGAGAACGAAGAAGTCCGGCATCCCGGGCGGCTCCAGACGGCGCGCGGCCGCCATGAGGATGACGTCCGGGCCGATGCCGGAGGGCTCGCCGACGGAAACCGCGAGGGGCGCCCCCCCCGTCCCGGTTCTCATCGCCGGCTGATCTGCGCCTTCGCCTTCAGCTCGGCGAGAAAGTCCGCGTCCGGCTCGGCCTGCTTGCCGAGCTTGGCCATGTCCTGTTCCTGGAAGACCATGCCGGCGGCGACGTCGTCGGACACGGTGCGCGCGTCGCAGATGGCGATGAATTCGACGCCGCGCTCGGTTTCCTTGGCAGGCGTCGTGCGGCCGGGCTGGAGGCGCTGGATGTCGGCCTTCCAGAGGGCCGGCAGCTCGGGCGCGGCGACGCGTCCAAGATCGCGCACGGTGACGTCGCGCAGGGCGCTGGCGAGCTGGAACGTGCCCTGGCAGGTCTGGAAGCGCGAGCGCAGGTTGTTGGCCTCGGTCACGCGCCGCGCGATCGAGCCGCGC
>CANJKV010000274.1 GCA_947474855.1 Aurantimonadaceae bacterium | reverse complement strand
CCGGTCGCGCTCCCCCGGCGAGGTGATTTCCGATGATCGACATGACGGTCGTCGACCTGTCGCGACTGCAGTTCGCGGCGACGGCGATGTACCATTTCCTTTTCGTGCCGCTGACGCTCGGCCTGTCCTTCCTGATGGCCATCATGGAGAGCGTCTACGTGATGACGGGCCGCGAGGTCTGGCGGCGCATGACGCTCTTCTGGGGCACGCTCTTCGGCATCAACTTCGCCATGGGCGTCGCCACCGGCATCGTCATGGAATTCCAGTTCGGCATGAACTGGAGCTATTATTCGCATTACGTCGGCGACGTCTTCGGCGCGCCGCTGGCGATCGAGGGCCTGATGGCCTTCTTCCTCGAAGCGACATTCATCGGCCTCTTCTTCTTCGGCTGGGACCGCCTGAGCCGCATCGGGCATCTCTGCGTCACCTGGCTCGTGGCGCTGGGCGCGAACTTCTCGGCCCTCTGGATCCTGATCGCCAACGGCTGGATGCAGAACCCGGTCGGCTCGACCTTCAACCCCGACACGATGCGCATGGAAATCACCGACTTCATGGCGGTGATCTTCAATCCGGTGGCGCAGGCGAAGTTCGTCCACACGGTCTCGGCCGGCTACGTCACGGGCGCGATGTTCGTGATGAGCATCTCGGCCTGGTTCATGCTGCGCGGTCGTCATCTCGACCTCGCCAAGCGCTCCATGGCGGTGGCGGCGAGCTTCGGCCTCGCCTCGGCGCTGTCGGTGGTCGTCCTCGGCGACGAGAGCGGCTACGCCGCGACCGAGCACCAGAAGATGAAGATCGCGGCGATGGAGGCCATGTGGCACACCGAGCCCGCGCCCGCCGGCTTCAACCTCTTCGCCATTCCCGGCGACAAGGAAAACTCCTTCGAGGTCCAGGTGCCCTATGCGCTCGGCCTCATCGCGACCCGCTCGCTCTCGGGCGAGATCCCCGGCATTCTCGACCTCGTCGAGCTCGCGGGCAATCGCATCCGCAACGGCATGGTCGCCTACGAGGCGCTGCATGCCATCCGCGCCGACGGCTCGGACCAGGCGGCGCGCGAGAAATTCTCGGCCACCTGGAAGGACCTCGGCTACGCGCTTCTCCTGAAGCGCTACCGCGAGGACGTCGCCAACGCCACGGCCGAGGAGATCACGCAGGCCGCCTTCGACACCGTGCCCGGCGTCGCGCCGCTCTTCTGGAGCTTCCGCGTGATGGTGGCGCTCGGCTTCTACCTCATCGCCTTCTTCGCGGTCGCCTTCTGGCTCGCCTCGAAGCACCGGCTGGGTGAGAGCCGCACGCTTCTCTGGATTGCGCTGTTCAGCCTGCCGGCGCCGTGGATCGCCATCGAAGCCGGCTGGTTCATCGCCGAATACGGCCGCCAGCCCTGGGTCGTGGAAGGCGTCCTGCCGACCTTCTACGCCGCCTCCGGCCTGACGCTGACGGACCTCGCAATCAGCCTCGGCTTCTTCCTCACGCTCTACACCGCGCTCGCGGTGATCATGGTGATCCTGATGCTGAAGGTCATCAAGGCGGGGCCGAGCCGGACGAACGTCCTCCTCGACGGGGTCGCCGGCGGCTCCGCCGTGCCGGCCGGCGCCGCCGCCGCGCCCGCAACGCGCTGACTCCGAACATTAAGGCTCGAAGCGACATGACCAACATCCCTCTCGACTACGAGACCATGCGTCTCGTCTGGTGGGTGCTGCTCGGCACTCTCCTCATCGGCTTCGCCATCATGGACGGCTACGACCTCGGCGTCGGCGCGCTCCTGCCCTTCGTCGGGCGGACCGACGAGGAGCGGCGGGTGCTCATCAACCTCGTCGGCCCGACCTGGGAGGGCAACCAGGTCTGGCTGATCCTGGGCGGCGGGGCGATCTTCGCGGCCTGGCCGTCGCTCTACGCGGCGAGCTTCTCCGGCTTCTATCTCGCCATGATCACGATCCTCCTGGCGCTGATCCTGCGGCCGGTCGGCTTCAAGTTCCGCGGCAAGGTCGCCGATCCGCGCTGGCGGGAGGCCTGGGACTGGGCGCTCTTCGTCGGCGGCTTCGTGCCGGCGCTGATCGCGGGCGTGGCGGTCGGCAACGTGCTTCTCGGCGTGCCCTTCGGGCTCGACGCGACGCTGCGGCCTTATTACGAGGGCAACTTCTTCGGCCTCCTGTCGCCCTTCGCGCTGCTCGCCGGCCTCGTCAGCGTGTCCATGTGCGTCGCCCACGGCGCCGCGGTGATCGCGGCGCGCTGCGAGGGACCGGTCGCGGTCCGGGCGCGAGGCTACGGCCGGGCGGCGGCGGCGACGACGACGGTGCTCTTCGCTCTGGGCGGGCTCTGGGTCGCCTTCGGCATGGACGGCTACGTCGTCACCAGCGTCCAGGACGCGGCGGCGCCCTCCAACCCGCTCGCCAAGACGGTGGCGACGCAGGCCGGCGCCTGGATCCTCAACTATGGCCGCCATCCCTGGATGCTGATCGCCCCGGCGCTCGGCCTTTTCGGGCCGCTCCTCGCCCGGCACGCCATGGGACGGGGCGCATCGCCGACGGCGATCCTCGCCACCAGCGCCTCGATCGTCGGGATCGTGTCCACGGCCGGGCTGTCGCTGTTTCCCTTCCTCCTGCCGTCCTCGATCGCGCCGGACACGAGCCTCACGGTCTGGGACGCCTCGTCCAGCCACCTGACGCTCTTCGTCATGCTGGTGGCGACGGTGATCTTCCTGCCGCTGATCCTCGCCTACACGACCTGGGTCTATCGCGTGATGAGCGGCCCCGTGACGCCGGTCTCGATCGGCCGCAATCCCAACGCCTATTGAAGGAGGCCAGGCGCGATGTGGTATTTTTCCTGGGTTCTCGGCGTCGGGCTCGCCTGCGCCTTCGCGATCCTCAACGCCATGTGGTTCGAGATGAAGGAGGATCGCCGGCTGTCGGCTCTGGCGCCGGTTCGGCCCGGCCCCGATCTCGACAGCCGCGGCGATCCCGAAACGGGGCGGCGCGCCGCGCCATGAGCGAGGATCTCGTCGCCCGCTACGGCGCGCGCACGGCGCCCCGCTACACCTCCCATCCCACGGCCGCGGACTTCACCGCCGCCGTGGGGCCTGCCGAGCACGCGCGATGGCTCGGCACGCTCGACCCGGCCGAGCCCGTCTCGATCTACATCCACGTTCCCTATTGCCGCGAGATCTGCGCTTATTGCGGCTGCCACGCCAAGGCGGTGCGCCGGGACGAGCCTGTCGCGGCGCTTCGGGCGGCACTTATGGCCGAGATCCGGCTCGTCGCCGACCGCGTTTCGAACCGCCTGACGATCGGACGCCTCGCCTTCGGCGGCGGAACGCCCTCGATCCTCGGCGTCGGGGGGCTGAGGGCGGTCGTCGGCGCGCTCGGCGAGCGCTTCGATGTCGATCCTCGAGCGGAGCGCTCGATCGAGCTCGATCCGCGCTTCGTCGACGCGGCGCTCTGCGACGGGCTGGCTGGGCTCGGCTTCAACCGGGTGAGCCTCGGCGTCCAGGACGTCGAGCCGCGCGTCCAGGCCGCGATCGGCCGCCTCCAGCCGATCGAAACGGTGCAAGCGGCCGTGCGGCTGGTCCGCTCGGCCGGCATTCGGGGTCTCAACCTCGACCTCATCTACGGCTTGCCGCACCAGAGCGGGATCAGCCTCGCGCGGACCTGCGATGCGGTGATCGCCCTCGGGCCGGACCGCGTCGCGGCCTACGGCTACGCGCATCTGCCGCAACGGCGGACCAACCAGCGGCTCGTCGACGCGTCGGCGCTGCCGGCCGCGAGCGAACGGTTCGCGCAGGCCGCGACGATCGCCGCCCGCTTCCAGGCCAACGGCTACCAGGCCATCGGCATCGATCATTACGCGCGGCTCTGCGACCCCCTGGCGGCTGCGGCGCGCGGTGGTTCCCTGCGGCGCAACTTCCAGGGCTACACGGACGACGCCTGCGGCACGCTGATCGGCTTCGGGCCGTCGGCCGTGTCGCAGCTGCCGGGCGGTTTCGCGCAGAACCTCAGCCCGATCGGCGGCTGGCACGAGCGGATCGCCGCCGGCGAGCTCGCGACGGCCCGTGGTCACGCCGCGACGGGCGACGACCGCGTCCGGGCCGCGATCATCGAGAACCTGATGTGCCGCTTCCGCGCCGAACTCGGCGGCGATGCGCCCGGCTTCGGCGACGAGATCGCGCTCCTGCGTCCGCTCGTCGCCGACGGGCTCGTGGAGGTGCGCGACGGCATGATCGCCGTCACGCGAGCCGGCCGCCCGTTCGTCCGGCTCGTCGCCGCGGTTTTCGACCGCTTCCGCACCGAGGCGACGGCGACCTTCAGCGGGGCGGTCTGATCGACCCGTCGTCCCGCCCGCGATGATCTTGGAGCCGGCTGCGCATCCGGCCTTCCGCTCTCCGGAACCGCCGCCGCCGGCGCGTCTTCATCCAGCGAAAGGTGCGAAGCGTGCAGGGGGCGAAGGATGGCGTCGGGCGAGCGTGAGTTCGGTGACCGAGGCGGGGCATCCCCGACCGGAGCGTTCTGGCCGAGCCGTCTCCTGATCGTGCGGCACGGCGAGAGCCTCGGCAACGTCGCGCGCAACGCCGCGCTCGCCGGCGGCTCGGCTCGCATCGACATCGCCGACCGCGACATGGACGTGCCCCTGAGCCCACTCGGGCGCGAACAGGCGGAAAGCGTCGGCCTCTGGCTCGCCGAGCTTTCGGCGGAGGAGCGGCCGGAGGTCGTCCTGTCCTCGCCCTATGCCCGCGCCCGGGAAACGGCCGAGATCATCGCGCGGGCAGGGCGCCTGAACGTCGCCCGGCCGCGCCTCGACGAGCGCCTGCGCGAAAAGGAGTTCGGGATCCTCGACCGTTTGACGACGGCCGGGATCGCCGAGCTCTTTCCGGATCAGGCGGAGCACCGGCGTCTCCTCGGCAAGTTCTACCACCGCCCGCCCGGCGGCGAGAGCTGGTGCGACGTGATCCTTCGCCTGCGAAGCCTTCTCGAAACGCTCGCTCTCCACCACCGCGGGCAGCGCGTGATGATCGTCTGCCATCAGGTCGTCGTCCTGTGCCTGCGCTACATCATCGAGGGCATGGACGAGGCGCAGATCCTGGCGATCGATCGGGACGGGGACGTCGCCAATTGCGGGCTGACGGAGTATGCCTGCCGCCCCTCGCCGGGGCCTGCATCCGCGCCCGTCCTGCAGCGCTACAACTTCACCGTCCCGCTGCGCCGGCAGGGCACGCCCGTCACCGCCGAGCCGGATGCCAAGGAGACGGCGCCGTGACGTCGCCCTGGCCGCGGATCGACGGAGCCTTCCTGCGATCGGCGCCTCTGCCGGATCCGCCGCCCGGTGCGACGAAGGACGAGCGCGGCACGATCCTCATCGTCGGCGGAGCCAGGGAAACGCCCGGTGCGGTGCTCCTTGCCGGCGTCGCGGCGCTGAGGGCCGGAGCTGGCAAGATCCAGGTGGCGACCGTCGCCTCCGCCGCAGCCGGCCTGGCCCTGATGCTGCCCGAAGCGCGCGTCGTCGCTTTGCCGGAAACGCCCGAGGGCGATATCGATCCCGCGTCCGTCCCGGCGCTGCGGCGCTGCGCCGAGAAGGCGCACGCGATCGTCGTGGGCCCCGGCATGATCGACGACGACGGCGCGCGGCGCATCGCGCTTGCCCTGTTCGAGATGACCGGCGACGCGCGTTTCCTGATCGACGCCGCCGCGCTGACGGGACTGCGCGCGGAGGGGCAGGCGCTCAGGGCGCTCGGCGGACGCGTCGCGATCACGCCCCATGCCGGGGAGATGGCGACCTTTCTCGGCCGGGACAAGCAGGCGATCTGCGACGATCCGGCGGATGCCGCCGGCCGAGCCGCGAACGTGACGGGCGGCGCCGTCGCGATGAAGGGCGGCGACACGCTCGTGGTCGGGGCCGGTGGCAGCCCGCGGCTCTGCGAAGGCGGCGGCATCGGCCTCGCGACGTCGGGATCGGGCGACGTCCTGGCCGGCCTCGTCGGCGGGTTCCTGGCGCGGGGCGCTCCGCCGCTCCTCGCGCTTCAATGGGGCACCTTCACGCACGCCGAGGCCGGGCGGCGTCTGACAAAGAGCGTCGGAAGGCTCGGCTTCCTTGCCCGAGAGATCGCCGACATGGTGCCGGCGATCCTCGATGATTTCGGCCCCGAGGCTCGCGCCGTCGAGGCCTGACGGCGCCTGACTCCGAGCCGGGCGACCGGGCGACCGGGCGCGCCCTAGCGCCGGGAGGCGATGCGACGATCGCTCGGCATCGGCTCGAACGCGTCGTCCCCATCCAAGCGGCCGCGCGAACGCGGCGCCGGCTTGAAGGCAGCGGCGCGCTCCTGAAGCGCCCGCACGTCGGTGCCTGCGGGCGTCGGCCGCGCGGACGAGGCAGGCTGCGCGAGGGCACCGGACGACGTCGAGCCTTCGCCTGGATTGTCGATCCGGAAGAACCCGGCGCGCTCGTTGAGGGCTTCGGCCTCGCCGGAGAGCTGCTCGGCCGTCGCCGTCATCTCGTTGGCGGCGCCGGCGTTGGCTTGCGTGACCTGGTCGAGCTGCTGGATGGCCTGGTTGATCTGCTCGATGCCGATCGACTGCTCGCGGCAGGCCGCCGAGATCTCGCCCACCAGCTCGGCCGT
>CANJKV010000273.1 GCA_947474855.1 Aurantimonadaceae bacterium | reverse complement strand
TCGAACTGGTCGTTCCAGTTGCCGCGCCCCGGCGCCGACAGGAGCTCGTCCAGCGCCGCGTCCTGGGCGCTCGCGACGCCCGGCAGCACCGCCGCGGCGGCGACTCCCGTCACGAAGGCGCGGCGCGACAGCTTGGCGCCCGTGGCGGCTTTGACCGGATGCGTCATCGTCTCGTTCCCCTCAGAACTCTCGGGCGGCGGCGCGAACAATGCCGAAACAGGGTGAACACCCACTGAACGGGCGCGCGTCGCGGCGGGCATCTCATGCCCGCATCGTCTGGAAGGGTTCTCCAGGGCAGACCAATATGGCCTCAGCGTGGCCCGCCACGCCGAAAGCCCGGCGCGCCGGAAGAACGGCGGACCGGGCTTTGTGGCCGACGCCACCGGCTGGAGGACCGGCGCGGCGAAATCAGGCGGGGAGGACGACCGCCCGAGCGGAAAAGGCTCAGAGGCGATAGGCGATCGAGTCGTTCCAGAAGCGGTCGAGGCGCTGCATCGAGCGGTTCATCTTCTGGAACTCCTGCTCGTCGAGGCCGCCCACCTTGTCGATCGAGCCGATGTGGCGGTCGTAGAGCTCGGCGACCATGGCAGCCACCTGCTGACCGGTGGCGGTCAGCGAGACGCGCACCGCGCGGCGGTCGACGCGGGACTTCTGGTGGTCGATGAAGCCGAGCTCGACGAGCTTCTTCAGGTTGTAGGAGACGTTGGAGCCCAGGTAGAAGCCGCGCGAGCGCAACTCGCCCGCCGTCAGCGTCGCGTCGCCGATGTTGAAGAGCAGCAGCGCCTGCACGGCGTTGATGTCGGTGCGGCCGGCCCGGTCGAACTCGTCCTTGATGACGTCGAGCAGGCGGCGGTGCAGACGCTCGACGAGCTGGAGGGTTTCGAGATAGAGGGCCTTCAGTTCCGACTTCGGCTCTACGGCAGTCGGCTCGCGCTTGACCTGGGCGTTCATGAGTATCGGCTCCGCTGTTGCTTTTGGCGGTTGTTCTCTTTCGATCCCGCCTTGTGACCCACATTACGAGCCGCATCTAAAAGTCGACTTAAATCACAGCCTTAAGAGCGCCTTACCTCGGCCTCCCGCAATTTGAGCTTAATGAGACGTGTTTCGCCGTTCGCCGTGGACGGGCCGCGACGCGCGGTGCCGCGCGATCCGAAGCCCGGCGAGCACCAGGAGGCAGGCGACGTGGGGGGCGAGGCCGAGACTGTCGGTGCCGAAGGTCCCGGGAAAGCCGAAGCTCATCGCGGCGAGCGTCGCGGCGACGAGAAACCAGACCACGGTCCCCCAGGGCGCCAGCAACCAGAGACCGATGCCGGCCACGGGATACAGCACCGCGAGCGTCGCCGAGGCGACGCGCCAGCCGACCGGCATGAGGTCGAATCGGCCGAGCGGCCCCTCCACCACGCCGACGAGGCGGATCCACTGATCGAGCGTCAGCACGAACAGGAAGACGGAGCCGAGCCGCAGGATCCAGGTCCGCGCCCTGTCGATTCGCTCCAGGCGCGTGGCCTGCCCGCCGCGCTCGCTCATCGGCCCTCGTCCGTCATGGCGGCGCACTCCTTCTTCGCGACATGGTTCTTATCGCCGTCAGAATCGACGTCAATCTTGCAGGGCCGGCGCGATGGGCGTAGCCGAACGGGGAGGATCCCCAACTTCCGCATCCGGTGTTTCCACGATGACCGACCGCTTCCGCGCCGACCCCGCCACCTCCGCCCGCATCGACGCGGCGACGGGCGGCCGGCGTTTCCGACGCCTGCGCCAGCACGACTGGACCCGCCGCCTCGTACGCGAGACGCAGCTTTCGCCCGCAGACCTCATCTGGCCGATCTTCGTGCGCGAAGGCTCCGGCGCGCCCGAACCCGTCGCCTCGATGCCCGGCGTTTCGCGCCTCTCCGTCGAGGGATGCGTGGAGGCGGCGCGCGAGGCGCGCGACCTCGGCATTCCGGTGCTCGCCCTTTTTCCCTATACGCAGGCCGAGATGCGCGACCTGTCGGGCTCGCAGGCGCTCGATGCCGGCAACCTCGTCTGCCGCGCGTCGCGCGCCATCAAGGAAGCGGTGCCCGAGGTCGGCATTCTCTGCGACGTCGCGCTCGACCCCTATACCAGCCACGGCCACGACGGCGTGATGGAAGGCTCCCGCATCCTCAACGACGCGACCGTCGAGCTTCTCTGCCGACAGGCGGTCGTCCAGGCGCAGGCCGGCTGCGACATCATCGGCCCGTCCGACATGATGGACGGGCGCGTAGCCCTGATCCGCGAGGCGCTGGACGCCGAGGGCTTCCGCGACACGCTGATCATGTCCTACGCCGCGAAATACGCCTCGGCCTTCTATGCCCCCTTCCGCGACGCGGTCGGCTCCAACGCGCTCCTGAAGGGCGACAAGCGCACCTACCAGATGGACTACGGCAATTCGGAAGAAGCGCTGCGCGAGGCGGAACAGGACCTCGACGAAGGCGCCGACCTCATCATGGTCAAGCCCGGCACCTTCTACCTCGACATCGTGTCGCGCCTGTCGCGCGAGCTCGGGGTACCGACCTTCGCCTACCAGACCTCCGGCGAGTACGCGATGATCATGGCCGCCGTCGGCAACGGCTGGCTCGACGGCGACCGCGCGATGATGGAAAGCCTCTCCGCCTTCAAGCGGGCGGGCGCGGCGGGCGTCCTGTCCTACTTCTCGCCGCGGGCGGCGCGGGCCTGCCAGGGCCGCTGAGACCGCCCTCATTGCGGGTCGGCAGACGGCTCACCATCTTCATGGCGGCGGCGACCTTTCGCCGTCGACCGAGGAGTTTCAAGCACGATGAACGGCGGACCTTTCGCTGGCACGATGAACAAGCGGACCGTTGACGCTCTCGATGCGCCGCGCCTCTACGACGGGGTGCGCACACGTCGCATCATGTCCTTTCTCGTCGACTATGCCGTCGTCGCGCTCCTGACGATCCCTGCAGCGATCGTTGTCGCGGTTCTCGGCCTTCTCACCTTCGGCCTCGGCTGGGGGCTCTACGCCATCCTCGTGCCGGCCATCGCGATCCTCTACGTCGGCTTCACCATGGGAAGCCGGCGTCAGGCGACACCGGGCATGCGTCTCGCGGGCATCAAGGTCGAGCGGCTCGACGGCGCGCCGATGGATCCGGTGCTCGCCGTTCTCCACGGCGTCCTGTTCTGGGCCTCCGTCACGGTTCTCACGCCGCTCGTGCTGGTGGTCGGGCTGATGACGCGGCGCAAGCAGCTTCTCCACGACGTCCTTCTCGGCACGGCCATTGTGCGCGACCGCGTCTGACGGGCCCGATCCCGGCGTCACGGTGTCGCCGCGCCCTTGCCAGGGGCGCGGCTTTGCCCTCATTTCAGGGCAAGGCATCTCCATGATCAGAGGGGGCGGAGCGGTCGCGCCATGACTGTGCATCCTTCGACGCCGCAGTTCTTCCTCACAGCGCCCTCCGCCTGCCCCTATCTGCCGGGCCAGCTCGAGCGGAAGGTGTTCACGCACCTCCTCGGCGGCCGAGCCCCGGACCTTCTCGACCTCCTGACGCAGGGCGGCTTCCGCCGTTCGCAGAACATCGCCTACCGCCCGGCCTGCGAGCGCTGCCGCGCCTGCGTGTCCGTGCGCATCCTCGTCGACGAGTTCGAGCCGACCAAGTCGATGCAGCGCGTCATCCGCAACAATCGCGACCTCGTCGGCCGCATGATGCCGGCGCAGTCGACCTCCGAGCAGTACAGCCTCTTCCGCCGCTACCTCGACGCGCGCCACGTCCACGGCGGCATGTCGGAGATGAGCGTCCTCGACTATGCGATGATGGTGGAGGAGAGCCAGGTCGACACCCGCGTCATCGAGTACCGCCGCAAGGGGCCGGACTCGGCGATCACGCCCCGCGGCGACCGCGACCTCATGGCCGTCGCGCTCTCCGACGTCATGGGCGACGGGCTGTCGATGGTCTATTCCTTCTTCGAGCCCTCCGAGCCCGAGCGGAGCCTCGGCACCTTCATGATCCTCGACCACATCGAGCGCGCCCGGAGCCTCGGCCTGCCCTACCTCTATCTCGGCTACTGGGTCCGCGGCTCCCGCAAGATGGGCTACAAGATCCGCTTCCAACCCCAGGAGCATTTGGCGCCCAGGGGGTGGGAAAGGTACGTGCCGGACGAGGGGTGACGTCGCGTCCGAGCTTCACCGACACCTGTGGATAGTTACCATCTCGAGTTGTATCTTGATCGGCATCGTGCCTTGATCGGCGTTCGGTAGAAGTCGAAGGCTGCTAGCGCGCGGGTATGCTGGTATGAGTGAGCCGGCCGGGTTCTGGCGACGCAGCTTCGCGGCCTTGATCGATCTAGCGATCAGCGTCCTGGTTCTTTCCTGCCTCGCTCCGGTTCTGTTCGCCACAACGGATGGGCGCTGGCAGTACGTTCCCGACGTCAACTTGTCGACGTGCCAGAGCCTCAACAGCCTTCCGGAAGGCCTGACGTTTTCTCCGGGTTTCGCTCCAAACTACGCCTCGCTATGCGAGTTCTACTTCGCCGGCTGGCCGGCCGCGCGCATCCTGACGGTCGGACAGCAGACCGTCGGAGACAACCTGACGACCAACGTCTCCTACACACTGGCGGTCGATGCCGAGGGTACGATCATCGGCACGGCCAGCAAGAGTCCGTCGATCGAGCTGTTCGTCCTCCTGCGGCTCCTGTGCGACGTTCTGGCCCGCACTCCGGGCCGCCGCATCTGCGGCATCGCGGTCGTGGACCGCGCGACCGGCGAACGAGCACGCCGCTCCCGTCTTTTCGGGCGTTACCTACTCTTCGCCTTGCCACTCGCCCCGGCGTTTCTGTCCGCGACCGTCGTCCAACAGGCCGTGGCATCGGCAACCTGGTCCGGGCTCACCATCGCGACCCTCGTCGCTTCGCTTTCGATCATCGCCGGTCTATGGGTCTGGACGATCGTATCGATCGTGCGCCGCCGGCCGGCCTATTACGATCGCTTTGCCGGAACGTCCGTCGACCGCCGCTGAAAGCGCGCTCCGCGGTCTCCGGCACGCTTCGTCGGGCACATGCCGAATGACATCAGGCACGCCGGCAAGGGCGGCCTCGTCGCGGCCGCCCTTGCCATTTCCGATCTTCGCCTCCTCACGCCCGCCTGACCCTCGCCGCCTCCTCCTTGGCGTCCGGCAGCCCCTGCACCAGTTCCAGCGCCTGACGCTCGAAGAGGTTGCGGTAGATGCCGCCGGGCTTGGCGACGAGGGTGGCATGGGTGCCCTCCTCCGCGATGCGGCCGCGGTCGAAGACGAGGAGGCGGTCGAGCGCCCGGACGGTGGACAGGCGGTGCGCGACGACGATGGCCGTGCGCCCCTCCATCAGCGCCGCCATGGAGCGCTGGATCATCGTTTCCGATTCCGAGTCGAGGCTCGACGTCGCCTCGTCCAGGATCAGGATCGGCGCGTCCGCCAGGAACGCCCGCGCGATCGCCACGCGCTGGCGCTCGCCCCCCGAGAGCTTCACGCCCCGCTCGCCGACGAGCGTGCCGTAGCCGCGAGGGAGACGCGCGATGAACGCGTGCGCCCCTGCCCGCTCGGCCGCCCGCTCGATCTCCGCCATGCTCGCGCCAGGCTTGGCATAGGCGATGTTCTCGGCGAGCGAGCGGTGGAACAGGATCGGCTCCTGCTGCACGATCGCGATCTGCGAGCGGAGCGAGGCTTGGCGGACGCCGGCGATGTCCTGCCCGTCGATGAGGATGCGCCCGCCCGTCACGTCGTAGAGCCGCTGGATCAGCTTGACGAAGGTCGTCTTGCCCGAGCCGGAATGCCCGACGAGCCCGACCCGCTCTCCCGGCCGAAGCTCGAGCGACAGGTCGCGGTAGAGCGGCGTCGCATGCCGCCCGTACCGGAACGACACCCGATCGAACACGATGCCGCCGCGGCCGATCGCGACCGGCTTCGCCCCCGGCCCGTCCTCGACGCCGACCGGCGCCGCCTCCATCTCGACAAGTTCCTCCATGTCGTTGATCGAGCGCTGGAGGTTGCGCAGGTGCATGCCCATTTCGCGCAGGTAGCCCTGCAGGACGAAGAAGGTGGTTAGCACGAAGGCGACGTCGCCCGCGCTGGCCTGACCCTCCAGCCAGAGGTGCAGCGCCAGCGCCAGGATCGCGATGCGAAGCGCGAGCAGCATCAGCCCCTGCGTGGTGCCGTTGACGTTGCCGCGCTGCCAGGTTCGAAGCGTGCGGGCGCGCCACTTCCCCATCACCCGGTCGAGCCGCGCCTCCTCGCGCGTTTCCGCGCCGAAGGCCTTCACGACCGAGTTGCAGGAGATCGCGTCCGCCATCGAGCCGCCGAGCCTGGTGTCCCAGCTATTGGCGAGGCTCGCCGCCGGCGCGACGTAGCGCAGCGACAGAATGGCCACGACGCCGAGATAGGCGAGCGAGCCGACCGCGATCAGCAGTCCCATGGACGGCCAGAACCGGCCGAGCAGCAGCGTCGAGCCGATCAGCATCACCGCCGAGGGCAGGAGCGCGACCAGGAGCGTGTCGTTGAGGAGGTCGAGCGCCCACATGCCGCGCGTGACCTTGCGCACCGTCGAGCCGGCGAAGCTGTTGGCGTGCCAGTCCGTCGAGAAGCGCTGGACGCGCCCGAAGGCGCTGCGCACCACC
>CANJKV010000272.1 GCA_947474855.1 Aurantimonadaceae bacterium | reverse complement strand
GGGGGAGGGGCGCTACCGCTGGTTTCAGTCGCGCGCTCTGCCGATCCGCGACGAGACCGGGCGGATCATCGAGTGGCTGGGCACGTCGACCGACGTCGACGACATGCGCCAGCTTCAGGAGCGCCAAACCCTTCTTCTCGCGGAGCTGCAGCACCGCACCCGCAACCTTCTCGGCGTCGTGCGCGCGATGGCGGACCGCACGGCGGCGGGCGCGAACTCCCTCGAAGCCTTTCTTCCGCCCTTTCGCGAGCGGCTCGCCGCCCTGTCGCGCATCAACGGGCTCCTGTCGAAGCTGGAACACGGCGAGCGCGTCACCTTCGACACGCTGATCCTCACCGAACTCGGGGCGCGCGGCGCTCTGGAGGACGTCGGCGGCCGCATCGTCCTGGACGGACCGGCGGACCTTCGCCTGCGTTCCGCGAGCGTGCAGACCTTCGCCCTCGCCATCCACGAGCTTGCCACCAACGCCGTGAAGTACGGGGCGCTCGCCGTGCCGGACGGTCGCTTGTCGGTGCGCTGGCGTGCCGATACGGACGAGGCAGGGGCCCGCTGCCTTCACGTCGAATGGATCGAGAGCGGCGTGCCGGACATGCCTGCGCCCGGCGCGCCGCCGCGCGGCGGCGGCTATGGGCGGCTGCTGATCGAGCGCTCGCTTCCCTACCAACTGCACGCCGCCGTCGCGTACGAGCTGGCCGAAGGGGGCGTGCGCTGCACGATCGACCTCCCCCTCGGATCGTCGCGGCAGAGGGGAGACACGCAATGACGACCTGCTTCGCCGACCGCCGCTTCGTCCAGCCGCCGAGCCTCAGGGGATTGCGCATCCTGATCGCGGAAGACGAGTTTCTCGTCGCTGACGAGATGGCGCTGGATTTCAAGTTCTTCGGCGCGGAGGTGGTCGGGCCGGTGCCCTCGCTGGCCGAGGCCTTCGAGCTTCTCGGCGGCGACAAGCCGCTCGACGGCGCCGTATTGGACATCAACCTGCGAGGCGAGATGGTGTTTCCGCTGGCGGAAGCGCTCCGGACGCGGAGCGTGCCCTTCGTCTTCTCGACCGGCTATGAGCGCTGGTCGATCCCCACGACATACCAGAGCGTGCCGCTTTGCGAGAAGCCCGTCGATTCGGCCAAGCTCGCCAAAGCGCTGTTCAGGCCCTGACCGACGAACGAAAAAGGGCGCGGCATCCATGCCGCACCCCTCGCCACCGGCTCTTGCCGATGCCTTAGTTGTTGACGCACAGGACCGGCATGATGGCGTCCTTGACCCGGGCGGTCGCGTCCGGGACGCTCTCGGGCGTCGCTGCAGGGTCGGCCACGGTAAAGGACACGGCGTTCTCGCGGAGGAAGGCGGCAGCCGCGTCCGGGCGGATCGCGAAGTTGACCGACTGCGGGATGTCCCCGGTGACGTCGGCGACGGCGACCGCGTTGAGCTTGGCTGTCACGACGCCGACGACCCGACCCGCGAGGTCGACAAGCGGCCCGCCGGAATTGCCGGGCTGCACGGCGGCCGAGATCTGCAGGTAGCGCTCGTCGTTCATCAGGCCGAGCAGCGAAGACACGTTGCCCCGGGTGACGTTGAGCGAGTCGGCGAGGATCGAGCGCAGGGGGAAGCCGAGCGCGAGGATGTCCTCGCCGAGGCGCGGCTTCTCCTCCGAGATGGCGAGCGGCGCGGCATTGAGCGCACCCTCGACCCGGATCAGCGCGAGGTCGTGATTCTCGTCGACGCGCGTCTCGACCGCGGCGCCGTGGCCGGCGACGAGCACCGACTTGCAGGCCCGCACGACATGGGCGTTGGTCAGCAGCCAGCCGTCTTCCGAGACCAGGAAGCCCGTGCCCGACATGTCGAAGCCCGGCATCGGCGGCGTGTCGAAGTTCGGTGCGACGCCCGCCTCGGCCCGGTCGGCGCCACGATCGTCCGGCAGCTCGAAGAGGTTGGGCTGGGCGGGGTCGGCATAGGCCATGGCGTAGCGCGCCGGCTCGCCGCGCGCGGCCCCGCCCGGCACCGGGCTCAGGAGGTCGGAGAATTTGAGCGGGGGCTTGGCCTCGGCGACGAGGGCGCCGCGCGGCTCGCCGGTGAAGGGCTGGAAGAGGTTCGCGGCCACCGCGACGTAGGGCGCGATGCGCTCTGCCTCGGCTTCCACGTAGGAGGCGGAGAAGCCGCGCAGGTCGCCGCCACGGTCGGCGAAGCGGATGTAGTAGGCGCGGCCGCGATCCTCCCCGGAAACGATGAACCAGTCGTCGCCGCGGGCCGCGGACAGGACGGTGCGGGTCGGGGTGGACGAGGACAGGATGCCGTAGAGGCCGTCCATCGTCTGACCGGCTTCGGCGATGCGCACGAGCTCGATCTCGATGCCGCCGTTCGCCGAGCGCCAGAGATGCCCGACCTCGCTCCGGCCGCGATCCTCGACGAGGCCGAGGGGCAGGGCCATGCGCGAACCGGTTTCCGGATCGTCGACGTAGCCGAGGCCGACGGCGTCCTGCGCTTCGTCGGACTTGGACACGAGCATGCGCAGGAACGGCTCGGAGATGATGCCGTCGGCCTTCATCCCGTGACGGGCCTGGAAATCACGGATGGCGCGCAGCGAAGCGGGGCCGATGCGGCCGTCAAAGGTGCCGGCGTAATCGCCCGTCCAGGCGAGCCGCATCTGGAGGCCCTTGCGGAAATCCTGATCGGTCTGGTTGTTGTAGGCCGATGCAAGTCCTGCGTGATCGGCGGCAACTTGTGCGAAAGCAGGCATGCCAAGCACCGGTACTGCCGAAAGGGTCAGACCGATCACCAAGGCGCGAAGCGCGTTCCGCATGTTAACCCCCTCGTCAGAAACTTGCGACGGAAGAACGTGCGAATCGCTGTTTTGATCCCTTGATTTTTTACTTTTCGTTCACGAACACTTTGATTCGTTCCCGAAACGCTGCTGAAACCTTCCGGAAACCGTAGCCGCCGCACGCCTCATTCGGCCGGCGCGAAACCGCGCTGGACCGGGACCGCGGGCGTCTCGCCGACGTCGATCTCCGCGACCCGGATGCCGCGCCGCCGCAACTTCTCGGCCGAGACGACGATGGCCTCGATGTCGCGCAGGGCCTGTCCGAAATGCGTCTGCAGGCCGGTGACGCGGCCGGCCAGCCGCTCGACGTCCTCGGCGATCAGCGCGACCTCCCGCTGGATGCGGTGCGCCTCCTCGCGCATGCGCGCATCCTTGCAGATCGAGCGGGCGAGCTGAAGCGCCAGGAGGAGGAGCGAGGGCGAGACGACGAGGACGCGCAGCCGTTGCGCCCGCTCCAGCGCGTCGGGGAAGTGCTCGTGCAGGTCGGCGAAGACCGACTCGGACGGCACGAACATCAGCGCCACCTCCTGCGTGCGTCCGGGCAGGAGGTACTTTTCCGAGATCGCCCGCGCGTGGACCTCCATGTCGCGGGCGACCCGGCGGGCGGCGAGGGTCCGCGCGTCCTCGGTGTCCGCCTCGCGATAGGCGAGAAAGGCTTCGAGCGGGAACTTCGCGTCGATGGCGAGAGGCGGCACCTCGCGCCCCATCGAGACGAGGCAGTCCGGCCGCTTGCCGTTGGGCAGCGGCGCGTTGAAGGCGTAGGCGGAGGCGGGCAGCGCGTCGGCGACGATGGCGCGCATCCGCCCTTCGCCGAAGGCACCGCGCGCCTGCTTGTCGGAGAGAATATCCTGCAGCCGCACCATCTCGCCGGCGAGGTCGCGGATCTCGCTCTGCGCCCGGTCGATGACGGCGAGGCGCTCGGCGAGCACCGACAGGCTCGCTCCGGTCTGCCCGGCACTGTCGCGCAAGGTCTGCCCGACGCGCGCCGTCATGCCGTCGAGCCGCTCCGACACCGCGCGGGCGAGGTCCGACTGCCGGGCGCCGAGATGCTCGGCCATGGCGTGGACGCGCCCATTGGTCTCGGCCTGCGAGGCGAGGATCGCGTCGAGCCGGGCGAGCGCCGCGTCCAGCTCGGCGCCCGACGCCGCTTCGCCGGCGCGCGGCCGCCTCCGCAACAGGACGACGGCCGCGAGAAGAAGTCCGAGCCCGGCGGCCCAGCCGGGCACGGGCACTGGCCCGAGATGAACGAGCGGTTCGGCGAGGAGCGCAAGAAGATCGTCGCGTGTCATGCGGGGAAGGGTTGCCGGCAAGTGCTGAACGAAACAGATCAAAGCGGGAACGTCCCCGCTGTCCCCGTTTGTTTTCCCCAGCTTTTCACAGAACTCGCCGACGCGAATCGCAGTTGACCGCGCCTCGCGCCGCCATTACGTCCGCGCGCATGACGATCAAGCCGCTCATCATCCTTCCCGATCCCCTTCTGCGCGTGCAGTCCAAGCCCGTGGAGCGGGTCGACGAGGCGGTGAAGCGCTTCGCCGACGACATGCTGGAGACCATGTACGACGCGCCGGGCATCGGCCTCGCGGCGATCCAGGTCGGCGAGCCGCTGCGCATGCTCGTGATCGACCTCGCCAAGGAGGACGAGCCCAAGGCTCCGCAGGTCTTCCTGAACCCCGAGATCCTGTCCTCGTCCGACGCGCGCAGCGTCTACGAGGAGGGCTGCCTGTCGATCCCGGACTACTACGCCGAGGTCGAGCGGCCGGCCTCGGTGCGCGTGCGCTATCTCGGGCTCGACGGGCAGATGCACGAGGAGGAGGCGGACGGGCTGCTGGCCACCTGCCTGCAGCACGAGATCGACCACCTCAACGGCGTCCTGTTCATCGATCACATCTCCAAGCTGAAGCGCGACATGGTGGTGAAGAAGTTCACCAAGCAGGCCCGCCGCGCGGTCGGCTGAGGCGGGGCGCATGCGCGTCGTCTTCATGGGCACCCCGGACTTCGCGGTGCCGACGCTCGCGGCGATCCACGCCGCAGGCCACGAGATCGCCGCCGTCTATACCCAGCCGCCGCGCGCGGCCGGGCGCCGGGGCCTCGCGCTGACGCCCTCGCCAGTCCAGCTGCGTGCCGAGGCGCTGGGGCTCGCCGTCCGCTCACCGCTCAGCTTCAAGGACCCGGCCGAGCGGGAGCGTTTCGCCGCGCTCGGCGCCGACGTCGCCGTGGTGGTCGCCTACGGCCTTCTTCTGCCGCAGTCCGTCCTCGACGCGCCGCGCCTCGGCTGCTTCAATCTCCATGGCTCGCTCCTGCCGCGCTGGCGGGGCGCCGCGCCTGTCCAGCGCGCGGTCGAGGCCGGCGACGCGCGGACCGGCGTCATGGTCATGCGCATGGAGGCCGGGCTCGACACCGGCCCGGTGGCGCTGACCGCCGAGACGCCGATCGGCGAAACCGACACCGCGGGCGACCTGGCGCTGCGCCTATCGGCGCTCGGCGCCGACCTCGTGGTCGAAGCGCTTGCGCGGCTCGCGGCGGGCGACCTGCCGCTGGAAAGCCAGGACGAGCTGTCCCGTCGCACCGGCGTCGAGCCGACCTACGCGAGGAAGATCGACAAGGCCGAGGCGGCACTGGACCTTTCGGGCGATGCCGCCGTTCTCGCCCGCCGCATCAACGCCTTCTCCCCCGCGCCCGGCGCGCATATGACGGTCGACCTCGGCAACGGGCCGGAGCGGCTGAAGGTGCTGCGCGCGCGCGCGGAAGAGGGAATTCGCGAGGCGGCGCCTGGCATGCTCCTCGACGACCGGCTGCTTCTCGCCTGCGGGCAAGGCGCCCTGCGGCTCCTCGAGGTCCAGCGTGCGGGCTCGAAGGCGATGGCTGCGGCGCAGTTCCTGGCGGGCACGCGGCTCAAGGCGGGCACTTCGATCCTCCCGTCGGCAGGCTGAACCGTGCCGCGCTACAAGCTCACCGTCGAGTATGACGGCACCTCCTATTGCGGCTGGCAGCGGCAGGCGAACGGCTGGTCGGTGCAGCAGGCCATCGAAACGGCGCTCAACAAGCTTTCGGGCGAGAGCGTGACGCTGTTCGGCGCGGGGCGCACGGATGCTGGCGTTCACGCGACGGGTCAGGTCGCCCATGCCGACCTGTCGCGCGACTGGCCGACCGATACGGTGCGCGACGCCCTCAACGCGCACCTGCGCGAGGAGCGCGTCGCCATTCTCCGCGCGGAGGTCGCGCCGGAGGGCTTCGACGCGCGCTTCTCGGCGACGCAACGCCATTACCTCTACCGTATCCTCAACCGCCGTCCGCCCGCGGCGCTCCTCGCCGGCCGAGTCTGGTGGGCCTGGCGGCCTCTCGACGAGCGCGCCATGCACGAGGCCGCCCAGCGGCTCGTCGGCACGCACGACTTCGACACCTTCCGCTCCACCCATTGCCAGGCGAAGAACCCGGTGCGCACCCTGGAGCGCCTCGACGTGACGCGCGAGGGCGAGGAGGTGCACATCCGCGCCTCGGCTCAGTCCTTTCTCCACAACCAGATCCGCTCCTTCGCCGGCACGCTGAAGCTCGTCGGGGAGGGGCGCTGGAGCGCCGAGGACGTCGCTTCTGCGCTCGCCGCCCGCGACCGCACCCGCTGCGGGCCGGTCGCCCCGCCGGACGGCCTCTACCTCACCGGCGTCGACTACGGCACCGGCCGCAAGCGCACTCTGCCGGAAATCTGGCCGCCGCGATCGGCGGAATGAGCCGGCCTGCGCGGTCGCGTTATCCATAAACCGACTCATCCGCAGCCGCGAGTTGCGTCCCCGCGCGCGGCGGATACCCTCGCCCGCGAAGAGGGATGGTCATGAGCGATCGGTTCGGCAAGCAGATCCTGCGGAAGATCCTTCCGCAACGCGCACTCGAGATCGGCAAGCGCGGCATGGCGCGCGGGCGCCT
>CANJKV010000271.1 GCA_947474855.1 Aurantimonadaceae bacterium | reverse complement strand
TGGTCGAACTTCCAGGAAGAGCGCTGGAAGACCGACGAGGCCGCCATCAAGGCGGCGCTCGAAGCGGCCGGCGCCACCTACATCTCGGCCGACGCCCAGTCCTCGGCCGCCAAGCAGCTGACCGACGTCGAGTCGCTGATCAGCCAGGGGGCCGACGCGCTGATCATCCTGGCGCAGGACTCCTCCGCCATCGGCCCGGCGGTCGAGAGCGCCGTGTCGAACGGCATCCCGGTGGTCGGCTACGACCGCCTGATCGAGAACGGGGACGCCTTCTACATCACCTTCGACAACAAGGAGGTCGGCCGCATCCAGGCCCGCGAGGTCCAGAAGGCCAAGCCCGAGGGCAACTACGCCTTCATCAAGGGCTCTGCCGCCGACCCGAACGCCGACTTCCTGTTCTCCGGCCAGATGGAGGTGCTGAAGGAGGCGATCGACGCGGGGCGGATCAAGAACGTCGGCGAGGCCTACACGGACGGTTGGCTGCCCGCCAACGCGCAAGCAAACATGGAGCAGATCCTCACCGCCAACGACAACAAGGTCGACGCGGTGGTCGCCTCCAACGACGGTACGGCCGGCGGCGCCATCGCCGCGCTCGACGCGCAGGGGCTCGCCGGCTCGGTGCCGGTCTCCGGCCAGGACGCCGACTTCGCGGCGCTGAACCGCATCGCGCGCGGCCAGCAGACCGTGTCGGTCTGGAAGGACTCGCGCGAGCTCGGCAAGCGCGCGGCCGAGATCGCGCTCGAGCTCGCCGGCGGCAAGGCGATGAACGAGGTCACGGGCGTCACCACCTTCAACGGCGGTCCGAACAAGGTCGAGATGCAGTCGATCTTCCTCACCCCCGTCGCGATCACCAAGGACAACCTCCAGACCATCATCGACGCCGGCTGGGTGACGAAGGACGTGGTCTGCCAGGGCGTGACGGCCGGCTCCGTGCCCGCCTGCTCCTGATCGCGTGAAAAAACCGGAGCCGGCCCGCGCAAGGGCCGGCTCCCGCTCCTTTGAACGTACTAGCAGGGCACGGGCGCCACGTGGACAAGTGGCGGTCGGGCACGGGAGGCGAGGATGAGCCAGGCATTGGAGCCGGCCCGGCCGGCAGCGGCGCGCGGTGCCGGGGAGGGCGGGCTGAAGGGCCTCGTGCGGGCGACCGAGATCGACACGCGCATGCTCGGCATGGTCGGCGCGCTGCTCGTGATCTGGCTCGTCTTCCACGTCGCCTCCGGCGGCGTGTTCCTCACGCCCCGCAATCTTTGGAACCTCACCGTCCAGACCGCTTCGATCTCGGTGATGGCGACGGGCATGGTGCTCGTCATCGTCACGCGCAACATCGACCTGTCGGTCGGCTCGATCCTCGGCTTCTCCGGCATGGTCATGGCGGTGATGCAGACGGCGGTCCTGCCGAACCTCCTCGGCTTCGGCAGCCCCGTCCTCTGGATCGCCGCGCTTCTGGCGGGCCTTGCCGTCGGCGTCGCGATCGGCGGGCTCCAGGGCTACGTCATCGCCTATCTCGGCGTGCCCTCCTTCATCGTCACGCTCGGCGGGCTTCTTGTCTGGCGAGGCGCCGCCTGGTGGGTGACGCAGGGTCGCACCGTCGCTCCGCTCGACGACACCTTCCGGCTGCTCGGCGGCGGCGCGGAAGGCGCGCTCGGCTCCTTCTGGACCTGGGTGCTCGCGGGCCTCGCCTGCCTCGCCTTCGCGGCCGGCCTTCTTTCCCAGCGCCGTCGGCGCCTGCGCTACGGCTTCCCGCTGCGCCCGGTCTGGGCGGAAACGCTGATCGGTGTCGTGGTCTTCGCGGCGATCCTCGGCGCTGCCGCGGTCCTCAACGCCTACGAGTGGCCGGCCGCGATCACCCGCCGCTACGCCGAGGCGAACGATATCGCGGTTCCCGAAGGCGGCCTCAGGATCGGCTACGGCGTCGCCGTCCCCGTACTCGTCGCGATCCTCGTCGGCATCGTCATGACCTTCGTCGCGAAGCGCACCCGCTTCGGCCGCTACGTCTTCGCCATCGGCGGCAATCCGGAAGCCGCCGAGCTCGCGGGCATCAACACGCGGCTCGTTCTGACAAAGGTCTTCATGCTGATGGGCGGCCTCGCCGCGCTCGGCGCCGCGATCTCGACCGCCCGCCTCAACGCCGCGACCAACGCGCTCGGCACGCTGGACGAGCTCTACGTCATCGCCGCGGCCGTGATCGGCGGCACCTCGCTCGCCGGGGGCGCCGGCACCATCGTCGGCGCCATGATCGGCGCGCTCGTCATGCAGTCGCTGCAGTCGGGCATGGTGCTCCTCGGCATCGACTCGCCCATGCAGTCGATCGTCGTCGGCATCGTTCTCGTCATCGCCGTGTGGATCGACACCGTGTATCGCCGGAGGGCCGCGTGAGCACCACCTTAGACGCCATCGCCGACCACGGGCGCGGCTTCTCGGACGCGATCGACCGTTCGGGCCCGCCGCTCGTCGACATGCGGGACATCTCGATCTCCTTCGGCGGCATCCATGCCGTAGAGACGGCGAGCGTGAACCTTTGGCCGGGCGAGGTCGTCGCGCTCCTCGGCCACAACGGCGCGGGCAAGTCGACGCTGATCAAGATCCTGTCCGGCGCCTACAAGCGCGATTCGGGCGAGATCTTCGTGCGCGGCGAGCCGGCGCGCATCGACAATCCGCGCGACGCCAAGGCCGCCGGCATCGAGACGATCTACCAGACCCTGGCGCTCGCCGACAACGTGGACGCGGCCGCCAACCTTTTCCTCGGCCGCGAGATCATGACGCCCTTCGGGACGCTCGACGACGCGGCCATGGAGGCGCAGGCGCGCAAGGTGATGGGCCGCCTCAACCCGAACTTCCGCCGCTTCAAGGAGCCGGTGAAGGCCCTTTCCGGGGGGCAGCGCCAGTCGGTGGCGATCGCCCGGGCGATCCTCTTCGACGCCAAGATCCTGATCATGGACGAGCCGACCGCCGCGCTCGGCCCCCAGGAAACCCGGCAGGTCGGCGACCTCGTCAAGGAGCTGAAGCGCGAAGGAATCGGCATCTTCCTGATCAGCCACGACATCCACGACGTCTTCGACCTCGCCGACCGGGTGATCGTCATGAAGAACGGGCAGGTGGTCGGCGAGGCGCTGACGAGCGACGTCACCAAGGACGAGGTGCTCGGCATGATCATCCTCGGCAAATGCCCGCCCGGCGCCAAGCCGGGACCAGGCGCCGCGCGGGGTTGAGGGGCGGGCCGGCGCCCGTCGACCGTGAGTTCGCGCACGGCCGTCTCGAAGGGCGCGAGGTCGGCGACGACCTCGTCGCTGAGCTGCGGCATGAACTGGATGTCGTCGCCCCTGGCGCGGTGGACCTCGAGAGCCGCCGCCAGCTTCTCCGGCGTGTCGACATAGGCCTTGGAAACGATCTGGTCCGCAATGCCGAGCTCGCGCGCCATGGCGATCATCGCCGTCAGGTTCTCGATGCCGAGCTTTCTGTCGAGGTTGACCATGACCCGGTCCTTGGCGGCCGAGAGCAGCTCGCGCAGCGTCGGCACGCTCTCCCCGGTCACCTCGCCCGTGCCCTCGACCGCGAGGCGGCACTGCCGGATCTCGGCGAGCGGCTTGTCGGCCGCCTCGCCCTTGCAGGTCGTGGTGCGGTCGAGGCTGGCGTCGCGGAAGCGCTCGACGATCGCGTCGCTGCGGGTCTCCTCGGCCGAGGCCGGACCCGGCAGGGCGCCGAGGCAAAGCGGCAGAACGAGAAGGATGAAGGCTCGAAAGGTCCGCGGCACGATCGTCGTCTCCTGTTTCCCTTTCCGTGCAGTCCAGGGAAATGACACAATCCTGACGGGTGGAGATATCCGTTCCGGAGAGATGCCTCCGCCTCAGCGCCCCGACAGCGGGCGGAAGCTCATCCGGTGGATGGGGCAGGGGCCGAGGGCGGCGATGGCGGCCTTGTGGGACGGCGTCGGATAGCCGGCATGAGCGGCGAAGCCGTAGCCGGGAAACAGCGCGTCGGCTCGGCTCATCATGCGGTCGCGCAGGACCTTGGCGACGATCGAGGCGGCGGCGATCGAGGCGGAAAGCCCGTCTCCCCCGATGAGGGCCGTGGCGGGGCAGGGCAGGCCCGCCGGCACGTCGCGGCCGTCGACGAGGACGTGGCCGGGCGCGAGCGCGAGGCCGTGGACCGCCTCAGTCATGGCGAGGAGGCTCGCCGCGCGGATGTTGAGGCGGTCGATCGAGGCCGCGGACCGGCTGGCGACGGACACGGCGAGGGCGCTCTCGAGGATGGCGGCGAAGGCGGCTTCGCGCTGGGCGGGCTTCAGAGTCTTGGAGTCGGCGAGGCCGGGCGGCAGGCGGGCGGGATCGAGGATCACGGCCGCGGCCACCACGGGGCCGGCCAGCGGTCCGCGCCCGACCTCGTCGCAGCCGGCGACCGGCCCGTTGCCGGCCGCGATCAGCGCCGCCTCGCGCGCCATGTCGGGCGGCGGTCGGAGCGCTGGGGCGGGGCGCTTCGAAGAGGGGCGCGGAGAATCGGAGGGTCGGCGAGCCATGTTGCGGCGAGGCTCGCACCGTTCTCCGATCCTCCGCAAGACGCCCCGCGCTCCTTCGAGGGTGCGAGGGGAACGCGGGGCGCCATGATGCCGGCAGCGCGGGGGACGCGAGACCGGCGGCGCGGGGACGATGCGGCGCCCCCGCGTGTTCCGTGTCAGAGCAGCGAGAGCTGGACGCCCGTCGCGCTCGTCTTCGGGGGCGAGAAGAGGTCGGTGCGCAGCGGCGCGCGACCCTGGTTCAGCTCCAGCCGGTCGGCCGCCAGCTCGAAGCGGCGGCGGATCTGCATGGCGTAGGCGCCGGTGCCGGTCATGCGCCGACCCCAGTCGGCGTCGTAGTCCTTGCCGCCGCGCATCGAGCGCAGGAGCGAGAGGACGTGGCGGTAGCGGCCGGGATAATGGCGCAGCAGCCATTCCTTGAAGAGCGGCGCCACCTCCAGCGGCAGGCGCAGGAGGACGTAGCCGACGTCGCGCGCGCCCGCAGCCCTTGCGGCTTCCAGCAGGCGCTCGATCTCGTGATCTGTGAGGCCGGGAATGATCGGCGCCGTCATCACCATGGTGGGCACGCCCGCCTCCGAGAGCGCCCGCACCGCCTCGAGGCGCTTCGTCGGCGTCGAGGCGCGGGGCTCCATGGCGCGGGCGAGCGTGCGGTCGAGCGTCGTGACCGACAGCGCGACGCGGGCGAGGCCCTTTTCCGCCATGCGCGACAGGATGTCGATGTCGCGCAGGACGAGCGCCGACTTCGTCACGATGCCGACCGGGTGGTTGGCCGCTTCCAGCACTTCCAGCATGGCGCGCATCAGCTTCTCGCGCCGCTCGATCGGCTGGTAGGGATCGGTGTTGGTGCCGATGGCGAGCGGCTTCACGACGTAGCCGGGGCGGGCGATCTCCTCGGCGAGGAGACTTGCCGCGTTCGGCTTGGCGAAGAGGCGCGTTTCGAAATCGAGGCCGGGCGACAGGCCCATATAGGCGTGGCTCGGCCGGGCGAAGCAGTAGACGCAGCCGTGCTCGCAGCCGCGATAGGGATTGGCCGAGCGGTCGAACGAGATGTCCGGCGAAGCGTTGGTGGTGATGATGGTGCGGGCGGTCTCGGCCTGCACCTCGGTCTTCAGGGCGGGCAGCTCGTCCAGCGTCGACCAGCCGTCGTCGACGGCGCTGCGCGCGAAGGGCTCGAAGCGACCCGATGGATTGACGCCGCTGCCGCGCCCGCGACGCCGGTCCGGTGCGACCCGCAGGCCGGACGCGTTCACGAGGTGGTCGGCGAGGTCGACGCCCTGCGTGCCCAAGAAGGCGGCGCGGTCGGCGATGCTGATGGCGCGCATGACGGATCCTCCGACCGGGCGGCAAGGCGCCCTCGAGTCGTTCGATGGTCGGAACCTAGCGCTGGGCCGAGAACATTTCAAGAACATATTGGCTGCTGTTCGCGGCCGGCGGATTGCTCTGGCGCCGACCCGCGCCGTCCGATAGTCACGATGCATGATCAGCGTGATGATGGATTGCGGGGCCGACGACGCCCGCCTCGCCATGACCCTCGCCGCCCTCGTTCCGGGCGCCGTGGACGGCATCCTGCGCGACGTCACGCTGTTCGACCGCGAGATGGACGAGGCGACCCGGCGGGTGGCGGACCATGCCGGCGTGTCGGTGGAGCATCCCGCCGCCTTTCACGAGGCGATCGCGCGGGCCAAGGGCACGTGGCTCCTGCTGCTGGAGCCCGGCGCGCGACCCATGGAAGGCTGGATCGAGGCCTGCGAGGCGCATATGACGCGCGCCCTGACGGGCAAGGTCGCGGCCGCCCGCTTCAACCGCTCGCGGCTCGACCGGCCGAGCTTCTTCCAGCGTTTCGGCGCGATCCGCCACGCTTTGTCGGAAGGGCTGCTCCTGCCCAAGGCCCAGGCGATCGGCGTCTCGCACATGGCGCTGACGCTGGAGGAGATGGCCCGCGGCCTCGCGGCGCGCCAGCTCCAAGCCGACATCCGGCCGCGGGTGGGGTGAAGGGCGGACCGGCACCGAGACGCGCGGGCGCGATCCCGCGCCGCGCAGGGAGCGGCCGGGACGTTGGAGCATGCGGTGCCTCCTGGATGGAGAGCCTGGGGGCGCCGCAGGCCGAACCTGCGACGTATGCTAGTCGTCAAAAAGGGTCCGCCTGCGGCGCCCACCGCGAGGGACTGCGTCGCTTTTCCAGTACGGGGCCATCCCGCACCGCGCGCGTCGGAGCCGGAACACGGGCGGCTTCACCCGTCTCTGGCGGCGTCCTCCCGAGTT
>CANJKV010000270.1 GCA_947474855.1 Aurantimonadaceae bacterium | reverse complement strand
CTGCCAGGGATGCGGCTGACCGGGCGGAAGCTCCTCCGCCGATTGCGCCAGGGCCGCCCCGGCCGAGCCGAGAAGGGCCGCTGCCCCGAAGAAGGATCGTCTCACCAATGCTCTCTCCTGTCGCGCGCGGACCGGCCGCCTCGCCCTCGCCCCTTTCGCGCACGGGCGCGCGGCTCGCGAAGCCGCGGAGGCGCCGGTGGTGCGTTGGGGTCCCGCCCGGCTTCAAACCACGAAAAAGCCGGTTTCGCAACATTCCAAACTAGCGCACATCTTGCGACAGAAAGGCGCCTCCGGCGACGGCCTGCAGGAGAAAACCTTTGGACGTCAATGGTTTCTTCGGGCCTCGGCGGAGCGTCGCCGATCGGGCGAGGAGCGCGCGACCGGCGCGAGGCGGTTCGAACAGGGGCTTGCAGCCTCCTCGTAACCATTCATTCGCCATGAGGCTGCAGAAGCTTGTGGCACCTCTTCGATTCGGAAAGCCGAGATGCCGCTCCTCCACTCCCGCCACGTCGCACCGTCGGTTCGCGCCGCAGCCGCCGGCATTCTCGCACTTCTCGCGGTCGCCGCGCCGGCCACGATCGCCCGCGCGCAGTCCGACGTCACCGGGACGGTGCGCTCGCAGCACGGGGCCTGGGCGGTCGTTTGCGACCAGCCGCCGGGGGCGTCGAGCGAGCAGTGCGTGCTTCTGCAGCGCGTCGTCGACGAGGCGCGGCCGGAGATCGACCTGTCGGTGGTCGCCTTCAAGACGGCCGACGGCAAGGCCCGGATCCTGCGCGTGCGCGCCCCGCTCGGCGTCATCCTGTCTCCGCCGCAGGGAGGACTCGGCCTCTTCGTCGACGGGAAGAAGTTCGGCTCGATCAACTTCCTGCGCTGCTATTCGGACGGCTGCTACGCCGAAACCTCGCTCGACATGATCGCGGACAACCAGCGCAGCGTTTCGCTCCTGGACGTCCTGTCGAACGGCAAGAGCGCGGTGTTCTCGATCTTCCAGACGCCGGAAGCGGGCATCGGCGTCGACGTCGACCTCACCGGCTTCAAGGACGGCTTCGCCGCCCTGCCCTGAGGCCGCATTGGCAGCGCGGGCGCGCATGCTTATGTGCGGGCCTCCAGTTCGACGATTCTTGCTTGAAGTCCGAGGAGTCCCGCATGGCCGCGTCGCTGATCGAGCGCTTCGACATATCGCAGGCCGAGATCGAGGCGATCCTCGGCGAAACGCTCAAGGGCGCCGATGACGGCGAGCTCTTCCTGGAATACCGCGAATCCGAATCGCTCGGCTTCGACAACGGACGCTTGAAAGGGTCGAGCTTCAACACGGCGCAGGGCTTCGGCCTGCGCGCGGTGTCGGGCGAGGCCGTCGGCTTCGCCCATTCGGGCGAGATGACGGAAAGCGGCCTCCGGCGCGCGGCGGACGCGGTATCGGCCGTGCGCGCCGGGCGCTCGGGCACCTATTCGGAGGCGCCGCCGCGCACCAACCAGAAGCTCTACGGCGACGAGAACCCGATTCCGGCGCCGAGCTTCGAGGACAAGGTGCGCCTCCTCCAGGCCATCGACGCGCATCTGCGCGCGCAAGGCGAGGACGTGCGGCAGGTGTCCGTGTCGCTCGGCTCGCAGTGGCAGGTCGTCGAGATCCTGCGCGCCGACGGGCACCTCGTGAAGGACGTGCGCCCGCTCGTGCGCATCAACGTGTCCGTCGTGTGCGGCGAGGGGTCGCGGCAGGAGACGGGGTCGTCCGGCGCCGGCGGGCGCACCGGCTTCGGCGAGTTCCTGGTCGAGGCCAACTGGAAGCGGGTCGCGGACGAGGCGTTGCGCCAGGCGCGCGTCAACCTCACCGCGGTTCCCGCGCCGGCGGGCGTCTTCGACATCGTGCTGGGGTCCGGCTGGCCGGGCGTCATGCTGCACGAGGCCGTGGGCCACGGGCTCGAGGGCGACTTCAACCGCAAGAAGACCTCAGCCTTCGCCGGCCTCCTGGGCCAGCAGGTCGCAGCCAAGGGCGTCACCGTCGTCGACGACGGCACGGTGGCCGAGCGGCGCGGCTCGCTCACGATCGACGACGAGGGCACGCCGACGCGGCGCAACGTCCTGATCGAGGACGGTAAGCTCGTCGGCTACATGCAGGACCGCCAGAACGCCCGGCTGATGGGCGTCGCCCCGACCGGCAACGGCCGGCGCCAGTCCTTCGACTTCGCACCCATGCCGCGCATGACCAACACCTTCATGCTGGAGGGACCCTACGCGTCGGAGGAGATCCTCGCCTCGGTGACGGACGGCATCTACGCCGCGTCCTTCAACGGCGGCCAAGTCGACATCACCTCCGGCAAGTTCGTGTTCAACTGCACCGAGGCCTATCGCATCCGCAACGGCCGGGTCGAGGAGCCCTTGAAGGGCGCGATGCTGATCGGCAACGGCCCGGAAGCGATGCACCGGGTCTCGATGGTCGGCAACGACCTTGCCCTCGACCTCGGCATCGGCATGTGCGGCAAGGCCGGCCAGGGCGTGCCGGTCGGCGTCGGCCAGCCGCACCTGCGCATGGACGGGGTGACGGTGGGCGGCACGGAGGCCTGAGGCCTCCGCCGTTCCCGAGCCGCCGCGACCCGCCTCACACGGCCGGCCATTGGTGGTGGAAGACGCCTTCCTTGTCGAGGCGGCGGAAGGTGTGGGCGCCGAAGAGGTCGCGCTGGGCTTGGATGAGGTTGGCCGTGCCCCGCGCCCGGCGGTAGTCGTCGAAATAGGCGAGCGCGGCCGAAAGGGCCGGCACCGGCACGCCGGCGAGTGCGGCCTTGGCGACGACGCCGCGCAACGCTCCCTCCCCTGCCTCGACGCGGGCCGTGAAGGTCGGCGCTTGGAGGAGGTTCACCACCGTCTCGCCCGTCTCGTAGGCCTTGGTGATGTCGTCGAGGAAGCCGGAGCGGATGATGCAGCCCGCCCGCCAGATGCGGGCGATCTCGCCGAGCGGCAGGTTCCAATGGAAGGCCCGGCTCGCCTCGGCGAGCGTCGCATAGCCCTGCGCATAGGCGATGATCTTGGCCGTCTCGAGCGCCGCTTCCAGCTCCGACAGCCCCGCCTCGCCCGCCGCGAAGCCCGAGGGCTCCGTGCGCACGCCGCCGTAGAGCTTGGCGGCGGCGAGGCGCTCGTCGCGGCGCGAGGAGATGCCGCGGGCCGAGACCGCGGCTTCGAGCGTCGTCGCGCCGATGCCGAGCTTCTGCGCCTCGATCACCGACCAGCGGCCCGTGCCCTTCTGCCCGGCCTCGTCCAGGATGACGTCGACCATGGCTTGGTTCGTCTCGGGGTCGACCTCCTTCAGCGTAACCGCCGCGATCTCGATGAGGTAGGAGGAGAGCCCGCCCTCGTTCCACTTCGCGAAGACCGGCGCCATTTCGGCCGCTGTCATGTTCAGCGCGTCGCGCATGATGCCGTAGATCTCGGCGATCATCTGCATGTCGGCATATTCGATGCCGTTGTGGATGGTCTTGACGAAGTGCCCCGCCCCGTCGGGTCCCAGCCAGGCGACGCAAGGCGAACCCTCGTACTTGGCCGCGATCGGTTCCAGGAGAGGCTTCAGGCGCTGCCAGACCGCCTCGTCGCCACCCACCATGATCGAGGGGCCGTGGCGCGCGCCGAGCTCGCCGCCCGACACGCCCATGCCCACGAACAGGATGCCCGTATCCTTCAGCGCCGCGTCGCGGCGCACAGTGTCGTTGAAGTCGGCATTGCCCGCGTCGATCAGGATGTCGCCCTTGTCGAGGAGGGGCACGAGATGTTCGATCTGCTCGTCGACCGGGGCGCCGGCATTGACCATGACGACGACGACGCGCGGGGCCTTCAGCGAGGCGACGAAGGCTTCCAGCGTGTCGGCGGGAGCGAGGCGGGCGGCAAGCTCTGGGTTGTCGACGGGCACGCGCCGGGCCTTCTCCACCGTCCTGTTGAACAGGGCGACGGTGAAGCCGCCATTGTCGGCGAAGTTCAGCGCCAGGTTCGCGCCCATCGTTCCCATGCCCAGAACGCCCAGATCGGCGACCGCTTCGCTCATCGTTCCACTCCCATCGGCCTGCGCCTCGGAGCGGCCCTTCCGGCCGGCTCCTCCGCTTCACTGACCTTCTATCCCCGTGCGGGCCGCTTGGCACCCCGTCGCCGCGCGCAATCCGCGCTTTACATATGAATAGATCGTTCGTATTTAGATGACGCGACGAGATCGGCTTGGGAGGGCACCGGGATCATGCGGCTTCAAGACAAGCGCGTCTTCGTGTCCGCCGCCGGCCAGGGCATCGGCCGCGCCAGCGCACTCGCCTGCGCCGCGGAAGGCGCGAGGGTCGTCGCGACCGACGTCAACGAGGCGGCGCTGGAAAGCCTCGCGGCCGAGAACGCGGCCATCGAGACGCGGCGGCTCGACGTCATGGACGCGGCGGCGATCGCGGCCTTCGCCCGCGCCCAGGAGCCCTTTGACGGCATCTTCAACTGCGTCGGCTTCGTCCACAACGGCACGATCCTCGAGGTCGAGGACGCCGAATGGGACTTCTCCTTCGACCTCAACGTCCGCTCGATGTTCCGGGTGACAAAGGCTCTGCTGCCGGGCCTCCTCGAGCGCGCCGACGCGAGCGGCGACGCCTCGATCCTCAACATGGCCTCCATGGCCTCCTCGGTGAAGGGTTTTCCGAACCGCCTCCTCTACGGCACGACCAAGGCGGCGGTGATCGGCTTCACCAAGGGCGTCGCCGCCGACTACGTGCGCCGCGGCCTTCGCTGCAACGCGCTCTGCCCCGGCACCGTCGACACGCCTTCGCTGCGCGGGCGCATCGCGTCCGCCGCCGATCCCGTGCAGGCGGAAAAGGATTTCGTCGCCCGCCAGCCGATGGGGCGGCTCGCCACCGTCGACGACATCGCGCCCATGGTGGTCTTTCTCCTGTCCTCCGAATCGCGCTTCGTCACGGGCCAGGCCGTCCTCGTCGACGGCGGCGTGACGATCTGAGCGGGACGACGGAAATGTCCGCTCCGCTCCTCCAGATGGACGGGATCGACAAGTCCTTTCCCGGCGTGCGGGCGCTGCACCAGGCCCGCTTCGATCTTCGCGCCGGCGAGGTCCACGCCCTGATGGGCGAGAACGGCGCGGGCAAATCCACGCTGATGAAGATCCTGTCCGGCATCTACCAGCCGGACGCGGGCGAGATCCGGCTCGACAACAAGCCCGTCCAGGTGCCCTCCCCCCGCGCGGCGCAGGACCTCGGCATCGCGATCATCCATCAGGAACTCAACCTGATGCCGGACCTGTCGGCGGCCGAGAACATCTTCATCGGCCGCGAGCCGCGAAAGCGCCTCTCCTTCTTCACCGACGACGCCAAGCTGAACGCCGACGCCGCGGCGATCTTCGAAACGATGCATCTGAAGCTCGACCCGCGAACGCCGGTCGGCACGCTCTCCATCGCCAAGCAGCAGATGGTGGAGATCGCCAAGGCCCTGTCCTTCCGCTCGCGCGTCCTCGTGATGGACGAGCCGACGGCGGCGCTGAACGACGCGGAGATCGCCGACCTCTTCGCCATCATCGCGCGTCTCAAGGCGGAAGGCGTCGGCATCGTCTACATCTCGCACAAGATGGACGAGCTGAAGCGCATCGCGGACCGGGTCACGGTGATGCGCGACGGCGAGTACGTCGCGACCGTTCCGATGGCCGAAACGCCGGTGGAGCGCATCATCGCCATGATGGTCGGGCGCGCGCTCTCCGACGAGCGCCCACCGGCGCCGGAGGAGAACGGCCGCGAGCCGCTCCTGGAGGTGCGCGCGCTGAACCGCGGCGCCGCGATCCGCGACGTGTCCTTCGCGGTGCGGCCGGGCGAGATCCTCGGCTTCGCCGGACTGATGGGCGCGGGCCGCACCGAGGTCGCCCGCGCGATCTTCGGGGCCGACCCTCTGGATTCGGGCGCGATCCTGGTGCGCGGCAAGGAAGTCGCGATCCGCAGGCCGCAGGACGCGGTGCGCGCCGGCATCGGCTATCTCTCCGAGGACCGCAAGCATTTCGGCCTGGCCACCGGCATGGACGTTCGCGACAACGTCGCCTTGGCCTCGCTGTCGCGCTTCACGACGCCGGGCGGCTTCCTGCGCGAGGGCGCGATGTCGGAAACGGCCAAGCGCTACATCGCCCAGCTCGCGATCAAGACGCCCTCCGACCGGCAGGAAGCGCGTCTCCTGTCGGGCGGCAACCAGCAGAAGGTCGTGATCGCCAAGTGGCTCTTACGCGACTGCGAGATCCTGATCTTCGACGAGCCGACGCGCGGCATCGACGTCGGCGCCAAGGCCGAGATCTACAAGCTCCTGAACGGGCTGGCGGCGGAAGGGCGCGCGATCATCGTGATCTCGTCCGAGCTACCGGAGGTGCTGCGGCTCAGCCACCGCATCGCGGTCATGTGCGAGGGGCGGCTCACCGGCTTCCTGCCCGCCGGCGCCTCTCAGGACGAGATCATGCGCCTCGCGACACAGCGGGGTGAAACGAGCGGAGACACGCGCCCGAGCGCGGCCATGGGAGGACGGCGATGAGCTCGACCACGGGAACACCGGCAGGCACGGCGGCTCCGGGAGCCGCGGCCAAGGCGCGCTTCTCGGGGGCGCAGCAGCGGCTCCTCGCCTTCGCGAGCCTCATCGTCCTCGTGGTCGGCTTCTCGCTGGCCTCACCGAACTTCCTGCAGACGTCGAACATCCTGGCGATCCTGCAGGCGACCTCGGTGAACGGCGTCCTGGCCGTGGCGGCGACGCTCGTCATCATCACCGGCGGCATCGATCTGTCGGTCGGCACGCT
>CANJKV010000269.1 GCA_947474855.1 Aurantimonadaceae bacterium | reverse complement strand
GGCGTCGGCATGAACACGGCGGGCTTCATCCGCGGCACGATGGGCATGCCGAGCCTTCTCGACGGCATCTCGCCAATCCCCGCGATGATCGGCCTTCTCGCCTCCGGCCAGCTCCTGACGCTGGCGGGCAAGGACTACATCATCGAGGCCGAGGGCTCGCGCACCGTCTCGCTCTCGCGCATCCTGTCGGGCTGCTGGCAGACCTTCCGCCATCCCGGCGTCCTGGTGCGCGGCTCGGTGATCGGCATCGTGATCGGCGCGGTGCCGGGCGTCGGCTCCTCGCTCGGCAACCTCATCGCCTATGCCGAGACGAAGCGCACCTCCAAGGACCCGTCGAGCTTCGGCAAGGGCAATCCGAAGGGCGTCATCGCCGCGGAGTCGGCGGTCGCCAGCGCCGAGGGCGGCTCGATGGCGACGATGCTGGCGCTCGGCATTCCCGGCGGCGGCGCGACCGCCATCCTGCTCGCGGCCTTCATGATGCACAACATCGTGCCGGGACCGCAGTTCATCGAGACGCAGAAGGACATGGTCTACGCGATCATCCTGAACAACATCGTCCAGGCGATCGTGCTCCTCTTCGTCGGCATCGGCTTCATCTACGTCGCCTCCAACATCGTGCGGGTCCGCACGCGCTACATCCTGCCGGCGATCCTGGTGATCGCAACGATGGGCACCTACGCGGTCGAGGGTTCGATCTCCGGCCCGATCACCCTCTTCGTCTTCTCGCTGATCGGCTTCCTTCTAGTGAAGTTCGACTATCCCGTCGCGGCGGTGGTGGTTGGCCTTCTCCTCGGGCGCATGCTGGAAACCGAGTTCCTGCGCTCCTACCAGCTCTCCGGCGGCGACCCGACCTATCTCTTCGAGCGGCCGGGAGCGATGGCGATCTTCGGCATCATGCTCTTCTCCATGGCGATGACCGCCTGGGGCAAGCGCAAGCAGGTGCTGGCCGAAGAGGCGGAGAACGCCGCGATGGAAGCGCTGGCCCGTCAGGCGAGCGTTCCGGAGAGTGAGCCCGGCATCCATGCGGGGACCGGCGGCCGGCACTGAGCCCGGCCGGCCCGTCAGGCGACGATCATTCCAAGAAGAAGCCCCGGCGCCGGGATCGACCGGCGTTGGGGCTCTTCGTTGCAGGATGATGCGCTCCTCAGCCGAGCCGGAAGGCGGAGCGCTCCGCGGCATCGAGCTGCGCGACAAGTCCGGTTTCCCAGGCGAGGTAGCGCAGCGAAGCCTCGCGATTGCCGTCGTGGCGGTCGTGGACGAACCAGACCCGGTCCCGCGCCGCCTCCCGCGGCAGGGGCTCGGGTGCGGGATCGAGGCGCCAGCCCGCGCGCTCCATCGCCGCGCGGTCGAAGACGAGATGCGCGGCTTCGATGCCGGCCTCGCGAAGATCGAGCGCCGCCCGTGCCGCCATGCCGGCATCCGGCACCAGAAGGAGCGCGCGCCGCGTTCCCGCCGGGAGCGATCCCGGCAGGGCGGCGCGCCGGATCCAGGTCGCGCCCGCCACGGCGCAGCCGTCGCGCGCTTCGGAGGAGCGCAGGTCGATCACCGCCGTACAGGGCTCGGCCGCGAGCGCGAGTGCGGCCTCGGCCGAAAGGCCCGATGGGCGCGCGGGGCCGGTTGGTGCGAAGACGGAGGCGAGGTCCACCCGCTCCGCCGATGCCGCGAGCCGCAGGAGAAGGGGCTCGAAGCCCATCATCGCGAGCCAGACCGCACTGGTCGCCGCGCGAAGACCGGCATCGTCGACGAGGATCACCCGCGCGCGACGCACGCCCATGAAAAGGTCGCTCGCCTGGACGAGCTGCCCGGCCAGCGCCGGCTCCGCGCCGGACACGGGGACGGCGAGGGCCGCATCCTCGTCCCGAAGGTCGAAGGCGTAGGTTGTGCGTGCCGCGTCGCGTCGAAGGCGCGACGCCGTGGCCGCGTCGATCTCGACCAGGCGGTGGCGGGCGATGATCGCGTCCGCGCGGCGCCGGCTGGCGGCGAGAGCCTCGGGCGACAGTGGCGGCAGGGGCGCGGCCTGGGCGCCGCGCTCCAGCGGCAGGCCGGCAAGCGCCCAGCCCTGCGTGCCGTTTTCCAACGCGAAGACCGGGTTCGGCACCTCTGCCAGAGCGAGCCCCAGCGCGCCGACGAGGCCGCGGGTGCGCCCGGCGCAGGTGAGAACGACGGGCGTCGTCGGATCGGGCACGAGTGCGTCGAAGCGGTGGGCGAGTTCGCCGTTGGGCGCGCAGGTCGCGCCCGGCACGCGCATCTTGGCGTATTCGGCGGGCGGGCGTACGTCGAAGAAGTGAAAGGACCGACCCGCGGCCTGCCAGGCCGCGAGGGTTTCCGGCGCCAGGGTGCGGGGATGGCGCTCGTGCTCCAGCAGCTCGCCCAGCGTCTTGCTGGGCACGTTGACGCCGGCATAGAGCGGGTGGCCGGCGGCGGCCCAGGCCGGCGCGCCGCCGGCGAGCGGACGGACATCGGAATAGCCCAGCGCGACCAGGCGCCGCGCGGCGCGCTGCGCGACGTCATCCGGGCCGCCCTCGCCGAGAAGGATCACAGTGACGCGGCGCGAAGGAACGAGCCGGACCGCCTCGGCCTCGAGGTCGCCATAGGCGCAGGGAACGGCGAAGAGCGGATGCCCTTCGCCGTAGTCGGCCGCTTCGCGGACGTCGAGGAACGCAACCTCGCCGCTGCCGTGGATCAGCGCGCGCGCCTCCTCGACGTCGATCGGCCTGGAACTCACGGCGCTCCGACCCCGGCGAGCGCGCGCTCGGGCGCCGACGAGCGGGCGAGCAGTGCCCGCAGGGCCGGCTCCACGAGGTCGGGCCGGTGCTCGGCCGGGTAATGGCCGGTGGGGATCGCCTCGCCGGTCACGTCGTCGGCCCATTCGCGCCACGCCTCGATCGGCCGGAAGTGCCGCCCGCAATGGCTGTTCGAGCCCCACAGGACGAGCACCGGGCATTCGATGCGACGGCGGCCGAAATCGGCCGTGTCCATCGCGAGGTCGAGCGTGATCGTCGCGCGGTAGTCCTCGCAGACGCTGTGGATCTGCTCCCGCGTCGCGCAGCGGATGTATTCGGCCATCGCGTCCGCGGTGAAGATTTCGAGGCCCACACCCTTCTTGTTCAGCTTGTAGCGCATGTAATAGTCGAGGTCGGCGCCGATCAGGTTCTCGGGGAAGGGCGCCTTCTGCGCCATGAAGAACCAGTGATAGCTTTCCTGCGCCCAGCCCAGCGTGATGTTGTTGAGCACGTGGTGGGTGGGCACGATGTCGAGGGCGCAGAGATGGGTCACGCGCTCCGGCCGGTCGAGCGCCATGCGGAAGCCGACGCGCGCGCCGCGGTCGTGTCCGGCGACCGCGAAGCGATCGTGGCCGAGCGCCTCCATGACGGCGAAGGCGTCCTCCCCCATGGCGCGGAAGGTGTAGGCCGCATGGTCGTCGCCGCCGTTCGGCTTCGAGCTGTCGCCGTAGCCCCGCAGGTCCATGGCGACCACCGTGAAGTCGCGGGCGAGGGCGGGCGCGACCTTGTGCCAGGACACCAGCGTCAGCGGGTTTCCGTGGATCAGGAGCAGCGCCGGCCCGGATCCGGCGGTGACGCAGTTGATCACGGCCCCGCCCGTGTCGATCCGGTGCCGGGTAAAGCCCGGCATCAGGCGCGCGAATTCGGGCGACGGCGCGTCGAGGCGGTCGAGCATCGATTGTCCTCCAGTAAAAACTGTCGACAATTATGCTGAGCGGCGGCGCTATAGGCAAGCGATTGTCGACGGATTGCATGGATGGGCTCGTCGATCCGGTCGCGGCCGCTCCGCACGATCGAGATCGGCTCGCACGTGCGGCCTCACGCTCGCGCGGCGTAGCGCTCGAGATGATCCCGGAGAAGGTCGAGGACGCGGTCGCGATTGGTGTCGCGGACCTGGGCCTGCCAGGCGACGGCGAGCGGCAGGCGGTGCGCGCCGGTGGCGGATTGTCCCGCGAGCGGCTTGAAGGTCACGCCCGCGACGGCGATCCGCGACGACCAGGACGGCACGATCGCGGCGCCGAGCCCTGCGGCGACCATGTTGAGGATGGTGTGCTTCTCCTCGGCGATCTGGGCGATCCGGGGCGTCTGACCCTTCTCCTCGAAGAGCTTCATCGTGAGGTCGTGGCTGTGCGGGCGCGAGCGGCGCTCCGGGATGATCATCGCCACCTCTGCGAGTTCACCGATCGAAACGGCCGCCCGGTCGGCGAGCGGGTGGCCGGCGGGCAGCGCCACGACGGCGGTTTCATGCAGCAGGAAACGGGTGTGCAGCCGCGGGTCGCGCCGGGCGCCGGGCCGGATCAGCGCGAGGTCGAGCCGTCCCGACAGGAGCTTGGGAAGCAGCCGGATCGACTTTTCTTCCGTGAGCTGAATCGACAGGGCCGGGTCGATCTCGTGCAGATCCTGGATGAGAGCGGGCACGAGCCCGGCCGCCGCGCTGTCGATGGCGCCGAGCCGGATCACGCGGCTGATCGAGCGGCCGCGATCGCGCAGGCGCTCGACCATGCCGTCCACCGCCTCGATCAGCGGCCGCGCCTCGCGCACGAAGTCGCGCCCGGCCTCGGTCAGGACGACGCTGCGCGTCGTGCGCTCGAAGAGAGCAACGCCGAGCTCCTCCTCAGCCGAGCGGATCTGCCGGCCGAGGCCGGCCGGCAGCATGTCGAGCGCGCGGGCCGCGCGGCCGAAATGCATCTCGTCGGCGGCCGCAAGCACGCAGCGCATCTGCTTCAGGTCCATGCCCGATCATATCAGAAGAAAATATAATCGCGAGGTGGTGGGGATCGGCGGCCTCGCGATCTATGCCTTCAAGTATCGGGCGCCGTGGGAGCGGCGCCGAGAGGACGGGCGCTCGGACATCGATCCGGTCCGGCCCGCCTCGACCAGGGAGGACGATATGAAGACCGTTTTGACCGCCGCGCTCGCGACGATGGCGATGACGCTCGCCGCGCCGGCTTTCGCGCAGGACGCCTATCCTTCGAAGCCGGTGACGATCCTCGTTCCCGCCGCGGCCGGCGGCCCGAGCGACACCGTCGCGCGGCTCGTCGCCGAAGCGATGACGAAGGACCTCGGCCAGCAGGTGCTGATCGAGAACGTCGGCGGTGCCGGCGGCTCGCTCGGCGCGGGGCAGGTCGCGCAGGCCGAGCCCGACGGCTACACGCTGCTGCTCTACCACGTCGCGACCTCGACCTTCAGCGCGCTCTATCCCGATCTCGCCTACAAGCCGGGCGAGGCCTTCTCCTCGGTCGGCCTCGTCACCGACGTGCCGATGACCCTCGTCGGGCGCAAGGACCTGGAGCCGGCGGATGTCGGCGCACTCCTGACCTGGCTGAAGGGCGAGGGGGCCGGCGCGACCTTCGGCACGGCGGGCGTCGGCGCCGTCTCGGATCTGTGTGGGCGCCTCCTTACCGAGGCGACGGGCGTCGAGCTGACGGTCGTGCCCTACAAGGGTACGGGCCCGGCCATGACCGACCTCGTCGGCGGCCAGATCGACCTCATGTGCGACCAGACCACCAACACCGCCAACCAGATCAAGGCCGGCGAGATCAAGCCCTATGCCGTGACCACGAAGGAGCCGATCGCCATCCTCCCCGACGTTCCGACGCTGGCCTCCAGCGGCGTCGACGGTTTCGAGATCACCGCCTGGCACGCGATCTGGGCGCCCAAGGACACGCCCGAGCCGATTCGCCAGCGCCTGTCCGCCTCGCTCCAGAAGGCTCTGACCGACCCGGTCGTGATCGAGCGCTTCGCGGGTCTCGGTACCGCGCCCGTCGCCGCCGACCTCGCGACGCCCGCCGCCCTCGACCAGCGCTTCCAGTCCGAGATCGAGCGTTGGAGCAAGCTCCTCGCCGACGCCGGACAGCAGTAAACCGATCGCCGATCGCGCCGGGTGGTCACGCACCGCCCGGCGCTCCAACCGAACCCGACCAGGAACCCTGCCATGCAGACCTACAAGATCGCCGCCATTCCCGCCGACGGCATCGGCCCCGAGGTGATCGCCGCCGGTCTCCAGGCGCTCGAGGCGCTGGAGCGGCGCGAGGGCGCCTTCAAGCTCGAGGTCACCCATTTCGACTGGGGCTCGGACTACTACAAGAAGCACGGCGTCATGATGCCGGCGGACGGCACCGAGCAGCTCAAGCCCTTCGACGCAATCTTCTTCGGCGCTGTCGGCGCACCCGACGTGCCCGACCACGTCACGCTCTGGGGCCTGCGCCTGCCGATCTGCCAGGGCTTCGATCAATACGCCAACGTCCGCCCGACCAAGATCCTGCCGGGCATCGTGTCGCCGCTGGCGGGCGTGAAGCCCGGCGACCTCGACTGGGTGATCGTGCGCGAGAACTCGGAAGGCGAGTATTCCGGCCATGGCGGGCGCGCCCATCGCGGCCTTCCGGAAGAGGTCGGAACCGAGGTCGCGATCTTCACCCGCGTCGGCGTCACCCGCATCATGCGCTACGCCTTCAAGCTCGCCCAGTCGCGGCCCCGCAAGCTCCTGACCGTCGTCACCAAGTCCAACGCCCAGCGCCACGGCATGGTGATGTGGGACGAGATCGCGGCCGAGGTCGCCAAGGAGTTCCCGGACGTGACCTGGGACAAGATGCTGGTCGACGCGATGACGGTGCGCATGACCCTCAAGCCCCAGTCGCTCGACACGATCGTCGCGACCAACCTCCACGCCGACATCCTCTCGGACCTCGCCGGCGCGCTCGCCGGGAGCCTGGGCGTCGCGCCCACCGGCAACATCGACCCGGAGCGTCGCTTCCCCTCGATGTTCGAGCCGATCCACGGCTCGGCCTTCGACATCACCGGCAAGGGCATCGCCAACCCCGTCG
>CANJKV010000268.1 GCA_947474855.1 Aurantimonadaceae bacterium | reverse complement strand
TTCACCCAGGCCGCGGGCGGCGACGCCTCCAAGGTCAACTACGTCGCCTTCTCCGGCGGCGGCGAGGCGCTCGCCGCCATGCTCGGCGGCCGCGTGACCGCGGGCGTCTCGGGCTACAGCGAGTTCGAAGGGCAGATCCAGTCGGGCGAGCTGCGCGCGCTGGCCATCTCCACCGCCGAGCGCCTGCCGAACGTCGACGTGCCGACCCTCAAGGAGCAGGGAGTCGACATCGACATGGTCAACTGGCGCGGCGTCATGGCCGGTCCGGACCTGTCGGACGAGGACAAGCAGAAGCTCTCGGCCGTCGTCGATGCGACGGTGAAGTCGCCGCAGTGGCAGGAGCTCCTCAAGGCCCGCGGCTGGACCGACTTCTACCAGCCGGCGGACGAGTTCGCGGGCTTCCTGAAGGAAGAGAACACCCGCATCGAGGGCATCCTCAAGACCATCGGTCTCGTCCAGTAAGGTCGCCCTCAGCGACCTGACCACAGGCTTCGGGCCGCCCCGCCGATCTCGACAGCGATCGTGCCGGGCGGCCTTTTTTCGACTTCTCCGGAGAACATCGTCATGTCGCACCTGTCCGGCCGGCGGGTGGACCGCCCGGCGATCGTCGTCGGCGTCGTGCTGCTCGCGGCAGCGGCGGTCGTCGCCTACGATGCGAACAACATCCATGCCGGCTTCACCTACGGCATCAGCCCCTCGGCCGTGCCCTTCGTGATCGCCGCCTTCCTCGCCGTGCTCGGCGTCGGCCACTTCGTCGCGGCCTTCAAGGAGGGCCTGCCGACGCCCGACGAAGCCGACTGGGGCGCCGTCGGCCTGATGAGCGCCGGGCTCTTCGGCCTCATCGCCTCGATCGCCTTCGGCGGCGGGTTCATCCTCGGTTCGACGATCCTCTTCGCCCTCACGGCCCGATCCTTCGGTCGGAAGGCGCTGATCGTCGACGTCGACATCGGCTTCGTGCTCGGCCTGTTCATCTACATCCTGTTCAACCGCCTGCTGGGTCTCGGCCTTCCGTCAGGCCCCATCGAGCGCGGCGTTCTCATCGGCTTGGACGGCGTCGTCGGCTGGATCTCCAGCCTCTTCGGGTCGAGCGCGCGGTAAAAGGGGCGATCGCAATGGATTCACTTCTCGCCCTGGGCAGCGGCTTTCTCGTCGCGCTCGAGCCGATCAACCTTCTCTTCGCCGCCATCGGCGTCGTGCTCGGAACGGCGGTCGGCGTGCTGCCCGGCATCGGCCCGGCGCTAACCGTCGCGCTGCTGCTGCCCGTCACCTTCCGCCTCGATCCCGGCGGCTCGATCATCATGTTCGCCGGCATCTACTACGGCGGCATGTACGGCGGCTCGACCACGGCGATCCTCCTCAACACGCCGGGCGAGAGCGCTTCGGTGGTGACCGCGCTCGAGGGCAACAAGATGGCGCGCGCGGGCCGAGGCGGCCCGGCGCTCGCCACGGCCGCGATCGGCTCCTTCGTGGCCGGCACGCTGGCGACGATCGGCCTTGCCTTCCTGGCGCCCTGGCTGGTGCGCGTCGCCGTCAACTTCGGGCCGTGGGACTACTTCGCCCTGATGGTGCTGGCCTTCGTCACGGTGTCGGCGACCTTCGGCTCCTCGCCGTTGCGCGGTCTCACCAGCCTCGCCTTCGGCCTTGTCCTCGGCGTCATCGGCATCGACCAGCTCACCGGCAAGGCGCGTCTGACCTTCGGCGTGCCGGAGCTCCTCGACGGCATCGAGGTGACGACGCTGGCCGTCGGCCTCTTCGCCATCGGCGAGGCGATCTACGTCGTGTCGCGCCACCTTCACGCGCCGGAGAAGCCGATCCCCGTCAAGGGCTCGCTCTGGATGACGAAGGAGGATTGGAAGCGCTCCTGGAAGCCCTGGCTGCGCGGCTTCGGCTTCGGCTTTCCGATCGGCGCGCTGCCGGCGGGCGGTGCCGAGATCCCGACCTTCCTGTCCTACACGACCGAGCGCCGCCTCTCGAAGCACCCGGAAGAGTTCGGCAAGGGCGCCATCGAGGGCGTCGCCGGGCCCGAGGCCGCCAACAACGCGTCCGCCGCCGGCACGCTGGTCCCGCTCCTGACGCTCGGTCTTCCGACCTCGGCGACGGCGGCGATCCTTCTCGCCGGCTTCCAGCAATACGGCCTCCAGCCGGGACCGCTCCTCTTCGCGCAGGCGCCGGACGTCGTGTGGGGCCTCATCGCCTCGCTGTTCATCGCCAACACGATGCTGATCATCCTGAACCTGCCGCTGATCGGCATCTGGGTTCGGCTCCTGGCGGTGCCGCTGCCTTGGCTCTACGCAGGCATCCTGGTCTTTGCGGCCATGGGCACGATCGCGGCGAACCCGTCGCCGGTCGAGCTGATCATGCTGGTGATCTTCGGCTTCATCGGCTTCCTGATGCGCCGCTACGACTACCCCATCGCGCCGGCGGTCGTGGGTCTGATCCTCGGGCCGATGGCGGACAATCAGCTGCGGCGCGCGCTGCAGATCAGCCTCGGCGACCCGATGATCCTGCTGGAGAACCCGGGCTCGGCGACGCTGCTCGCCATCGCGGCGCTTGCGCTGATCCTGCCCTTCGTCACGAAGCAGCTGCGGAAGTTCAAGGCCGAGGAGGACTGAGCCGGTCGCCGGCTCCGCCGATCGGACAACGACGAAAAAGGCCGGACGCCTACCAAGCGCCCGGCCTTCTTGCATCCGCCGACGACTCTTGTTCAGTCCGGCAGGCCCGGCAGGATCTTGTCGAGCGTCATCGGGTAGTCGCGAACGCGCACGCCGCAGGCGTTGTAGATCGCGTTCGTGACCGCCGCACCGACGCCGCAGATGGCGAGTTCGCCGATTCCCTTGCCGGCGAGCGGGCTCGCGATCGGGTCGCGCTCGGGCAGGAGCACCACTTCGAGCTGCGGCACGTCGGCGTTGACCGGCACGTGGTACTCCGCGAGGTCATGGTTGACGAGGAGCCCCGTCCGCGTGTCGACGACGAGCTCCTCGGTCAGGGCCGAGCCGATGCCGAAGATCTGGCCGCCGTAGCACTGCGAGGTCGCGGTCTTCTCGTTGAGGATGCGCCCCGCCGCCGCGACGGTGAGGAGGCGCCGCACCCGCGTCTCGCCGGTCACGGCATTGACGGCGACCTCGCAGAAGTGGGCACCATAGCTCGCCTGGTGCGTGTCCTTGAAGGTCCGGCCCGGCTTGAAGGTGCCGGTGACGGTGATCGTCTCGCCCTTCAGGATCTCGGCGAGCGGCGTCCGCTTGTTGTGCGCGATCGCCGTGCCGTCCTTCATGGTCACGTCGCCCGGCTTCACGCCGAGCTTTTCCGCGATCTTGGCCACCACCCCTTCGGCCGCGACGAAGACCGACGAGCCGGCGGAGTTCGCGCCCCAGGAGCCGCCCGAGCCCGGCGCCTGCGGGAGGTCGGAATCGCCGAGCTTCACGATGACGTTCTCGCGCGGCAGCCCGAGGATCTCGGCGGCGATCTGCTGGAGGATCGTATAGGTGCCGGTGCCGATGTCGGTCATGTCGGTCGACACGACGCAGCGCCCGTCGGAGCTGAGGCTGATCGCGGCGGAGGATTGCTGCAGCAGGTTCTTGCGCGAGGCCGCGGCCATGCCCATGCCGATCAGCCACTCGCCCTCGCGGCGCGAGGCCGGCGCCTTCGGCCGGTCCGCCCAGTTGAAGCGCTTGGCGCCTTCCTCCATGCAGGGCACCAGGGCGCGCGAGGAGAAGGGCTTGCCGTCCTGCGGGTCGACCTCCGGCTCGTTGCGGCGGCGGAACTCGATCGGGTCGAGCCCGAGCTTCTCCGCCATCTCGTCCATGGCGTTTTCCAGCGCCAGCATGCCGACGGCCTCGCCCGGCGCCCGCATGGAGGAGGACAGGAGGAGGTTCAGCTCGGCGAGCTTGTGGGTGATCTGCCGGTTCTCGCCGGCATAGAGGAACACCGTCGAGATTCCGGTCGGCTCGAAGAACTCGTCGCCCGGCGAGTTCGACGTGATCGTGTCGTGGGCGAGCGCGCTGATGCGCCCGTCGCGGGTCGTGCCGATGCGCACGCGCTGGATCGTGTCCGAGCGGCGCGAGGTCGCCTGATAGACCTGCTGGCGGGTGAGGGCGATCTTCACCGGCCGCCCGAGCTGCCGGGCGGCGATCGCCGCGAAGACCGATTCCGGCCCGATGCCGAGCTTTCCGCCGAAGCCGCCGCCGATATAGGGGTTCAGCATCCGGATCTTCGACTTCGAGATGCCGAGCGTTTTGGCGAGCTGGCCGACATTGGTCGAGACGAGCTGGTAGCAGCCGAAGATGGTCAGCTCGTCGCCGTCCCACTTGGCGGTCGCGGCGTGCGGCTCCATCGCCGAATGGCTCTGGCTCGGCGTCGTGTAGGTGACGTCGAGCGTCACTTCGGCATTCGCGAAAGCCGTGTCGAAGTCGCCCTTCGTCACCTCCGCCTGCATGGCGCCGTTCTGCGCCTTGTGGGCGCGGTCGCGATTGGCGAGAAGGTCGTATTGGCCTTCCCTGGTCTCGACGTCGACCTTGACGAGGCGGGCGGCGTCGCGCGCCTGCTCGTAGGTCTCGGCGACGACGACGCAGATCGGCTGACCGAAGTGGACGACCTCGCCCTTGATCGCCGCCGGGCGCTGGTCGTTCGGGTCGGCCGAGGCGCGCGGGCCGTTGTCGTCGTGGATCACGGCGAGGACGCCGGGCGCCTTCTCCGCCGCCGAGGTGTCGACGGAGCGGATCGTGCCCGCGCCCGTGCCGGACAGGACGAGGTAGCCGAAGGCGACGTTCGGGTCGCCGGCGAGGTTCTCGTAGGCGTAGGGCGCGCGGCCGGAAACCTTCAGCGGACCCTCGAAGCGGTCGAGCGGCTTGCCGATGAGCCCCTGCGCCGCCGTGTCGAGCCGCGTCTCGCCGACGGGCTCGTCCATCTTGAAGACGGTCTGGTCGTCCATCACGCGGATACTCCCGTGGCTTCGCGTAAAACGGCGGGCAGCACCCGGCGCATCAGCGGGATCTTGAAGTCGTTCTCGCCGTGGCCCTTGGCCTCAGCGAGGAGGATGTCCGCGGCCTTGGCGAAGAGCGCGGCGCTCGGCGCCTCGCCGGTCAGCGCCTCTTCGACGCGCGCGTCGCGCCAGGGCATCGTGCCGATGCCGCCGAAAGCAAGGCGGACGGTCTCCATCCGGCCGTTCTCGACGCCGATCACGGCGGCGACCGAGACCAGGGCAAAAGCGTAGGACGCCCGGTCGCGCACCTTGCGGTAGATCTGCGTGCCGCCGAGCGGCTTGGGCAGGCGGACCGCGGTGATCAGCTCGCCGGCTTCGAGGTTCGTGTCACGCTCGGGCGTGTCACCGGGCAGGCGGTAGAGCTCGGGCAGCGTCAGCCGGCGCGTCGAGCCGTCGCTCTTCAGCGTCTCGACCTCGGCGTCGAGCGCCCGCATCGCAACCGCCATGTCGGAGGGGTGCGAGGCGATGCACTTGTCGGAGGTGCCGAGGATCGCGAGGATGCGGTTGAAGCCGTTCATCGCGTCGCAGCCCGAGCCTGGCTCACGCTTGTTGCAGCGCGCATTGGTCTCGTAGAAGTAGTTGCACCGCGTGCGCTGCAGGAAGTTGCCGCCGGTGGTCGCCTTGTTGCGCAACTGACCGGAGGCGCCGGCCAGAAGGGCGCGGGAGAGCACCTCGTAGTCGCGGCGCACGCGCTCGTCGGCGGCCAGGTCGGAATTGGTGACCAGCGCGCCGATCTTGAGTCCTCCGCCGGCCTCCACGATTTCCTTCAGCGGCAGACGCGTAATGTCGACCAACGTTTCCGGCGTCTCGACCTGGATCTTCATCAAGTCGAGGAGGTTCGTGCCGCCGGCGATGAAGCGGGCGTGGGCGCGAGAGGCGATGGCCGCGGCCGCCTTGGGGTCGCTGGCGCGCTCGTAGGCGAAGGACTTCATGCCGCGCCCTTTCCGGTGGTGCCGACCTGGCGGATGGCGTCGACGATGTTGGGATAGGCCGAGCAGCGGCAGAGATTACCGCTCATGCGCTCGGAAATTTCCTCGTTGGACAGGTCGGTGCCGCCGTTGGCGATGTCACCGGTGACGTGGCTCGGCCAGCCGTCCTTAACCTCGCCGAGCATGCCGACGGCCGAAACGATCTGGCCCGGCGTGCAGTAGCCGCACTGGTAGCCATCGTGATGCAGGAAGCTTTCCTGCATGGGGTGGAGCTTGTCCGGCGCGCCCAGCCCCTCGATCGTGGTGATCTCGTCGCCCTCGTGCATGACGGCGAGGGTCAGGCAGGAATTGACGCGGCGGCCGTTGATGAGGACCGTGCAGGCGCCGCACTGCCCGTGGTCGCAGCCCTTCTTCGAGCCGGTCATGCCGAGATGGTCGCGCAGCGCGTCGAGGATCGTCGTGCGGATGTCGACGTCGAGCTTGTGCTCGGCGCCGTTGACGGTAAGCGTTATCACGCGAATCCCTTTCGTCGGGGAACGAAGCGCGCGACCAGCCGTCGGCTCAGCTTCGAACCATTCCAAATCGAAAGGGGTAATGGGCAGCCGGCGATTTGGTTCGCCGGCCGTCGTGCCGTCGTGCCGTTGATCGCAGGCGCGACCCTACTTGAACACCACCGTCTTGTGGCCGTTCAGCATGACGCGGCCTTCCAGGTGGTACTTCACGGCCCGAGCGAGGACCCGCGATTCCACGTCGCGGCCGACAGCCACCAGGTCCTCCGCGTCCATTGCATGCGTCACGCGCTCGGTTTCCTGCTCGATGATCGGGCCCTCGTCGAGGTCGCTCGTCACGTAGTGGGCCGTCGCGCCGATCAGCTTCACGCCGCGGGCATGGGCCTGGTGGTAGGGCTTGGCGCCCTTGAAGCTCGGCAGGAACGAGTG
>CANJKV010000267.1 GCA_947474855.1 Aurantimonadaceae bacterium | reverse complement strand
GGCCTGTCCACGGAAGCCACCGGCTCGCAGGCGCTGGAGGATAAGAAGGTCGCGAGCGCGATCGGCACGGATTTCATCCTGTCGGCCGAGATCATGGCCATCACCCTGGCTTCACTGGACGAAGGTCCGTTCTGGACCAAGGCGATTGTGCTCGCTTTGGTCGGCATCGCCATTACCATTGCGGTCTATGGCGCGGTGGCGCTGATCGTGAAGGCGGACGACGCCGGTCTCGCGCTCGCGGCGAACCCGCGCGTCGGCTCCGCCGGCCAGGCCTTCGGCCGCGGCCTCGTGAGGGCGATGCCCTATTTTCTCAAGGCGCTGGCGATCGTCGGCACGGCGGCGATGGTTTGGGTGGGCGGCGGCATCATCGTCCACGGCCTGGCGACCTATGGATTTGCCGGCCCCGAGCACCTGATCCACGACGCGGCCGTCGCGGTCGGCGGGGCGGTCCCGGCCATTCATGGGCTCGCCGAGTTCCTCGTTTCGGCGCTCGGCACGGGCGTCGTCGGCCTCGTCGTCGGCGCGGCGCTGATCCCGCTGACGTCGCGCGTCATCGCTCCGGCCTGGAAGGCGGTCGCCGGGCGGTTCGGCAAGAAGGCGCCGGCGGCTCCCCCGGCGCACTGACGCGGGCCTCAAAGCGCCGCGCGCCACGCCTCGCGGTAAGGCCTCAGCCGCTCGGCGAAGGCTGGATCCGGCGCGACGGCTCGCGTCGCGTGGGAGTGGCCGCCGCGCGCCTGCGGCGGCAGCGCCAGGAGGGCGGCGCCGGCGCTGGTGCCGGTGGAGCCCTGGGCCGCTTCGACGGTGCGGCCGGTGACGGCGGCGAGCGCCTGCAGGAACAGGGCGTTCGCGGCGAAGGGGCCTTCCACGACGCTCGGTCCGGCGGCGCCGGCCGCGTCGAGAACCTCCGCGGTCATCAGCGCGACGTAGAGCGTGGCGGCGGCGGTGCGCTCGCCGGGCGCGCGTTCTGCCGGATCATGCGTCCACGCGCCCCGGCGGTCGGGATAGGGCCCGGTGCCCGGGGCGAAGCTCGGCAGCGCCATGACCCCCTCGGCGATCACCGCCTCGATGTCGGCCACGCTCGGCGCGGAGGCCGCGCCCCCCGTCAGCCGGTCGAACTCGCGCCCGCCCATGAAGCGGGCGGAGGGTACGGCGCGGCCGTAGGCGTCCACGTTGGCGAGCATGTCCCGAGCGGGGTCGAGGCGGCCGAGCGCGCCGCCGACCGCGAAGGCGATGACCCAGGTGCCGGTCGAGAGGACCGAGAAGGGCGCACGCCGCGCCAGGAGGTGCGGCAGGAGCGAGGCGTTGGAATCGTGGATGCCGCAATGAACGGGGATCGCGCGGCCCGCCAGTCCCACGCGGGCGGCGAGATCGTCCTTCAGCGCGCCGAGCGGCTCGAAGGCGGAGGCGAGCGGCGGGAGCTTCTTCGTCCAGCCCTGCCGCGCGACGAGCATCGAGGGCGCGTTCGCGGCGGGCTCCCAAAGGTCGGTGTGGCAGCCGAGCGAGGTCGCCTCGGATGCGGCGCGCCCGGTGAGCCGCCAGGCCCAATATTGCGGATAGGTCAGGACGTGGCGGGCGGCCGCGAACTCGGCGGGAAAGCGGTGTTGCAGCCAGAAGAGCTGGGCGCCGACATTGAGGCCGTTCGGCAGGCGCGGCGAGAAGGTTTCGGCGAAGGGCGGGCGCATCGCGTCGTAGGCGGCGCGGGTCTCCTCGGGCGCGTCGCTCTCGTAGTCGAGGATGGGGAGGGCGAGGCCGTTTTCCGTGACGAGGGCGGCGCAGGCGCCGTGGGTCGTCACCGAGATCGCGTCGACGGGGTGCCGTGCAGCTGCCTCCGTCAGCGAGTCCAGGAGGAAGTCGAAGAGGCCGTCCGCGTCGAAGTGCGGGTAGGGGGACCCGAGCCGCACCCCGTTCGGCCGGCGCGCCTCGAAGACGTCGCGCCCCGCTTCCAGGTCGTGGACGACGAGCTTGGCGTTGGTCTTGCCCACGTCGATCACGGCGACGTGGCGCGGGGCGGTCGGCGTCACGCGGGTCAGTCCAGGTGGAACATGGGCAGGAGGGGCACGGCGACCGGCTCGTTCGAGGGGTGCGTGTCCATGATGTCGGCCATCATCGCCCACCAGCGCCGCATGACGGGATGCTCGGGCAGGGCCGCCATCCCGTGCTCCGCCGGGCGGCGCAGCACGCCGAAGAGGTGGTTGGTCTCGGGGTCGAGGAAGATCGAGTAGTCGCGGACGCCGGCCTCGCGCAGGAGGTCCACCAGCTCGGGAAAGATCGCGTCGTGGCGTCGGCGGTACTCCTCGGCCTGGCCGGCGTTCAGCACCATGCGGAAGGCGTATTGCTCGAGGTTGCTGCTCATCGGCGGGCTCCCTTGGCGCGGACGGCGGAGACGCGCTTCACCAGCGCCGGCAGGGCGATCACCGCGATCAGCATGGCGCCGGTGACGATCGACATGATGATGCCGGGAACGTTCAGGAGGCCGAGGCCGAAGGTGACGAGGCCCATGACGAAGGCGGCCAGCACCACGCCGGGGATCGAGCCGACGCCGCCGTTGATCGAGACGCCGCCGAGAACCACCATGGTGACGATCTCCAGCTCCCAGCCCCCGGCGATGGAGGGCCGCGTCGAGCCGAGGCGGCTCGTCAGCATGACGGAAGCGAGGCCCGCGGCGAGACCGGTGGCGACGAAGAGCCAGAACTTCAGCCGCGCCACGCGGATGCCGGAGAAGCGCGCGGCCTCCGGGTTGAAGCCGACCGCGCGAACTTTTCGCCCGACCGTCGTGCCGTGGAGGACGACCCCCGCGAGGATTGCCAGGACGAGGAAGGCGGTGAACTCGAAGGACAGCCATTCCCAGACGTAGCCCTGGCCGAAGGTGTCGAAGCCGTCGGGGTACTCGGTATAGGCGCCGTCGCCGAGGAAGCCGTAGGCGAGGCCGCGGAACAGGCTCATCGTGCCGATGGTCGCGACGATCGAGGGCAGCTGCAGGACGGTGACGAGGAAGCCGTTGAAGGCCCCGCAGGCGAGGCCGACGCCGAGGCCGGCGAGGGCCACAACCGGAGCCGGCTGGCCGGCGAGCGCGACGGCGCCCATGGCGGTGGACGCCAGCGCGATGATGCCGGCGACGGAGATGTCGATCTCGCCCGACAGGATCACGAAGGCCAGCGCCAGCGCGACGATGGCTTTTTCGGTGAAGTTGAAGGTGGCGTCCGACAGGTTCCAGACGTCGAGGAAGTAGGGCGAGGCGAAGGAGTTCGCGGTGAAGATCGCGATGAAGAGGAGGAGGAGCAGGAACTCCCAGCTCGCCAGAACGGATTTCAGGCGCGAGCCGCCGCGGTCGGGGATGCGGCGGGGGACGGGGGCCTTGGCCGTCTTCGAGGGGCCGAGCGAGGCAGCGGTGTCGAGGCTGGTCATGCCGGCGCTCCCGTTGTCGGCGCGTCGATGCGCTTGAGGATCACGCGGCCGCGGCTCTTTTCGGCGCGGGCGTTGAGGGTGACGGCCGCGATGATGACGGCGCCCGAGATGGTCATCTGCCAGAAGGGCGAGATGCCGACGACCGGCAGGGCGTTCTTGATGAGCCCCAAGAACAGCGCCCCGAGGACGATGCCCGGAACCGAGCCGATGCCGCCCGCGATCGACACGCCGCCGATGACGCAGGCCGCGATCACGTCGAGCTCGAAGCCGGCGGCCAGATCCACGTAGGCGACGGCGAAGCGCGACACCCAGAGATAGCCGCAAAGGCCGGCGAGCAGCCCGGACAGGCAGAAGGCGCGGAACATGGCCCTGCCCGGATCGATGCCGGCATAGACCGCCGCCACGGGATTGCCGCCGACGGCGAAGAGCGCCCGGCCGGCGGCGGTGTAGCGAAAGCCGAGGATGGCCAGGACGATGACGAGGATCGCGGTCCAAGCGAGGAGCGGCAGGCCGAACACGACCGTGCGCGGAAGGGCGAGGAAGTCCGGCGACATCTGGAAGGAGTTCACCCAGGCGCCCCCCGACAGGACGAAGGCGAGGCCGCGATAGATGGTGAGCGTGCCGAGCGTCACGACGATGGACGGAAGCCCCAGCGCGCGCACCAGCGTGCCGTTGATCGCGCCGAGAACGAGGCCGAGGCCGCAGGCGGCGAGGATGGGGACGATCACGGGCAGGTCGGGATATGTGGCATCGATCATGGCTGCGGCCATGCCGGAGAGCGCGAGGTTGGCCGCGACCGACAGGTCGATCGAGCGCGTCAGGATCACCGCGCCCTGGCCGATCGCCAGGATGATCAGGATCGAGGTGTCGGTGAAGACGTTGCCGAGGTTGGCGCCGGTCACGAAGTTCGGCGCGCGGGAGGCGATGAGCGCGAGCAGCACGGCGCCGGCGAGGAGGAGAAGGACCTCGCGCGCCTTCAGGAGGGACCTGATCTCGCTCATGCCGCGATCTCCAGGTTGCCTGTCGCCGCGCGCACGAGGGTCTCGGGGCTGGCCTCGCTCCGCGCGAAGAGGCCGGCCTGCCTTCCCTCGCGCATGACGAGGATGCGGTCGCTCATGCCGAGGATCTCCGGCAGCTCGGAGGAGACCATGACGACGGCGAGGCCCTGGGCCGCGAGTTCCGAGATGAAAGCGTGGACGGCGGCCTTGGAGCCGATGTCGATGCCCTTGGTCGGCTCGTCGAGGATGATGACCTTGGGGTTCGTCGCGAGCCACTTGGCCAAGACGACCTTCTGCTGGTTGCCGCCGGACAGGTTGCCGACCGGCTGGTCGAGGCTCGCGGCGCGCAGGTCCAGGCGCTCGGCATAGGTGCGGGCGAGGGCGAACTCGCGGGCGGAGTCCAGGAAGACGCCGCGGCTGGTCGTCTTCAGCGAGGCCAGCGAGATGTTGGCGACGATCGGCATGGGCGGGATCGTGCCGTGGCGGCCGCGCTCTTCCGGCACGTAGACGAGGCCCGCCGCGATCGCCTCGTCCGGCGAGCGCGGACGCACCTCGCGCCCGTCGATCGTCAGGCGCCCGCGCGAGGGCTTCGTCGCGCCGAACAGCGCCTGGGCCAGCTCCGAGCGGCCGGCGCCGACGAGGCCGTAGAGCCCGAGGATCTCGCCGCGGCGGAGCGAGAACGAGATGCCGTCGAACTCGGTCGGATGGGCATAGTCCTCGACGGTCATCACCGTCTCGCCTGGCGTGGCGGCGGTCTTCGGGAAGACCTCGTCCACGGGGCGGCCGACCATCAGGCGGACGATCTCGCGCTCGGAGGTGTCGGCGAGCACGCCCGCGCCGACCGAGCGGCCGTCGCGGAACACGGCGTAGTCGTCGGCGACGCGGAAGACCTCCTCGAACTTGTGGGAGATGAAGAGGATGGCGGTGCCCTTGGCCTTGAGGCGCTCGACCACGGTGAAGAGCTCCTCCGCCTCCTTCTGCGAGAGTGCGGCCGTCGGCTCGTCCATCACGAGGACGCGCGCGTTGATCGACAGCGCCCGGGCGACGGCGACGAGGTGGCGCTGGCCGATGGACAGGTCCTTCAGCCGCGTGCGTGGCCCGAAGGGGGCGTCGAGGGAATGGAGGATCGCGGCGGCGCGGGCTCTGGCGGCGGGCCAGTCGACGAGGCCGAGCCGCGTCCTCGGCATGTGGCCGAGCCAGATGTTCTCGGCGACGGAGAGCTCGTCGAAGAGCACGGTCTCCTGGTGGATGGCGGTGATGCCGAGCGCTTCCGCGTCGCCCGCGCTCGCGAAGTGCACGGGGGCCCCGTCGACCCGGATCTCGCCGCCGTCGGGACGGTAGAGGCCGGTCATGGTCTTCACCAGCGTCGATTTGCCGGCTCCGTTCTCGCCGATCAGCGCGGTGACGCGGCCGGGGCGGAGCTGGAGGTCGACCTCGGAGAGCGCGCGCACGCCGGGAAAGACCTTGGTGATGCCGCGCATGTCGAGGATGGGGGCGGGGAGCATGGGCTGGGGTCCGGGGTGCGGATGACGTGTGGGACGGCGCCGGACGGGGCGCTGCAACCCTCGCCCGCTTGCGGGAGAGGGTGGGCCGCGAAGCGGACCGGGTGAGGGCGTCGGCCGCGCGAGCGGCCCAGCGAAGACCATCGCGAAGCGTGGCGTCCGCGATGAACCACCCTCATCCGCCTGCCCGCACCTTCTCCCGCCAGCGGGAGAAGGGAGCCGTGACTTTGCCGCTCCCTCGTGTCGGCGTCCGTCCTCAGAAGATCTTCGAGAACTCGTCGATGTTCGAGGCGTCGTAGGTGAAGGGCTCGGACATGGCGGCCTCGGCGCCTTCGCCGATCGTGATCTCGCCCATGCGACCGGCCTTCAGCTTCTGGCCCGGCTCGACCTTCTCGATGTCGCCCTCGACGAGGTCGTGGGCGAGCATGGCGGCGGAATAGCCGAGATCGATCGGGTTCCAGATGGCGAAGGACTTCGACGTCCCCGCCTTGATCGCGCCGGCCATCTCGGAGGGCAGGCCGAGGCCGGTGACGAAGACCTGGCCGGTCTTGCCGGCGTCGGCGACGGCCTGGGCCGCCGCGACGATGCCGACCGAGGTCGGGGCGATGATGACCTTCACCTCGGGGTGGGCCTGGAGGAGGGCGGTCGCCTCGCGGTAGCTCTTGTCCGACAGATCGTCGCCGTAGACGGTGGTGACGATGTTGATGCCGGGATGGTTCGGCAGGGCCTTCTTCATCTCCTCGATCCAGACGTTCTGGTTGGTCGAGGTGGCGGTGGCCGAGAGGATCGCGACGTCGCCCTTGCCCTCGGGGAGAGCTGCGGCGGCGAGCTTCAGGCAGGTCTCGCCGATCAGCGCGTTGGAGGAGGGGTTGAGGTGCATGATGCGCCCCTCGGGCGCGACGCCCGAATCCCAGGAGATCACCTTGATGCCGCGGTCCATGGCG
>CANJKV010000266.1 GCA_947474855.1 Aurantimonadaceae bacterium | reverse complement strand
GCCCTTGCCGTCGATGGTCGGGGTCGGCGCGAAGTTGTCGAGGTCGATCGACATGATCGAGGAGACCGTGTTGATCAGCGACACGGCGTCGGCGCCGCCGCGCTTGGCGGCGCGCGCGGGATAGCGCACATCGGTGATGTTGGGCGTCAGCTTGACGATCACCGGCAGGCGCGAGTGCTGCTTGCACCAGCGCGCGACCATCTCGATGTATTCCGGCACCTGGCCCACGGCCGAGCCCATGCCGCGCTCGCTCATCCCGTGCGGGCAGCCGAAGTTCAGCTCGACGCCGTCCGCGCCTGTCTGCTCGACAAGCGCCAGGATCTTCTTCCACGGCGCTTCCTCGCAGGGAACCATGAGCGAGACGATCATCGCCCGGTCCGGCCAGTTGCGTTTGACCCGCGCGATCTCCTCGAGGTTCGTGTCGAGAGCCCGGTCGGTGATCAGCTCGATGTTGTTGAGCCCCAGAAGACGCCGGTCCGGGCCGTGGAAGGCGCCGTAGCGGGGACCGTTGACGTTGACCACCGGCGGATCCTCGCCGAGCGTCTTCCAGACGACGCCGCCCCAGCCCTGTTCGAAGGCGCGCTGGACGTTGTATTCCTTGTCCGTCGGCGGCGCCGATGCCAGCCAGAAGGGGTTGGGCGAGCGGATCCCCAGAAAGGTCGTCGACAGGTCGGCCATGATGGTTCCCCTTCCCTTCAGCGAGTCGCGCCGGTCAGCGCTTCGACGGCGCCCAGCACCTTGTTCTTGATCGCCTCGACCGCGCCGCGCGGCTCGGCCGTCAGCGCCGCGTGGATGCTCATCGCCGCGACCTTGCCGTGCTCCGTCGCCACCACGGTCAGGTCCTCGCCGCCCACCACGCAGTCGCCGCCGGCCCAGACGTCGGGGAGGCTGGTCCGGCGCTCGGCGTCGACCTTGATGCGGCCATTCTCGGTGGCGAGGCCTTGCGCCTCCGAGCCGTCCGAGGCGATGCCCGCGGGATCGAAGGCCTGGCCGATCGCCTTGAAGACCTGATCGGCCTCGACGATCACCGTCTCGCCCGTGCCGACCAGCCGGCCGTCGACGGTGGCCGTGCGCTCCAGCTCGATGCCCGAGACGTGGCCGTTGGTGGCGAGGATGCGCTTGGGAGCGAGGTTGCAGCGGATGTGGACGCCGCGGGTCTGGGCCAGCTCCTGCTCGTAGCGCGACGCGTTCATGGCGTCCTGGCCGCGGCGATAAGCGACGGTCACCTCCTGAGCGCCCAGAGCCTTGGCCTGGATGGCCGCGTCGATCGCCGTCATGCCGCCGCCGATCACGACCACGCGCCGCCCGACCGGCAGGCCGGCGAGATCGGTCGTCTGCCGCAGGTCGGCGATCCAGGCGACGGCATCGTGGCTGCCGCCCGCCGTCTCGTCGTCGAGGCCGAGCGCGTTGACGCCCGCAAGGCCCAGGCCGAGGAAGACGGCATCGTAATCGCGGCGCAGGTCGGCAAGGTGGATGTCGCGGCCGAGCGCCTTGCCGGTCTCGACCGTCACGCCGCCGATCGACAGGATAAAGTCGACTTCCTTCTGCGCGAAGCGCTCGGTCGCCTTGTAGGCGGCGATGCCGAACTCGTTGAGGCCGCCCGGCTTCTGGCGCGCGTCGAAGAGCACGACGTCGTGGCCGAGCATGGCGAGGCGGTGGGCGCAGGACAGGCCCGCCGGCCCCGCGCCGACCACCGCGACGCGCTTGCCCGTCGGCGCCGCGCGGGTGAAGGGGTGGCGCCCCGTCGCCATGACGGCGTCGGTGGCGTAGCGCTGGAGAAGACCGATCTTCACCGGCTTGCCCTCGGCCGCCTCGCGAACGCAGGCCTCCTCGCAGAGCGTCTCGGTCGGGCAGACGCGGGCGCACATGCCGCCCAGGATGTTGGCGGACAGGATCGTCTTGCCCGCGCCGAGCGGGTTGCCGGCCTGGATCTCGCGGATGAACAGCGGCACGTCGATGGAGGTCGGGCAGGCCTCCATGCACGGCGCGTCGTAGCAGAAGTAGCATCGATCCGCCTCGACCAGCGCCTCGTGCGCTTCCAGCGGCGGATGCACGTCCGAGAAGTTGCGGGCGAGTGCCTGCGGGTCGAGGCGGGCGCCCGCGATATCCGGGCGTCGAGGAGCCAACTCGTTCATCGCGACGAACCTTTCCCCTGCCGGTCCGACGGCCCGCCTGTCGGGCCAGTCTGGAACCGTTCAAAAGGAGACTGCCGCGACTTTATCGGAAGGTCAAATTTTTTATCGGATGGTCAAAGATCGGCCGGCAAGCCTGGGGCAACGTCGCGGTGGCCGGGCGATCGCGCGCGCCGGGCCGGCGCCATCGACTCCTCCTCGTCGTCCTGCGGCAGGCCCCAGAAGGACGACACCGTCGGACCGTCGGCCGTTCGGCGGCGCCGCACGAAGTTGATGATCTCGTAGGGCCAGACCCGTCGGCCCATCTGCGCGTACCAGCGCATGGCATGCCGCAGGCCCGGGTCGGGGTGGAGGAAGGTGCGGCGCAGCGCCTTCGGGCGCCCTTGCAGCACCGCCTCGATGAGCTTGACCCAGAGGAGCGTGTGCCAGGGCGGCATGTGGCGCGTCGCCAGCACCTGGTGCTTGTAGTCCCAGCGGCGCCGGTCGGTCTGGATGACGCGGCGCTGCGCCGCCTGGCGGAAGAAGGGCGTCCAGCGATGGGGCGTCACGTAAAGGATCTGTACCTGGTCCGGATCGTAGGACAGGAGCTGGCGAAGTCCACGCCAGAGATCGCGGTCGGTCTCCTCCTCGAAGCCGACGACGAAGGTCGCCATGGACAGGATGCCGTTCTCGCGCAGGAGCCGGATCGCCTCGCGGTCGGTCGCCGTCGCGCCGCCCTTCCTCACCATCTCCAGCGTCTTCTCGTCGGTGTTCTCCAGGCCGAGAAGGAAGCGCTGCCAGCCGGCGCGCTTGTAGAGATGGAGGATGTCGGCGTCGCGCACGATGTCGTCGGCCCGCGTCGAGCCGACGAGGATCACGTCGACATCCTCGGCGATCAAGGCTTCGAGGAACAGCCGCCACGCCTTCTTGGAGACGGTCGGGTTCTCGTCGGCGAAGTTGAAGACCTTGACGCCGTGCTCGCGGTGGAGCCGCGCGATCTCGCGGGCGAAGCGCACGGGATCGCGGTGGCGCCAGCGCGTCCAGAAGCCGCGCTGCCCGCAATAGCTGCACAGATGCGGGCAGCCGCGCGAGAACTGGACGACGACGGCGCGCAGCCGCCCCCAATAGCTGTAGCGCGCGTGGTCGATCAGCTCCCAGCCGACGCGGTAAGCGTCGAGGTCGGCGATCACCGGCGCGGGCGCCGTCTCGCGCGGCCCCTCGTTCGAGCGGTAGGCGATGCCGTCGATGCGATGGAGCGGCGATCCGTCGGCCAGAGCCGCCGTCAGCCGGCGCGCCGTTTCCTCGCCTTCGCCGCGCACGATCGCCGTCACCCAGGGCTCGTCGGCGAGGATCTCGCGCCAGTGATAGGACGGGAACACCCCGCCATAGACGATGGCGACGCCCGGCAGCGCGGCGGACACGCGGCGGGCGACCTCGCGGATCACGGGATGGCCGGAGGTCGAGCCGGAATGGCCGAGGAGCACCGCGTCCGGCCCCCAGGCGGCGAGGGCCGCGACGAGGTGGAGGATCGGCATCGGCCCGAACTCGGCGTCGATCAGCCGGACGACGTGGCCGTCGTCGATCAGCGGGCCGCCGACCGACAGGAGGCCGAGCGGCGGCAGATGGTCGTCCGGGATGCGGCTGCCGATGGCCGGGTGGGGCACGTTGACGAGAAGGATGCGCATCGTTCGCCCTCCCCGTCAGGCCGCTTGCGCCGAGGGTGACAGCCCGCCGAATCGGCGGTTGCGCCCGTGGAACTCGGCCAAGGCGCCGGCGAGGTCGCCCTCGCCGAAGTCCGGCCAGAGCCGGTCGGTGAAGACCAGCTCGGCATAGGCACTTTCCCAAAGCAGGAAATCGCTGAGCCGCTTCTCGCCGCCCGTCCGCAGGAGGAGGTCGAGATCCGGTGCCTCGTCTCCGGCGACGAGGCGGGCGAAAGCGTCGCGATCCGTCGCGAAGTCGGCCAGCCGCGCCGCGGCGAGGATCGCCTCGCGGGCGGAATAGTCGAAGGCGATGCGCAGGTGCAGCGCCGCGCCGTCGGCAGTCGCGGCCTCGGCGGCGGCGATGCGGCGCACGATGCCGGCGGGCAGACGATCGCGCCGCCCGATCAGCGAGAGCCGCACGCCGGCCTCGCGGAAGGCGTCGACCTCGCGGCCGAGATAGCTGCGCAGGAGCCCCATCAGCGCCGCGACCTCCGCGGCCGGGCGCCGCCAGTTGTCGCTGGAAAAGGCGTAAAGCGTCAGCGTACCGATGCCGGACGCGGCGGCCGCCTCCACCACCGGGCGGATCGCGCGCACGCCCGCCTCGTGGCCGCGGCTGCGCGACAGGCCGCGCCGCTCGGCCCAGCGGCCGTTGCCGTCCATGATGATGCCGAGATGAAGGCCGTTCATGTTTTTGCTTTGCACTGCAAAGTCTCCGGTCGTGGTGACGCGGCGGCTCGCTTCCGCGAACCGCAGGCGGTTTCGGATGGGTCAGGCTGGGTCGTCGTGCCGTCGCCCCTGGAGGACGGGCGGCGGGCCGCCGTCAGGCGAGGCGGATCGGGACCGCTTCGCTCGCGTCGGCAGCCTCGCCGGCGTCGCGCACGACGCGTTCGAGCACCGCGAGATAGTCGAGGAAGCGCTGCCGGCCGGCCGGGGTGACGCGGCAGGTGGTCAGCGGCCGCTTGCCCTCGTAGCCTTTGTCGATGGCGACGAGGCCGGCTTCCTCCAGCACCTGGAGATGGCGCGACAGGTTGCCGTCGGTCAGACCGCAAAGCCGTTTCAGGTCGCCGAAGGCCAGTCCTTTGGCGTGGCCGATCAGCGAGGTCATGATGCCGAGTCGCGCCTTCTCGTGGATGGTGCGGTCGAGACCGTCATAGGCGAAGGGCGCGGGATCAACGGCCATGCGCGTCCCCCGGTCCGCGGAACACGACGGCCGCGAGGATCGACTGGCCGACCGCGAAGGGCACGCCCATCATCCAGGGAGACAGGCTCGGCCCCTGCGCCGCGAGCATCAGGACTGTGCAGCCCGAAAGAAAGTACCAGCCGGAGGCGAGAAGGCTGCCGCGCGGCAGCGAGGGCGCGGCGGCGAAGAGGCCGAGGCTGACGAGGATCTGCCAGAGTCCCGGCAGCGTCCAGACGGCGTCCGGCGCGAAGCGCCCGAGGATCGCCGCGAGCGCCAGTCCCGCCGCGCCGGCCGGCAGGAACTGCCCGATCGCGTTGTGGATCATCGCGTCGGCGAGCCCGCCATGGTGGCGGCGCGCGCGCACGATCACCTCGGCTCCGATGAGGAGCACCGCGACGATGGCGGCGACGATCCAGCCGGCGAAGAACACGCCCGGCTCCCGCATCGGCTCCGCCAGCATCGTTGTCTGCACGCCCGCCACGACCAAGGCGATGCCGCTGGTCGCGGCGAGCGCCGCCGGGCCGAAGCCGCGGAAGGTCGTGCTCGCGGCCATCCGGCTGCGGATGAGGTCGATGTCGGCCAGAGCCTTCTCGTACTCGCCCATGCTGCACCCCAAATAACTTTATAACGCAGAGTATGCGGAGACGCGGACGAAAAGCAAGAGCCCTGCCGCTCCTTTGCGGAGGACAGGGCTCGAAGACGACGGGGCGAGCGGTTCAGAGCGCCGGCGCGCGGGCGGCCTCGGCGAGATAGGTCCAGAGATAGTCCGAGAAGGAACGCCACACCTCGACCTCGAACACGGTCTCGGCGCGCCGCCAGATCACCACCTCGACCTTGCCGAAGACGGTGCGCGAGCAGGCCCCGACGGGAAAGCGCGACAAGCGCAGGTCCTGCGGGCATCCCTCGCCCAACACGGCTTCCGCGGCCGGCCCTTCCAGGCGGATCGCCACGTTGCGATGGGTGACCTCGGTGGCGAAGGCCGGGCCGTTCAGGCCCGCCAGCCGGTCGGCCACCTCGCCTTCGGCAAAGACCAGCCACTCGTCCGGCCCGAGCCAGAGCGCGGCGGCGCTCCCGCCTTCGGCGCTCGTCTTCGGTCGGCGCGGCAGCGCGAAGCCGAGGACGTCGGAGAGGCTCGTCGCGTCGTTCTCGCGCGCCCGCAGCGAGAAGCGGCGGCGCTTCGGGAGCGGAGCGATCGTCACGCCCGCGCCGCTCGCGTAGCGGCCGTCGAGGGGCGAGACGCGGCGGAGGCTAGCGGAATCAGCCATGGAGACGCTCTCCTTCGGGATCGAAGAACACGGGGTTCACCACTTCCACCTCGATCGGCCCGTCTGGCATCGGCACGAACAGCCGTGTCCCCATCCGGGCGCGGCCGTTGCGAACCACCGCCAGCGCGAAGGAGCGGCCGAGCGCGGCCGAGCGATAGGACGAGGTGACGTGGCCGATCATGGTCATCGGCACGGGCTCGTTCGGGTCGGCGACGATCTGCGCGCCTTCTTCCAGGACGGTCAGCGGGTTGACCGTCTTGAGGCCGACGAGCTGCTTGCGATTGGGCGCGACGAGGTCGGGGCGCGTCATGCCGCGCTTGCCCACGAAGTCCGCCTTCTTCTTCGACACGGCCCAGGCGAGGCCGGCGTCGTCCGCCGTCATCGTGCCGTCGGTCTCCTGGCCGATGATGATGTAGCCCTTCTCGGCGCGAAGGACGTGCATCGTTTCCGTGCCGTAGGGCACGATGCCGAGCGGCCGGGCGGCCTCGCGGAGCGCGTCCCAGACGGCGCGCACGCCGTCCGCCGGCAGGTTCAGCTCGAAGCCGGTCTCGCCGGTGAAGGACACGCGGAAGAAGCGGCAGGGCAGGCCCATGACGGTGGCCATGCCGACCGACATGTGCGGCATGGCGGCGGCCGAGATGTCGAG
>CANJKV010000265.1 GCA_947474855.1 Aurantimonadaceae bacterium | reverse complement strand
CTCGAAGGAACCCGCATGAGCCGCCTCGACAGCTTCATCCGTCGCCTGGAAGCCCAGCGCCTCCTTCTCAACACGACGCCGGACCTCGTCGCCGGCCGCGACGGGCTCATCCTGGAACTCGGCCTCGGCAACGGGCGGACCTGGGACCATCTGCGCGAGATCCATGGCGAGCGCCGCATCGTCGTCTTCGAGCGCCGGCCGAGCCTGCCGCCGCACCGGCTGCCGGCGGCGAGCGACCTCGTCGTCGGCGATCTCGGCGAAACGCTGGAGCCCTTCGCCGCGAGCGCCGGCGCGCCCATCCTCCTCGTCCATAGCGATCTCGGCTGCGGCGACCCGGTCGTCGACGCCGCGCTCGGCACCTGGCTCGGGCCCGTGCTCGCGCGGATCGTCGCCCCCGGCGGTCACGTCATCTCCGACCAGCCCCTCGCGACCCCCGGGCTCGATCCCCTGGAGCTGCCGGAGGGCATCGGGCAGGGGCGCTACCACCTTTATCGCCGCGCCGCGGCCGTTTAGGCCCTTGTCACCTGCGGTCGCCGAGGCCGTCGATCTCGAAGGCCGCGATGGGGCGCGCGAAGCCCTTGAGCGACAGGGCGCCGGCCGGGCGCGCGGCAAGGCCCGGCCCGGCGAGACGGCAGACCGCCTCGTCGGTCACGATCCGCCCGGCTTCGGCCTTCTCGCAGAGGCGCGCGGCGAGGTTCGGCACCGAGCCTATCACCGAATATTCCAGCCGGTTCTCGAAGCCGACGCTGCCGATCGTCGCCTCGCCCGTCGCGATGCCGATCCCGAGGCCGAGCGCGTGGCCCTCCGCCGCCCAGCCGCGGGCGAGCCCCGCCACCCGCTCGCGCAGCGCCAGCGACAGCCGCACGCCCCGCAGCACGTGGTCGACCTGGGGCAGGGGGTCGTTGAAGAGCACCAGGACGCCGTCCCCGACGAAGCGCTCCAGGGTCCCGTCGAGCGCCGCCGCCAGTTCGCCCACCGCGGCGTGATAGGCGCGCAGCACCGCCATGACCGTGTCGGGTGGCGCCGCTTCCACGAATGCGGTGAAGCCGCGAAGGTCGGCGAAGACCACGGTGACCGGCCCGCGATGCGAGGCCAGCGGATCGCGGGTCCCGCCCCGGCCGGAGGCGAGGATCTCGGCGACCTGCGGCGGCAGGAAGCGGCGGAAGCGCTCGATGCGCGCGATGGTCGCGACCTGCTCGACGACCCGCTCCTCCAGCCGCGCGCTCCACTTCGCCAGCTCCTCGGCCTGGCGTTCGAGCGCCCGGGCCTGGCGCTGCGCCGTGTCGTGGAGCCCCTTCAGGCGGAGCATGGCGCGCACCCGCGCCATCAGCGCCGCCGCGTCGACGGGCTTGCCGAGATAATCGTCGGCGCCGGCATCCAGGCCCTCGACGATGCTGCGCGGCTCGGCTCGGCCCGTCACCATGATGACCGGCGTGAAGGGCAGGCTCGCATCCGCCTTGATGGCCCGCACCACCTCGACGCCGGTGAGGCCGGGCAGGGCGTTGTCGAGGAGGACGAGGTCGGGCAGAAGCGCCCGGACCTTGTCGAGGGCCGCCGGTCCCGTGTCGGCCGTCGCCACGGCGTAGCCCGCGCCCGAGAGCTGCGCGGCGAGGGTGTCCAGGGTGTCCGGCTCGTCGTCGACCGCGAGGATGAGGGGTGGATTGCGCATGGGAGGGCTCCCCGGTCGTGCGTGACGCCTGGACCCCATGCTAGATCCCGGCTACGACCGGCGCCATGCAGGTTTGGACGGCAGGCGTGGCGGGACGGATCGGGCGAAGGCGGCGGAGCCGCTCGCATGGCTGAAACATCCGCCGAGACGACGCTTCGACGCGAACTCGACGCCTTCGCGCGCGAGGGGCGCCGCGTCCCGCTCTGGTGGCGCGACGACGACGCGGTCGAGCCGAGCGCCGCCCTCGACCGCCTTCTCCGTATCGCCCGTCGCCACGGCCTGCCGCTCGCGCTGGCCGTGGTTCCGCTCGGCGCCCGGGATGGCCTTGCCGCGCGGCTCGCCGACGAGCCGGCGGTCTCCGTCCTCCAGCACGGCTCGGCGCACCGCAACCACGCGGCGCCGGGCGGGCGGGCGGTGGAATGCGGCGGCGACCGGGACGCGGACGCGGTGCTTGCCGAGCTGACGCGCGGCCGCGCGATCCTCGACGACCTCTTTCCCGGCCGCTTCCTTCCGGTAATGGTGCCGCCCTGGAACCGGATCGAGCCGCGGATTGCCGACCGGCTGGAACAGGCGGGCTGGCGCGGCCTCAGCACCTTCGGGCCGGCCGCCGAACCCCGCGGCGACGGCCTCGCCGAGGTCAACGCCCATCTCGACATCCTGCGCTGGAAGGGCGGCGCGCATTTTGCCGGGCGCGACAAGCTCCTGCGCGACATGGCCGGCCAGCTCGCCGAGCGACGCGCCGCCCGTTCGGACGAGCCCTTCGGCATCCTGACCCACCACCTCGACCACGACGAGGAGAGCTGGGCCTTCCTTGACGAACTCCTCGGCCTCCTGGCGGCGCACCCGGCCGCGCGCTGGATCGGTGCGGCGCGAGCCTTCGGCTTGTCGGACAGCGCGGGGGCGGGACGATGAGCCCGATCGTGCGGCCGGCGGGCGAGGCTGACATCGACGCGGTCGTCGAGCTCCTCCACACCCGCATGAATCCGAAGATCCCGCGCGCGCGCTGGCGGCGCATCCTCGATTATCCCTGGCGCCCGCCCGAGGTCGAGCGCGGCTGGCTCGTCGAGGCGGCGGGCGAGGTCGTCGGCTTCATGGCGACGATCTACAGCGACCGGCCGACGCCGCTCGGCATCCGGCGCTTCTGCGACCTCGGCTCCTGGTATCTCCTGCGCGAGCATCGCGGCAGCGGCGTCGGCGACGCGCTGCTGCGCGCCGGCATGGCTCGGCCGGAGGTCACCTACGCCACCATGACGGCGCGGGCGGCGACGGGGCGCAAGATCCGCGCCCTCGGCTTCGAGGTGCTCGACGACACCCGCAGCCTGTTCGAGCCCCGCCCGGGCGCGGCGCCCGAACTGACGGTCGAGCCGGCAACACCCGCAACGCTCGCCGCGATCGGGCCGCAAGCCGAACGCATCGTCGCCGATCACGAAGGCCTGCCGGTCTCCCACGCCGTCCTGCGGGAGGGCGACAAGGCCGTGCACCTCGCCTACCACGTGAAGCTCAAGGGCGAGGACGTCGCCTATTGCGAGGTCCTCCACGTCGGCGATCCCGGTTTCCTCGCCCCGCGCGCGCAAGCCCTGGCCGACCGCCTGGCCCGGCCGGAGCGCGGCGTGCTGGCCGTCGACGCGCGCTTCATGCAGGGCGCCGTTGACAAGGGTCGGATCGAAGCGCTTCCCTTGGCGCGCTGGTTTCGTTCGCCGGACGTGGATCCGATCGCGGTCGGTCATCTTTACTCCGAGATCGTGCTCCTCGACCTCAAGCTCCCATGACCTCGCCGCCGCCGCCTTCTTCAACCTGTCCGACGAAGCGGCGCGCGCGACGGCCGGAGCCCCGCTCGTCCTCCCGGTCCCGGCGATGAGCGACCTCCTCAGCGTCGAGGACCTGACGGTCGAGTTCTGGACCCCGGCCGGCACCATCCGGGCGGTCAACAAGTTGTCCTTCCGCATCCGCCGCGGCGAGGTCGTGGCGCTCGTCGGCGAGTCGGGCTCGGGCAAGTCCGCGACGGGACTCGCGCTTCTCGGTCTTCTGCCGCGGGTCGCGAAGATTCTCGGCGGGCGCATGCTGTTCCGGGACGGGGACGCTCCGCCGGTCGACCTCGCGAGCCTGTCGCCCCGCTCGCGGGCCTTCCGGGCCATCCGCGGCAACCGGATCTCGATGATCTTCCAGGAGCCGACGGTCGCCCTGTCGCCGCTCCACACGATCGGCAACCAGATCGGCGAGGCGCTGCGCCTTCACCGCGACGTCGACCGGGGGCAAGCGCATCGCGAGGTCGTCGCGGCGCTGGAGGCGGTGGGCTTCACGCGGCCCGAAGAGGCCGCGCACAAATATCCGTTCGAGCTGTCCGGCGGCCTCAACCAGCGCGCGATGATCGCCATGGCGACCATTTGCCGGCCTGCGCTCCTGATCGCCGACGAGCCGACGACCGCGCTCGACGTCACCGTCCAGGCCGAGGTGATGCGCCTCCTCATGGATCTGAAGGAGCGTCACGGAACCGCGATCCTGCTCGTCGCCCACGACCTCGGCGTCGTCGCCAACATGGCCGACGAGATGGTGGTGATGCACCACGGCGAAGCCATGGAGCGGGGCACGGTGCGCGACCTCTTCCACGACCCGCGCCACCCTTATCTGAAGGGCCTGATCGGGGCCGTCCCGCGTCTGGGCATGGACCGGGGAGCGCGCCTTCGCCCCTTGCGCGAGATCCCGGTCCCGCCGGTCCGCTCGCCGGCCCGTCCCGCGGCCGAGGCCGGGCGCACGCTGCTGCGCGTCGACGACGTGTCGAAGGTCTTCCATCCGCGCCCCGGCGCCATGCTCGCGGCCGCCCCCCGCGCCTCCACCTATGCCGTGCGGAACGTGTCCTTCGAGATCCGGCGCGGCGAATGCCTCGGCCTCGTCGGCGAGAGCGGCTGCGGCAAGACCACGCTGTCGAAGATCGTCGCCCGCTCGGAAAGCGCCGACGAGGGCCGCATCGAGATGTTCGACGCTGACGGCGCCGGAACGGACGTCCTCGGCCTGTCGGGCGAGGCGCTGCGCCGCTGGCGCCGGCGCGTGCAGTACGTCTTCCAGAATCCTTATTCCGCGCTCAACCCGCGCATGACGGTGGGCGGCATCGTCGCCGAGCCGCTGCTCGTCCACGGCATCGGCGACGAACGCTCTCGAAAGGCCCGGGTGAAGGAGCTGATCCGCCTCGTCGGCCTCGACGAGAGCCACCTCAACCGCCACCCCAACAGCTTCTCCGGCGGCCAGCGCCAGCGCATCGGCATCGCGCGGGCGCTCGCGCTCGAACCCGAGCTCATCGTCTTCGACGAGCCGGTCTCGGCCCTCGACGTCTCGGTCCAGGCCCAGATCCTGAACCTCGTGCGCGACCTGAAGGACCGGCTGGGCCTCACCTGCCTGTTCATCTCGCACAACCTCGCCGTGGTCGATTATCTCGCCGACCGCATCATGGTCATGGCGGCCGGGCGCCTCGTGGAGATCGCGCCGCGCGAGGTCCTGTTCCGCGAGCCGCGCCACCCCTATACGCGCGCCCTGATCGCCGCGATCCCCGAGCCCGATCCCGACAGCCGGCTGGACCTGTCGAAGCTTTCCGCCGGCCGTCGCTCCGACCCGGCGACCTGGCCCCGGCCCTATGGCGGCGGGGTGGGGAGCGCCGAGCCGGGCCTGATCGAGGTCGCTCCGGAGCATTTCGTGCGAAGCTTCGTTGCCGGAACGCCGGACGCGCCGAGAAGCGCGCCGCACGCGCCCACGACGAGGGACGGGCGCGTGCTGGAGCCGGCGGGCGGAGGAGGTGAGGCATGAGCATGACGCCGGGCCACGTGCGATCCGACCGCTTCGAGCATGGCCGGCTCGCCGTCGCCGCCGTGATGCTGGCCGTTCTCGCCTGGCTGTGTGCCGCCCTGCCGGCGGGGGCTCAGGCTCCGGCTCAGGCCGAACCGCCGATCCTGGCGCGGAGCGTCGAGGAGGGGCGGCTGCCGCCGATGCGCGAGCGCCTGCCGTCCGAGCCGCTGGTGACCGACCTCGCCGCCATGGACCGGGAGCCCGGCGTCTACGGCGGCGCGCTGCGCATCCTCGAGGCGCAGGCGCGCGACACGCGGCGCATGGTGGTCTTCGGGTATGCGCGCCTCGCCGGCTATCGTCCGGACGGCTCCATCCGGCCCGACATCGCCCGGGCGATCGACGTCGAGGAGGGGCGGCGCTTCACCATCCACCTGCGCGCCGGCCACCGCTGGTCGGACGGCGAGCCCTTCACGGCGGAGGACTTCCGCTACTACTGGGAAGACGTCGTCAACGACCCCAAGCTCGGCAAGAACGGTCTGCCGCGCGAGCTTCTGGTCGACGGGAAGGGGCCGAGCGTCACCTTCCTCGACCCGCTCACCATCCGCTACGAATGGGACAGGCCCAACCCCCTGTTCCTGCCGGCCATGGCCGGCTCGCTGCCGCTCGAGATCTTCCGGCCCGCCCATTACCTGAAGCGCTTCCACGCCAAATATGCCGATCCGGCCGAGCTGGAGCGCCTCGTCGGCGAGGCCGGCCAGCGCAACTGGGTGGCGCTGCACTTCAAGCTCGACCAGTCCTACAAGAACACCAATCCGGAGCTGCCCTCGCTCCAGCCCTGGGTGCTCGCGACGGAGCCGCCGGCCGACCGCTACGTGTTCCGCCGCAACCCCTTCTTCCACCGCGTCGACGCCGCCGGCCGTCAGCTGCCCTATATCGACGAAGTGGCGATGACGATCGCGGGCGCCGGGCTCATTCCCGCCAAGGTCGCCGGTGGGGAGGCTGACCTCCAGGCGAACTTCCTCAACTTCGGCAACTACGCCTTCATCAAGCGCGCCGCCGAGCGGCAGGACTACGATGTCCGCCGCTGGCGCTCGGGCCGCGGCTCGCGCGTCGCGCTCTACCCGAACCTCACCGTCGCCGATCCCGCTTGGCGCGCGATCCTGCGCGACGTGCGCTTCCGCCGCGCGCTCTCGCTGGCGATCAACCGCGAGGACATCAACCAGGTCGTTTATTACGGCCTCGCGCGGCCCTCCAACGACACGATCCTGGCCGGCACGCGGCTCTTCGAGCCCGACCTCGCAACGCGCTGGGCCGGGCACGATCCCGCCGCGGCCGACGCCCTCCTCGACGCCATGGGGCTGACGGAGCGCAACGGCGCCGGCATCCGCCTGCGCCCCGACGGCGAGCCGGTGACGATCGTCCTGGAAACGGCCGGCGAGGAGGCCGAGCAGAGCGACGTCCTGCAGCTCGTGACG
>CANJKV010000264.1 GCA_947474855.1 Aurantimonadaceae bacterium | reverse complement strand
GGATTGGCGGTCCAGGCGACGGGCGAGGAGATGATCCCGAGCGTCATCAGCATGTCGTTGATGATGCCGAACTGGTCGTTCAGCATCCAGGCCCACATCTTGGCCGAGACGACCGTCGGGATCGCCCAGGGGATCAGGACGGCGGCGCGCACGAGCGCGCGGCCCTTGAACTCGGCGTTGAGAACGAGGGCGAAGACGAGGCCGAGGATCGTTTCCAGAACGACCGAGATCGAGGCGTAGTAGACCGTGTTCCAGACCGAACCCCACCAGGCGGGGTCGTGGAGAAGGCCGAAATACTCGCCGGTCCCGTCGCCGTAGTCGACATATTCCCAGTAGTTGCGGAAGCCCACGAACTCGGCCGTGCCGATCGTGTCGAGGGTGGCGTCGGTGAAGGACAGCCAGATCGTCCGCAGGAGCGGCCAGCCCGCGACGAGGGCCAGCACCACGATCATCGGCAGGAGAAACAGCCAGGCGGCCCGCAGCCGCTGGCGCGACAGCGTCGAGCGCCTGGCCGGCCCGAACTCCTCCGTCTCGATCGCCTTCTTGGTGGGCGGCACGCCCAGCGACACGTTTGCCATGCCCGTCCTCCCTGCCGGCATGCCGCGGACAAAGCGCGCGGCCCGCGCTCATGCGCTCAGGCGCGAAAGCCGGCCCGGCCCAATCTCCCGGCCGGGCCGACGCCGAGGCTTACTTCCAGGCGTTGCGCTTCAGGCGGCGCAGCTGGGACTCGAGGCGCTGGAGGTTCGAGGCGGCGTCGCCGCGGCCGGCGAGAGTCTCGTTGACGGCCGTCCAGAAGTTCTGGGACACCTCGTTGTACTGGCCTTGCGTCGCGGCGGACGGCCGCGGCACCGCGGCGGCGACCACCTCTCCCCAGGCGGCGACGAGCGGCGCCTTTTCCTTGATCTCGGCGTCCTCGTAGAGGGCGGGGATGGTCGGCAGGCGGGCATTGCCGAGGGCGCGGGCCTTCTGCTGCTCGGGGGCGGCGAGGAAGCGCACGAGCTCGATCGCGGCCTCCTTGTCCTGCGAGTATTCGGAGACCGCGAGGTTCCAGCCGCCGAGGCACGCGGCCGAGGAGCCGCCCGAGCCGGCCGGCAGCGGCACCGCCTCGAACTTGCCCTTGATCGGCGAGTCCGCGCCGTTGCCGAGGGCGTAGGCGTAGGGCCAGTTGCGCATGAAGACCGCGTTGCCGGTCTGCCAGACGCCGCGCGACTCCTCTTCCTGGTAGGCGAGGACGCCGGCCGGGGCGATGGTGCCGACCCAGCCCTTGGCCATTTCGAGCGCCGCGACGGCCTGCGGGTTGTTGATGGTGATGTCGCCCTCGGGCGAGACGATCTGGCCGCCGCCCGAGCTCGCCACCCATTCCAGCGCGTCGCAGGTCAGGCCCTCGTAGGGCGCGCCCTGGAAGACGAAGCCGTTCATGCCCGTATTGCCGGCCGCGCGCTCCGCGTCCTGGATCTCCTTGGCGGTGGCGGTCAGCTCCTCCCAGGTCTTCGGGGGCTCCTTGCCGTACTTCTCCAGGAGGTCGGTGCGGTAGTAGAGGGCCGGCGCGTCGGTGAACATCGGGAAGGCGACGAGCTTGCCGTTCACCGTCTGCGAGGCGATCACCGAGGGGAGATGGTCGCCGACGACGTCCTTCATCGGCTCGGTCAGGTCGACGAAGTGCTGGGCGAGCTGACCGGCCCAGATCACGTCGGTGCGGTAGACGTCGATGTCGGCGTTCTGCGCCGAGAGCCAGAGGCGGTACTGGCCGAACTGGTCGGTGGTCGAGGCCGGCATCTCGACGATGGTGACCTTGTGCTGGCTCTGCTTCTCGAACTCGTCGAGCTGCGCCCGCAGCTCCGCGATGTCCGGTCCGACGGAGCCCGACACGATCGAGATCTCCGCGGCGATCGCCCCGGGCACGGCGAACACGGTCATACCGAGCGCCGCGATCAACTTCCTCGTCAGCATGGATGCATCCTCCCAGACATGCTCCGCCGCCACCTCGACGCGAAGGCGGGGACGGCTCGCGGCCGGCCTCGCCTCCTCCCCGCCGGGAGCGACTGTTCGTTGGGAAGATGCTAACGCGCAGAAGTGGATTCGCAAGCCGCGTTTCCCGAAGGATTTGGGGAATAGCGCCGCAACCTCTCCCCCGCGCGAGGGGCGTTCGGACCGGCCGGGTCAGGTCCTGCCGCGCGCACGCCGAGCGCGAAGCAGGGACAGCTGATGGCGGACCGCCTCGATCTCGGAGCGGATTTCGGCGAACTCCGGCGCCAGCGACGCCGCCTCGCCCGGCTGCGCCTCGGCCTCGCGCCGGGCCGTGTCGGCCGGCTCCGGCGCGGGCGCGAGGGCCTCGCCGACGGGCCCGGTCGCTTCCGTCTCCGCCCGAGCCTCGGCGGCGGCGGGCTCGGCGGGCCGGGCGCGGTCGTTTTCGTCCGGCCGCGCGGCATCGGAGACGGGCACGGAGGCGAAAGCGGCGGCCGGCCGGTTCTCGGCCCGCTCGACCTCCTGGAAGAAGGCCGCGCTGGAGGCGGCCATGCCGGGCGCGGCGAAGCCGAGATCGCGGCGGGCCGGCGCGTCCGCGTGGCGGGGGTGGTGCTCCGGCGGGGCGTCGCGCCCGTCGGCCGCAAAGGGGCTGCGCGGGCCGGAGGACGCCGGCGGGGCGAACAGGATGCGGCCGATGGCAACGATGACGGCGAGCGCCGCGGCCAGAACTCCGCCGACGATGCCCCCGGCGGCGATAACGACCCTGCGCGACAGGCTGACCGGATCGAGCGCCGGCACGGCCTCGGACACGATGCGCACGTTGGCCGTGTTGATGCTTTCCTGCTCGCCCGTTTCCCGGGCGCGCAGAAGAAAGGCCTCGTAGACGGCGCGCGAAGCGTCGACCTCGCGCTCCAGCTCGCGCAGGCGCACGAAGGAGCCGCTGGTCGTGACCTGCTTGGCCTTCAGCTCGTCGGTCTGGCTGGACAGCTGCTGCTCGGTGAGCTCGGCGCGGGCGAGTTCGGTCTGGGCCGCGGACACGATGCGGCGCAGCTCCGCCTCGATGGCGCTGCGGGCGGAGGCGAGCGCCTCGTCGCTGGCGATACGCTGGGGATGGCGCGGGCCGAGGCGCGCGCGCAGGACGGCCGACTCCTGGGCGAGCTGCGAATAGGTGGTGCGAAGACGCGTCAGCGCTTCCGAGGTCAGCTCCTCGGGCAGCGTCCCCTGGACGACGTCCTCGACGCTGGCGTTCTGCATGGAGCCGGCGCGCACCCGCAGCGCCGTGATGTCGGCGCGCGCGCGGGCGAGCTGGTCGTTCATGCGGATGATATAGTCGTCGTCGACGAGCCGGCCGCCGACGCCGATCAGGGCGTTCTCGGCCTTGTAGGCCTCGACCGCGCGCTCGGCCGAGACGACGCGCGAGCGCAGCTCCGACAGGCGCGAGGACAGGGACTCGCTGGCGCGCCGGGCCGTATCGGCCTGGACCACCGCGAGGTTGTCGATGAAGAGGCGGGCGATCGTCGTGGACAGCCGCGCGGCGCGCTCGGGCACTTGGCTCTTGACGGTGAGGTTGATGATGAAGCTGTTGGGGTCGCGCGTCACCGACAGGTTGCGGCGCAGCGCCCCGATCACCCGCAGCTCGCGCCGGCGGGGATCGACGGCCTCCGGCTCGGCCTCGCCGAAGAGGGCACGGTTGATCGAGGCGGTGATCGCGCCGATCCCGAGCGCCGATCCGCCGACATATTCGGGATCGGTGGTCAGCCCCTCGGCCTCGACCGCCCGTGCCAGGATCTCGTTGGAATAGATCACGGCGAGCTGGCTCTCGACGAGCGCCAGCGTGGCTTCCGAGGGCAGCCCGTTCGGCGTGACCTCGTTCTGGATGACCTTGATGTCGCGCGGATCGAGCAGGATCTGCGTCGTCGACGCGTAGATCTTCGGCGTGGAATAGGCGTAGGCCGCGGCGATCGCGGCCCCCAGGACGCCGCACAGAACGATGAGCCAGCGGGCGCGCCACACGGCCGAGACGAGAAGGGCGGGGTCGATCAGGCCGGCCGGCCCGCCGCCGCCCGATCCCCCATGTGCCGCGCGCTCGCGGTTGCCGGGCTCGTCATGCCCGGACGCTGTCGGCTCGGTCGTGAACATCGGCGGCTCGTTCGGGTTGCGCCGGACGGCGCGGTCGTTGAAGGGTTCGCCCATCCTATCGAGGGCTCGGCAAACAAAGCGTTAAGGTGAAGAAATCCTCAACGCGGCGCTTCGCTCAGCGCCCCGCCGCCAAGCGCCGGCGCAGCATGTCGTACCAGGGCTTGGGCCGGTTCTCGGCGTCGAAGGGAAGCGGGCGCTCGTTGCCGTCGTCTCGCGGCATCACGTCGCCGACCCAGCTGTGGCGGTCGGTAAGACCCCAGGCGATCACCGCCTCGGGCGGGCCGGCCGCCAGGACGCCGTCGAGGAGGTCGGAGACGATCCGCTCGGCCGCCGCGTCCTGCTCGGCCGGGCCGCCCTCGATCTTCCAGTCGATGATGTCGAGCTCGGTGACGAGGAGGCCGCAGTCCATCGCCTTCAGGGCCTCGCAGAAGCGCCCGAGCGCGTCGACGTCGACCCGCAGGTCCGAATAAAGATGGGCCTGGATGCCGACGGCGTGGACGGCGTGCCCCGCATCCTTCAGCTGCCGCACCATGGACAGGGCGATCTGGCGGCGCATGTCGTAGCGGCTGCCGACGAATTCGAGATCGAAGTCGTTGACGACGAGGCGGGCGCCGGGATCGGCCGCCGCCGCGGCCTCGAAGGCGATCGGGATGTGGCGGGGCCCGAGCACCTGGAGCCAGTAGTAGTCGCGCAGGGCGCCCTCCTCGGCCGGGTCCCAGGCGATCACCTCGTTGACGACGTCCCAGCTCTCCAGGCGCCCCGCATAGCGGCCCGCCACGGCCTCGATGTGGTCGCGCAGGATCCGCTCGGCCTCGCGCGCGTCGCGCACCGCTTCCAGCCAGGGCGGCAGGTCGTTCCACCAGCAGAAGGTGTGGCCCCGGCTGCGCCGCCCGTGCGCGCGGGCGAACTCCACCAGCCGGTCGGCCGGCTCGAAGCGGAAGGCCTCGCGCGTCGGGCGGAGCTGGCCGAGCTTCAGCTCGTTCATCGGCAGGATGATGTCGCAATGGTCGAGAAAGAGCTGGCGGTAGTCCGGCTCGTCGAAGAACTCGTTCTGGATGGCCGCCCCGAAGGGCACCGCGCCGGCACCCGGCCCCGCCGCGCGCGCTCGCAGGGGAAGGCTTCCCGTCGCCGCCAGCGCCGCCGCGCCACCGATCAGCGAACGACGCGTTAACGACGGCGTTCTAAGGTCCACCCCCGATGCGCCCCATCGGCGCGCACTTCGATCGCGACCGGACAGCATCGACATATCACAGCTCTCCGCCAGCTTCCCGTGGGCATGATGCGAACCCTTCCAGCCTGGACGACGAGCCTTAAGGGGCAGCTAAGCCTCGCCCGAGACTTCGCCGCGCTCGTCAGCGGCTCGGCCGGGCGGCTGGTGATCTCGCTCGGCTACTTCGTCTGCGTGGCCAACGCGCTGAGCGTCGCGGAGTTCGGCCTCTTCGCGACGGCCTCGGCGGTCGGCGTCGTCCTGTCGCGCGTGGCCGGCCTCGGCTTCACATCGCCGCTCTACCGCGCCTCGACGGTGAAGCCGTGGCTGATCGGCGTCGCCACCGGCAACCTCCTCGCCGCGACGCTCCTGTCGCTGCCGCTCGTGGCGATCGGCGCCCTCGCCTTCCACGCCGCCTTCTTCGCAGGCCATCTCGGCCTCGCCGCCTTCGCCGCGATCCTGGCGGCGGAGATCGCGTGCTGGCGCACGCTCGAGATCGTGGTGATCGTCAACAACGGGCTGAACCGTTTCGGGCGCGCCGCGGCGCTGGTGATCGGCGGGTCGGCGGTGCGGGCCGCCGCCGCCCTCCTGTTCTATCTCGCGGGACCCGGGACGATCGAATCCTGGGCGCTCTTCTACCTCGGCGCCAACGCCCTCGCCGTTCTTCTCGCGGTGTCGACCTCCTACCCCCGCCAGCGCCTGCGCGTGTCGCGCCGGATGATGCTGGGGCGGGCGCGCGACAGCCTGTCGGTGGCGGGCGCGGAGATCGTCTTCTATCTCCAGTCCGAGCTCGACAAGCTGCTCGTCCTGTCCTTCGGCGGTGCGGGGATCGCCGGCGTCTACGCCATCCTGATGCGGCTCGTCGACCTGACGGCGCTTCCCGTGCGCTCCTTCAACACCATGCTGGTCCAGAAGCTGATGCGCGAGCCCGAGCTCCTGTCGAGCTGGCGGCGGCGCTGGCTGGTGGAGGGCGGCGTCGCGGGCGTCTCGATCCTGGGCCTCGCCGCTCTCGGCGGCTTCCTCGCCGTGTTCCCGAACGCTTTGGGCGCCAACGTCGCGGGCGTCGCGCCGCTGGTTCTCGTCGCCATCCTGGTGCCTGCCTTCCGCAACCTCGTGGAATACGAGGGCGAGCTCCTCTACGCCCGCGGGCGCACCACGCTGCGCATGTTGATCCTCGCCTTCGTCGGCCTGATGAAGGCCGGGCTCCTGATCCTTCTTCTGCGCGCGGGCGTCGACGGCGCGGATCCGCAGGCGGGCACGGGCACCGGCTGGATCGTCGGCCTCAACGGCCTCTTCCTCGTGCTCTGGCTGGTCTCGGCCGCCTCGACCTATACGGCGCTCGACTGGGGCGCCCGCCGGCCGTTCCGGCAGCGCGGAGCCACGGGACCGGCCCTGCCGGACCCCGACGCGGCCGGCGCGACGAACGGCCTCGCGCCGATCAGCAGAGCCCCGCAGCCCGGCGAATGAGGAGCGGGTCGGTGCCGGTGAAGGACTGGATGCCCGCCGCCACCTGATGGGGCTGGAGCGCGGCAGCAAAACCGCTCAGCGCCTGCGCGTCCATCGCCGCCCCGCGCCAGTAGATGTGGCAGAGCGCTTCCTCGGACGGGTGGTGGAGGTCGGGCCGCTTCTCCACCTCGTCGACGAAGCGGCCGTAGATCACGCATTCCGACAGGACGCGCGAGCTCGC
>CANJKV010000263.1 GCA_947474855.1 Aurantimonadaceae bacterium | reverse complement strand
TCGTCACCGGCCACCCGCACGTCGGCCCCGGTCCCGGCACGACGTCGCCAGTCCACGCCATCGACCGCGCTCATGCTTGGATGCGGTCGAGCAACCGGCTCTGGCGGCTCGGGCCGGCGCGGCACGTCGTCCATGGCTTCGGATCGCATGCCTGAAACCGGGCCGACGAGAACCCTCGCGCAAAAAATCGACGATCCGATTGACGCCCCATACGGGCAGAACGAATCGGTCACGTTTTTTTAACGAGATGAGTCAACGGCTTGCGACAACGCCTTGTTCGGACTCCATTTTCCGCCCGGAGTCAAAAGGGAAATTTGCGCTTGGACGTCTGGATCGGGCACGGCGAATCGGCGAGTCGTCGCTCAGACGATTCTTTGAGGAGTGATTCGCCGACGAAGGTCCAGAAACGAAAAAGCGCGTCCGACGGCCAGGTCGAACGCGCCGATTCAAGTTCGCTCGAGCAGAGCAGAGAACTGGCGACCGGACCGTAAGGTCAGGATCGCTTGAACCACGAGTTCGGGCACGCCGCCCGAATACCCGCACCGTGAGTTCGGGCACAACGCCCGAAAACCGAGTAGCGCGACGATCGCCGATCGCATCATCGCGGTCAAGCGATTCGGCGTGACTGCGCAGAGGAGTTCCCATGATGCGTTTGTCCACCTGACCTGACCGCCGCGGCCGACGACCGACGTCGCCGCCTCCCACCGACATGGAAGTCGTCTTGCTCTCGCCGTCGAGGGCACCGGCGGAGCCATGCCGATCACCAGCCCACCACACTCGAACCTGCGTCGCCTTGCGACCGCAGGACCGGAGACTTGTTGTCGATGAACGAGAAGCACGTCATCCAATACATGCAGGAGCGGCTCGCGGGCGTCAGCTCGTACGCTCATCCCCTTCCCGAAACGCCGGTCTACCTCGCGCCGGACCGTCCGTACCCCGGCCGCTTCGTGCGGCAGGACGGCAGCCTCTTCGAGGGCGGCGTTCCGACCGGCCAGGACCGGGAGGAGGTCGTCTGGGTCGGCGCCGGCCCGTCGACGGCCTCGCGCCAGATCGCCCGGCGCACCAAGCGGAGCTTCCGCATCCGGGACGTCGACGCGGAAGACCAGCGCGCCGTCGTCGCGGAGTCGATGATCGAATACGGTTTTTGGCTCATCCAGCGCGCCGAAGACCGCCGTCGGCGGATTCACGACCAACCGCCGGCCCGCAGCTACGTCCTGCCGGACGGCCGGTCCGCCACGCACACCTTCGACTTCCTCGTGGAAGAGCCGGACGGCCTTCGCCTCGCGTTCGCCGTACGCCCGTCGGTCGACGTCGACGAGAAGCTGACGACGGCCGTCGAGTGCATTCGCCGGCAGAGCCTGACCGGCTTCGCGGACGAAGCTCTGATCGTGACGGAACGGTTCGTCACGAAAGCCCGCACGCGCAACGCCGTCGAGATCCTCGAAGCGCGTGCCGCCCGCAACGACGCGGACGTCGCCGCGGCGGCCGTGCTCGTCTCGCGCCTGCGCGGCGCCGTCATGCTCGGCGCCCTCGTCGAGGCGATGGGCCTCGGCCCACGCGGCCGGGTCGCGCTGATCTGCCTGATCGACGACGGCCTTCTCGAACTCGTCCACCGGGAGCGCCTCGGCGCCACGACGCTCCTGCGCCCCGCCTCCCGTCCATCCACCGCGCACTGAGGATCAGATCATGAGCATCATCAAGACCGACGATCGGGCACACGGCTTCATGCCGGTGTATGACATTCCCGGCGAGAGCCGCGTCGTGATCGACGGGGTCGAGTACTCGTACAATCGGCGTCTCCCCGACGGCCATTCCCTCGCCCGCGTCGACGACCTCGCCGTCACCGAGATTTTCACGCACGGCCAGATGGCGAGCTTGATCGCCGACGCACGGATCAAGATCGATGAGGGCTTCTTCACGCGGGCCAAGGCGGAGCTGCGGCTGACCTATGGCCGCAGGACCTTCGCGGAACTCACCGAAGCGCAGGCTCGGAAGGTGCGCTTCAAGGAAGACTGGTGCAGGCGCTTCATCGCGGCGGAGTCGGAAGACCGGCGGGTCCGCAGGTCGGACGCGAAGATGGAGATCGCCATCGCCGACGTCGCCGCGGACATGATGCGCGACAGGCGCAAGAGTGCCGAGTGGAGGAAGGCCCGCGGCGGCAAGGCGCTTACGGCCGAAATGCGCGATCCGACGCCCACACAGCTCCGTCGTTGGCTGAAGCGGTACGAACGGTCGGGCTACGAGCGCGACTCGCTGATCGACCAGTACTTCGGCCCCGGTTCGCGCCTGACGCTCGACGCCGACACGTACGCGATGCACCACGACTATGCTGTCCGGTACGCGTCGAACACCCGCCCCACCAAAGCTGCTTTGTTCCTGCTGCTGCAAGGCGCGATCGACGACGAGGACGCCGCTCGTGCGGCGGCCGGTCGGCCGCCGATGCGCAGGCTCAAGAGGAAGGCGTTCGAGCGCATGATCGACGCGCTCGACCCGTTTTTCGTCTGCGCCGGGCGCGAAGGGCGAGAGGCGGCTCTGCGCAAATGGGGCATGCACACGACCGGCCTCGACGTCGAGAGTCCTTTCGAGCGTATCGAGCTGGACGAGTGGCGCGTCAGCCTCATGAAGATCCTCGTCGACGCCGGCCTTTGGGAAAAGCTTTCCAAGGAACAGAAGGCGATGGTCGAGCGGTCTCGGGTGTGGCTGTCGGCCGCGATCGACGCACGGACGCGGATGATCGTCGCGATGCGGCTCCTGGACACGGCTCCCTGCGTCGAGAGCGCGCTCGCGACGATCGAGACGGCGATGGTCGACAAGTCGCGCCTGTCCCGGCACCTGGGCACGAGCCCGACATACATCCACGCCAAGCCTCGCTCCGTCGCGATGGACAACGGCACGAACCTGACGTCGGACGCGGTGCTCGAACGCCTTTCGACGCTGGGTATCGCCGCGGTCTACCCGCCTGCTGGTCTGGCGGAGATGCGCGGACGCATCGAGAGGATCTTCCTCACGCTGCGAACGCGCATCCTGTCGCATTTTCCGGGTCAGACCTTCGCGAACGTGGTCGATCGCGGTGATTACGACGCCGAAGGCAACGCGTGCCTGGATATCGACGAACTGAACGCGGTTTTCCTCAAGGGCGTGCTCGACCTCTATCACAATCATCCACATGAGGGGCTGACGGGCGAGACGCCGTGGAACTGCATGCGTCGCCTGAGCCGCGAGCGGGGTCTTCCGCCGCCGCCTCATCGCGACGTGTTGAGGCACGTGATGGGCGTCGCCTGCGAGCGTCGCATCGGCGTTCATGGCGTCAGCTTCTCCGGGATCCGCTACCAGAGCGAAGCACTGCAGAGATACCGCCGCGAGATCCGCCAGCGCCCCGCGGAAGTGCGTGTCGATCCGTTGGACCTGTGGGCCGTTTCGGTGAAAACTAAGACTGGCTGGATCACCGTTCCGGCCCGCTTCCGCGGCCTCGAAGGTGTTAGCATCTGGCAGTGGGCCGAAGCCGTTCGCGATCTTCGGCAGCGTCACGCCGACTCGGCGGCGCTGAGCCGCGGCACCGTCCTGGCGGCGGTGACGCACCTGAGCGACGTCGCCCAGGAAGCGGTGCGGAGGGCGGAGATCCGCTCGCCGGTCTTGACGGCGAAGTACTTCGAGAAGCTCGAGGCGGACGTGTTTCGCAGCCTGACCTTCGCCGATGACGGCGAATTCGGCGACGACCTCGTGCTCCCCTCCCCGCTCGTCGAGGCGGGGCCGATCCTCGACCTGACGCCGGAGCGGATCGCCACCAACGACGAACCCGCGGACGGCCTCGACGAGAGCGTCTTCGACGACGCGAGCTTCGGGTCGCCCGAAGACTGGTCCTCCAACTGAGCACGGTGATCGATATGGAAGAACACGCGAGCGACGTCTTCCCGGGAGACGTGCAGACCGACGCCGATCTTGCGGCGTTCATGGATGAGGCGTCGATCCGGCGCGCCGAGCGGATGGCGCGGATCAACGGGCGCTATCTGAAGACCGGCCGCGACCGGATGATCGACGCCGAGCTGCAGCTCCTGGTCGAGGCGGCCGCCGTGTCGGCCGACGGCCGCCGGACGGAGCGGAACTGCCTCTGCCTCATCGGTGCGACCGGTGCCGGAAAGAGCACGAGCATCGACATGGCGATCCGCCGCCGGCCGGAGCTGCAGCCGCGGGAGACCGGTATGACCGTCACGGCACCGATCATCCGCCTCAAGGCTCCGTCCCCCTGTTCGCTCAAGCTCCTGGCGGAAGAAGCCCTGGAGAAACTCGGGTACCCTTGCGACCGGCCGCTCAAAGAAGGACCGGCCTGGAAGATGCTGAGGCGCCAGCTCAAGGCGCGGCGGGTCCGGTTCATGCACATCGACGAGGCCCAGCACCTCGTCGTCATGACCGATCGTGCCGCGATGGAGAGGGTGTCGGACGCGCTGAAGATGCTGGTCGACGACGACGAGTGGCCGGTCAGCGTCATCCTGACGGGGCTGCCCGAGCTGGCGGACTTCCTCGCGATGCACGGGCAGCTCAGGCGTCGTAGCCACACGATCCACCTGGAGAATCTCGCGATGCCGCGTGACCTCGAACTGCTCAGGTGGATGACGAAGACCATCGTCGAAGATCACGCCGGCATGAGCTTCGAGTTCCCGCTCGACGACGACTTCCTGGGCAGGCTTTGCCGGTGCGCCGACAGCCAGCTCGGGGCGGTCACGCAGATCGTCAGGGGCGCTATCGAACGGGTCCTCGTCGAGGACGTGGATGCGAATGTGGTGGGACGTAGGCACTTTGCGACGTCCTACGCGGCCTTTTCCGGCTGCCGTCCCGACCAAAACATCGTCACCGCCCGGGCGTGGCGCGAGATCGAGCCGATGAATGCGCTGCTTCAGGAGGAGGAACTCGCCCGCGTGCGCGTCATGAAAGCCATCGCGGAGCGTCACGCCAAGCACGACGGTCGCCGCGGTCGCAACAGGGAGAGGGAGATTTGACGATGGCGAAGCTCGCTATCACCGCACCGCTCTTCGACGGCGAGAGTCCGCCGAGCTACGCCTCGCGCCTCGCCAGAGCCAATGGCCGCGACCTCGTGCGCCACTTCGCCCTCGACGTCCGCCTCGACTTCCACGGCGTCGTCGCCGGCCGGCCGGAAAGCTTGGACCATCTGGTCCATCTCGGGGGCTGCGATCCGGATCGCCTGGTCTCCTGGTCGACGCGCGTCGACGCAGCCGGTTCGGCGTCGATGCGCGGCCAGGACCTCGGTCGTCGCGCCATGACGCGCTCGCACGTCATGGTCTGTCCGGCCTGCCTCGAAGACGATCTCGGAAACGAGGCCATCGATCTTGAGGCACGTCCTTTTGGTCGCGCCGTCTGGCAGGTGCCCGGCATCCGCACGTGCGACCGTCACGGCGCCGCTCTGGTGCGGATCGCGGATGCGGGTAGCCCGCATGTCATGCACGACTTCGCGGCGCTCGTGGTGCCACGTCTCGGCGATCTGCAGACGCTCGCCGGGCAAGCGCTCCGGCGCCCCCCGTCCGACCTTGAGGTCTACCTGAGCCGTAGGCTGCAGGTGGGAGCCGAGGGTTCGGCGTTTGCCGACACCCTGCCGTTCTACGCCGTCCCGAGGCTCTGCGAGAATTTGGGCGCGGTCGTCTGCTTCGGAGACGACGTTCGCCTCGGGGATCTCGACGACGACCGTCGTCACGAGGCGGCCGCCGTCGGCTTCTCCTTCGTCGCCGAAGGCGAGCATGGCATCCGGACCGCCCTCGAACGTCTGCAGGAGCGGTTCGGAGCGCGCAGGACGGCTTGGGGCCTTCAGGACCTCTTCGGCCGCCTCTACGAATGGCTCGCCTACGAGAACGAGGATCGGGCCTACGATCCGGTGCGCGAGATCGTGCGGCGTCACGTGTCGGAGACGATGCCGATTGGCGCTGGGTCCAGTGTCTTCGGCGAGGAGGTGGCGTCCCGCCGTGTACATTCCGTGCATTCGCTCGCGAAGGATCACGGCGTCCATCCCAAGCGGCTGCGCAAGCTCCTCGCTACCGCCGGCCTGATATCGGCGCCGGACATGATAAAGTCCGACGATCGGGTGCTCGTCGATGCCGATCGCGCCAACGAATTCATGAGAATGCTTTCGGACACGATGTCGCTTGCGGATGCGGCCTGGTATCTCAACGTCCCCCGGCCTCACGAGCAACTTCTCCTGAAAGCAGGCCATATTCGTCCTGCCGTACAGGGCGGCACCGACGTCTTCAAGGATCATGCGATCTCGAAGACGAGCTTGGACGCGTTTCTTGTGAAATTGCTGGCCGCCGCCGATCCGAGGCGTGTCGAAGGACATTCGATCCAGCGTGCGGCCAAGATGACGAACTGCGGAGCGATGGAGATCGTCGCCCTGCTGATCGACGGTCGACTGACGCGGGTCGGCGTGGATCCCGACTCTCGCGGGTACCTGTCGGTCCTCGTTGACGTCGCGGAAGTGCTACCTCTCGTGCGTCGCGAAGATCACGGCGGTCTTTCACTGGTCGAGGTGCAGAAGCGGCAATGCTGGTCCGACGGACTGGTGAAAGCGCTGGTCGATCAAGGTCACCTGCCCTCGTCGGTCGGCGTCAATCCGGTGAACCGCTGTCCGCAGAGGATCGTGCTGCCCGCCGACCTCGAGAAATTCGACGCGACCTACGTGACCCTCATGACGCTTGCTCGCGAATGCGGAGTCCACTTCCGTCGGCTGAACAAGCACTTGTCTGCGAACGGGGTCGAGCCCGATCCGAGATTCTCGGAAGTGCCCGCGACGGTCTTTCGGAGGGACGCGGTCGCATCGATCGAGATGCCACCTGGCTGACTCCTGTCGGATCTTGGAGATGCCGAGACCCCGCCGAAAGGCGGGGTTTTTTGTTGCCTGGAGCTGCTCGCCGGCAAGAAACTGAGGCACTGATAAGGTGCCATCTCGGTCGATCTTGATGCCGTGAGGTAGCCCGCAGCAAGTTAAATCAACTACTTACAGGTCGAACTGAGGCAAACCTAGGTGCCCCTTATAC
>CANJKV010000262.1 GCA_947474855.1 Aurantimonadaceae bacterium | reverse complement strand
TCGCCGGTGTTGTAATAGTCCTCCAGCGTGGAGCGGAAGGGCATGTCGTACCAGACGGCCTCGTGATTGTTGAGGCGGCGCCCGGAATATTTGACAAGAGCTGCGCGCATCGTTCGTCGGAGCCTTCTGCGGTCGTGGCGGCGAGGATAGAACCACTTGTCGGATCGGGGCTTGCGCCAGGTACGTTCAGCCCATCGGCCAGGTACCGGGCTCGGCGCTCCCGCCGGGTGCCGATCCGCCGCGGATCAGCCGCATCATGGTGGGAACGCAGACGCTCTCGGCGTCGAAGCGCTGGACGATCGTCGCCCGCGCCGCCGCGCCGAGATAGGCGTGGCGCTCGCGCTCCGACAGGATGCCGATCACCGTTTCGGCGAGGCGCGCCGGCGCGTGGAACGGCACGAGGAGGCCGTTCTCCCCGTCGGCGATCACCTCGCGCACCGGCTGCGTGTCGGAGGCGACGAGCACGCAGCCCGCAGCCATCGCTTCCAGGCACGACCAGGACAAGACGAAGGGATAGGTGAGATAAACGTGGGCGGCCGAGACGCGCAGGACGTCGAGGTAGCTTCCATAGGGCAGGTGGCCGAGGAAGTGGACGCGCGAGGCGTCGATCTCGCCGGCCACCTCGTCGAGGAAGATCTGGTGCCAGGTCTTTCCCGGCGGCGGGCGCTGTCCGTAGGACACCCCGAAGCCGCCGACAACGAGGACGCGCGCGGCGGGCCGCGCCTTCAGGATCGCCGGCAGCGCCCGCATCAGCACGTGGTAGCCGCGCAGCGGCTCGAGGTTGCGCGCGACGAAGGTGACGATCTCGTCGCCCCGCCCGACGGTCCGCCCGTCCTCCAGCCGGCAGGTGGCGGCGGGATCGGGCGCGACGAGCTCGGTGTCGACGCCCTCGTGGACGACGCGGATCTTCGAGGCGAACTCGGCCGGATAGGTCGATCGCTGCCAGAGCGTCGGCGCGACGCCGAGATCGGCGTCGGCCAGCGCCAGGAGGTTCATGGCGTTGCGCGCCGAAAGGCCCGCGAGGCCATCGATTCCGAGGCTCGGGAACTCCGGATCGAAGTTCACGTCCGAGCCGCGGGCGCGATAGAAATATTCGCAGTAGTTGAGGATGCGCGCGTCGGGCCAGACCGAGCGCAGCGGCAGGGCCTCGCCCCAGCCGCCATGGGCGAGGATCGCGTCCGGCCGGAAGCCTTCGGCGCCGAGCATCGAGGCGGCGTAGAGCGCCTGCTCGGCGCGGCGGCATTCGAGGTCGAAGCGGCGCGCGAAGGGATGCGTCTCGGCGGACGCCGCGGGCCGGAAGGCATAGCGGCTGAGCTGGACCCCGCGCGGCGCCCGCGCCGTGTCGGCGCCGATGGCGCGCACCTCGTTGGCCGGGTCGCGGGCGAGCCGCGCGGCGACGTGGCGGAACTGGGCGGGGAAGTTGTTGTGGACGAAGAGGACCTTCACGCCGGCGGCCCCGGATCCTCCGCCTCCTCCGGGCCGGCGGCGAGAAGGCTCGCCTGCGCGGTGTTCTCGAAGAGCGGCGCGAGGGCGGCCGGGTCGCAGCCAGGCTTCAAGCAGAGCGCCCACAGGTCGAGGACGCCCTTGGCGAGGCGCACCTCGGCGAAGCCCGCGGCGAGCGCGAGACGGGCGAGGCGCTGGACGGTGAAGCCGGTGCGGTGGGCCATGTGGGCGTGGCCGGCCGCGACCGAGGCGCCGTGGCCCCAGAGCATGTCGAGCGGCGTCACGGGCCCGGCGGGCGACTGGTAGGCGATCGCGTCGAGGCCCTTCTCGACGATCATCGCGGCGACGGCCTCGACGTCCGGGCAGGTGATCAGCGCGAAGCCGCCGTCCTTCAGGACCCGCACCATCTCGGCGAGCGCGCCCGGCACCTCGTGGGCGGCGAGGTGCTCGATGTTGTGGGAGGACCAGACCGCGTCGACGCTCCCGTCGGCGAGGAAGCCGCGCATGTCGGCGGTCGAGCCGAGGATGTCGGGGTTGACGGCCGGGTCGATGTCGAGGCGGACCTCGCGCCAGCCCTCGCGGCGGAAGGCGGCGTGAAGCTTCAGCGGGTTGGCCGGGCCGCTGCCGACGTTGAGAACGGTCCTGAGCGGGCTGGCGGGAAACACGAAGCGTCCTTCGGGGCAGGCAGGGATTGTCACGCGACGGCGCGCGGCGCTCCAGCCTCCTTATCCGCGGCGCCTTGCGCGGGCGCTTCCGCGTCGTCCAGCGGCGGCCAGTCCGCCCCTTCACCGTCGAAGAGGTCGCTGGCGTCGAGGGCGAAGTCGAGCGCTTCGAGGCTGGCGAGGACGAGGTCCATGGCCTCCGCCCGCGGCGGCACGAGGATCGCGTCGGCCGGGGCGGCGGCGCCCGCGTGCCGGGCCTCCCGGGCCGAACCCGGCAGCGGCAGGCGGTCGGGCTGGAGGTGGCGGCGCGAGAAGAGGAGCGCGGTCGCCAGATCCAGCGGCAGGAAGGACTCCGCCGCCAGCGCCGCGACGTGGTCCGCATCGAGCGCGGCGAAGCGCTCGGGATCGACGGTGAGGTCGGGCGCGAGTTCGTCGCGAAGACCGCGCAGCGGCGCGAGAAGGCCGGCGATGCGCAGGAGGTCGAGGGCGCGCGACAGGCGCTGCCCCCCGACGCGCATCATCAGGAGCGTGTTGCGGATCGCGTTGAGCTCGGGCCCGAGCGTGCCGGCGGCCGGATCGAGGCAGACCGGAACGCCCGCCGCGCCAAACAGATGGGCGCCTTCCGGCACCACCTCGATCTCGTCGATCGGCCGGGCCCCGGGCGCGGCGGCGAGGGCGAAAGGGAAGGTGCGCAGCGCGATCGGCATGTAGCCGGCCCGCCAGCGGCCGGCCTCGTCCACGGCGGGCGTCGCAGGATAGTCGCGCGCGATCAGGAAACCGAGGCGCGGCGCGCCGGCGAGGATCCGCACCGAGAGCGGCAGATGGTGGGCGGTCAGGTGGAATTCGGTGTCGTTGAGCGGCAGCCAGCCCGCTGCCGCCGCGAAGTCGTAGCCCTCGGGCGCGCGGGCGCGGGCATTCGCGAAGCGCGCCAGCGGCTGTACGGCGAGGCTCACGCCGTCCCTCCCCGCGAAACGTCGGCGGCGACCGCCCCTTGCGCGGCGGCGAGAAGCGCGCCGGCACGGAACAAGGACAGGCGGTGCTGGCCGAGAAGGCGGGCAGCCCCGACGCCGAAGGCTGCGAGGACGGGGCCGAGCGCCGGCGTCGCGAAGGCCTTGGGCGAGACGACGAGGAGGTCCTCGACGGCGCAGCGCCGCCCGTGACCGAGATCGAAGCGCAGCGGCCAGGGCTCCAGGAGCCCGGCGGCGTCGAGCGCCCGGCTCATCGCGGCGGTTCGCTCGCGGTCCTGGCCGAAGAGCGCGAGCGCGCGCAGCCGCAACTCGGTGCCGCGCGAGGGGCGCCCGTCGGGGCCGGTGACGGTGGCGCCTGCGTCGGTCGGCTCGTCCGGCAGGGCGGCGTCCAGCATGACGCGCGCGCCCGGCTCCTCGGCCCGCACGAAGGGGTAGGCCTGGAGTACCAGCGGCAGAAGCGCCAGCGCCCGGTCCGTTCCCGGCGCAAAGCCGGCGCCCTCCTCGAGGAGGCTGCGCAGGACGACGAGGTCCGGCCCCCGGGCGCCCCGCCGCCACACCATCGGGAAGCTTCCCGCCAGCCGCTCGCCCTCGGCCGCCGCCACCGGCACGACGGAAACGCTGCGGGGCAGCGGATAGGCGAAGGGCGAATAGATGCGCGTCGTCATCATCTCGCCGGCAAGCGGCCTCGGATCCTCGGCGATCATCGCGCGGCGCCCCCCGGCGGATGCGGCACGAAGGCGGTGAAGCGCGGGCTCGGGCGCTCGGGCAGGCGGGCCGACGCGTCGAGGTCGAGCATCAGGAGCTGGCGTCCGCCATAATTGTATTCCACCGCCCCTTCCCCGCCGCGCGGCGAGGCGCCGTCGCGGTGTGAGCCCTCCACCACCTGGATGAGCTGGGGCGTCGGCGCCCAGAGCCCGGCGACCGGCGGCGCGTGCGGAAAGGCCGCGCGCACCTCGCGGCGCACGGCGTCGAGGGCGCCGACGCCGAGGTTCTCGCGGATTTCCAGCTCGACCGGCTGAAGGAGTGCGAGCTCGCAGATCTCGGCGGCGAGAAGCGCGATCTCCTCCGTCACGGCGTCGAGGTCGCGGATGGGCGTCGCGATGCGCAGCGCCTCGACGCGCACGCCGAACTCGCCGAGGATGCGCAGCGTCTCGTAGCGCGGCTGGGAGAGCCAGCCGCGGGCGAGCATCCAGGACAGCGAGCCCGGCTCGCGCCCCTGGCGCCTGCGGTCCTCGCCGAGGCTGTCGCGCGCGACGAGGCGGGACTGCCCCTGCGCGAGCCGCATCGCGCCGCCTTCCAGGCGCACGTCGAGGGCGCGCGGGTCCTGCCAGGGCTCCAGCATGACGGGAAAGCCGAAGCCGACGCGTCCGTCGCCGAGGCCGGCATTCAGGAGATCCTGCCGGAAGAGCTCGACCCGCCCGCCGCCGACGCAGGCCTCATCGACGAAGGCGAGGACGCTCGCGCCCGTCAGGTTCAGCCGCTCGCAGAACAGCCAGCCCTCGACGCGGATGCGGGACACGAAGTCGATGTGGCCGCGGATCATGCTGCGATGCCGGCGTCGCGCGCCGCCGCCGCTCGGCGGCCGGCGAGCGCCGAGCCGAAGAAGGCGAGGTAGCGCTCGGCCATGTCGAGCGCGTTGGGCGCCGCCGGCAGGCCGGCGCGCAGGTGCGCCGCATTGCGCGGGTCGACGCCGATGCGCATGGCGCGCAGGAGGTCGGCCGCGTCGCCGAGCCGGAAGTGCAGACCGGTGACGCCGTCGCGCACCTTCTCGGCCATGCCGCCGATGCCGGTGCAGATCACCGGCACGCCGACCGAATAGGCCTCCTGGATGACGACGGGCGAGTTCTCCCACCACTTGGAGGGAATGACGACGTAGTCGCATTCGCCCATCAGCCGGTGGACGGAGGCATTGTTGTAGGGGCCGGCATAGCTGAGGAAGGGATAAACCTTCAGCGCCTCCTCGAAGCGCTTGGTGAAGGCTTCCGTCTGGCCGACGAGGTTGCCGTGGATGCGAAGCCGCAGGCTCGCAGAAAGGGCCGGATCGCGCGCGATGAGGTCGGCGGCGTCGAGAAGGACGTCGACGCCCTTGAAGGGGTTGATCTGGCCGAAGAAGCCGAAGGTCCGGCTCGCCTCGTTCTTTCGCGGAGGCCCCGCCTGGGGCGGCGACAGGAGGCCGTTCTCGATCACGGTGGTGCGCTCGGGCGGCAGGCCCCATTCGATGAAGCGCTCGGCGAGGAAGCGGCTCGGCGACACGAAGCCCTCGAAGCGTCCGAACGCGCCGAGCATCGTGTCGCGGCGCAGGGTGAACTGGCTGCGCATGTGCTCGGGAAAGCAGGCGACGCAGCTCTCGTTCGTGGCCCGTTCGCAGAGGCTCTGCGTCTGTCGGGTGATCATCTGCCCGTGATTCTGGCAGATCGCGAGGAACTCGTGGAGCGTCAGAAAGGCGGCGAGCCCCGGCAGAGAGCGCGCGGCGCGCAGCGTGTTGAGGCCGAGATTGAAGAAGTGGTGGAAGCTGACGAGCCCGATCCGCTCGCGCAGGAGGATGTCGACGAGCTGCTCGGAGACCCCGCGCGGCGCGAGATGGAAGAAGTGGTCGTAGCGCTCCGGCTCGACGAAGACGGCGAACTCGCTCGCCGAGCCCAGCGAAAGACGGCCGCGGTCGGCCACCGAGCAGGCGCCGACGAAGATCGCGTCGACGCCGACGTCCCGCAGGCCACGGTAGAGCGCATAGGCCGTGATCTCGGCGCCGCCCTTCGAGATCGAGGGATGGCTGTGGGAGACGACTGCGAGCCGCTGAGGCAGGAGGCCGGGCGCTTGGCCGGGGCGCAGGACGGGGCCGAGCATCATGGCGCGCGGTCCCGTCCGGCGAGGAGGTCCTCGTCCACCATGTCGGCGAGGCGCGACGCGCGCGGGCGCTCGACCCGCATCGCCGCGCCAGGCGCCCGGCGCTCGCCGGCCTCGTTCAGCGGCAGGCCGCTTTCGCGGTGCAGGCCGCGGGTGAAGCGTGGCGCCGACACGCTCCATTCCAGGAAGGATGCGGCCGACCAGCCGAAGGCGGCCGCGGTGAAGGCGCCGTCGACGCGGTCGGGCCGGCCGAGATCGTCGACGACCTCCAGCCAGTCGAGCCCGTGGCCGCGCCGGGCGAGCGCCGCGCCGATCGCCGCCCAGCCCTCGGCCGTCGGCACGAGGCCGCGGCCGAGATGCACGAAGCGCTCGGCCCCCAGCCGCGACAGGATGTCCGGCAGCTCGCCCAGCGCGTCGTCCTCGTGGGCGAGGAACAGGAGCGAGAGCGGCCGGCCCGGCAGGGCGGCCTTGAGGTCGTGGAAGCGCAGCAGCGCCTCGCCCCGCCCCCGGCCGAGATCGGCGAGAAGCGCGATGCCCGCGTCCGCCGGCAGGACGTCGGCCTCGGCGGCGAGCCGGTCGAAGAGGAGCGCGAGGTTGGACGGCTCGCCCGGCAGGCGCAGGACGAGCATGCGGGGCGCGGGCGCCAACGCCTGGACCGCCGGCTCGCGCAGGTGCTCGGCGAGGCTACGCCGCGCGGCGGCGAGGAAGGCGCGCCAGAAGGGCTCGAGGCGCAGCGCCGGAAACAGGCGCAGCACCTCCTCGCCGTCACCGACGAGGTCGAGCCGGCGCAGCACCTTGGGCTCGACGCGGCTCACCGCCATGGTGCCGTCGTCGTGGACGACGCGCAGGAGCGGCGCGCCGCCGGCATCGACCGGCAGCCCGCCGCGCAGCACGGCCTGGAAGCCGGCGCGCGCCACCGGCGAGGCCGTGCCGCCGAAGACGGGCTGGAGGTCAGGCCGGGGCCGGAAGGTGGTCGCCCCCTCCTCCGCCACGAGCACGCAGTCGCCGAGCCGCATGTGATACCGCCGCGCCTATGCACTGACCTGTTGCAGGTAGGGGTATGCGGTGAGGGATTGGATGCGGTCTGGATCGGCAGCGAGCGCGTTCCAGGCATCGCAGCATGCGTCCATTACGGCGT
>CANJKV010000261.1 GCA_947474855.1 Aurantimonadaceae bacterium | reverse complement strand
GCCTGTTATGGACCATGGATAGGTGTTGTGTCGGGTCAGCGAGGTTCAGCCCGGTAGGAGGTTCGTCGAGCCAAGACTATCCGTCTTGGCTCGACTAGCCGACGCCCCGGATGACCTCGCTCACCCGACCCTTCGGGCTGGCCGTGCCGAGCCGCCGGAGTGCGTCGCCGACCTTGCCGATAGCCTCGGCTCACGGCGGCCTTCGGCTCCTACCCGGCGGCTCGGAACAGCCAGCACAACACCTATCCATGGTCCGTAACAGGCTCTAGCCGGCGCCTGAGCCTCCTCCCGCGTTGCGCGCGGGCGCACCGTCCTTATATGGCGGGCGGGCATCAACCGGGGGCCGCCGCCGCGTCCATGACATCGATCGCAGACGAGGCGCGAATCGCGCTCGACAACATCGCCGACCGCGCCGGCAACCTTCTTCACCCGACCCTTCGCCTGGGCGTTGCGGGCCTCTCGCGCGCCGGCAAGACGGTGTTCATCACCGCGCTCGTCCACAACCTCCTGCATGGCGGGCGCCTGCCGCTGTTCTCCGCCGCCGCGTCGGGGCGCATCGCGCGGACCTATCTCGAGGAGCAGCCGGACGACGCCGTGCCGCGCTTCGCTTACGAGAGCCACATCCGCACCGTGCTCGACGAGCGGCTCTGGCCGCAGTCGACGCGAGCCATCTCCGAGCTGCGACTGACGATCGAATACGAATCGGCGAGCCTCTTCTCGCGCATGCTGTCGCGTGGCCGGCTCTCCCTCGATATCGTCGACTATCCCGGCGAGTGGCTCCTCGACCTGCCGCTCCTCGACAAGGACTACGCCACCTTCTCGGCCGAGGCGATCGAACGCGCCCGGCTGCCCTCCCGCGCGGCGATGGCCGGCCCCTTCCTCGCCGCGCTCGACGCGGCGGCGCTCGACGCGCCGAGCGACGAGACCACCGCGGTCCGGCTGTCGCAGTCGTTCGCGGCCTATCTGCGCGCCTGCCGCGACGACCGGACGGCGCTCTCGACCCTCCCGCCGGGACGCCTCCTGATGCCGGGCGACCTCGAAGGCTCGCCGGCATTGACCTTCGCTCCCCTTCCCGTCGAGCCCGGCGGCTCCTACCCGCGCGGCTCGCTCGCCGCCGTCCTGGCGCGCCGCTACGACGCCTATCGCAACGTCGTCGTGAAGCCCTTCTTCCGCGACCACTTCGCCCGGCTCGACCGCCAGATCCTCCTGGTCGACGCGCTTCAGGCGATCAATGCGGGGCCGGAGGCGGTGAAGGATCTCGAAACGGCGCTGACCGACATCCTCGCCTGCTTCCGGCCGGGCGCCTCGTCGTTTCTGGGCTCCCTGATCACGCGGCGCATCGACCGCATCCTGGTCGCCGCGACCAAGGCCGACCACCTCCACCGTGAGAGCCATCGCCGGCTCGAGGCGATCGTGCGGCGGCTCGTGGACGACGCCATCGCCCGCGCCCGCTTCAAGGGCGCGAACATCGAGGTCATCGCCATGGCGGCGATCCGCGCGACGCGCGAGGGCACCGTGAACGATCCGGCCGGCCCGCTGCCGGTTATCATCGGCACGCCCATGGAGGGCGAGGAGATCGGCCGCGATCGGTTCGACGGCCTTCGCGAGACCGCGGTCTTCCCCGGCGACCTGCCCGCCGATCCCGGCCGGCTCTTCGACGCCAAGCGCCCGCGCGAGCCGATCCGCTTCGTGCGCTTCCGTCCGCCCCGGCTGGAGCGCAGCGCCGAGGGTCTGACCCTCTCCCTTCCGCACATCCGGCTGGATCGCGCCCTGGAATTCCTCGTCGGAGACCGGCTGGCATGAGCGACGCCGATCCGCCCCGCCGCGCCCCCGGCGCCTTCGCGGTTCCCGGCACGCAACCGCCGCCGCCCGTCGCCTCTCCGCCCTCTCTGCCCGCCGCGCGCGAGCCGCGCGCCTTCGACGACCGCGCCACCGTCACGATCGAGCCCGATGATGCGATCGAGCAGGAGGCGCTGGTTGATCTCGACGTCGGGCCGGCAAGCCCCCGCCGACGCCGCGGCTTCTCCTTCGGCGCGCTCTTCGTCGGCGGCTTCGGCCTTCTCGTCTCGCTGGCGATCGGTCTCGCGGTCGATCAGCTCGTGCGCGACCTCTTCGCCCGCAACGAATGGCTCGGTTGGGCCGCCCTCGGCGTCGCCGGCGCGGCGCTCGTCGGCGCCCTGGGGCTCGCCGGCCGCGAGGTTGCGGCCTTGCTGCGGCTGTCCGCCGTCGATGCCGAACGCCGCGCGGCCCTTGCCGCCTACACCGCCAACGATCCGCACGGCGCGGACACCGCGATCGCCCGCCTCGTCTCGCTCCTGGCGAGCAAGCCGGAAACGGCGGTTGGGCGGCGGCGCATGGCGGAGCTGAAGGACGAGGTGATCGACGGCGCAGACCGCATCGCCCTCGCCGAGCGCGAGATCCTCGGTCCGCTCGACATCAAGGCCCGCGCGCTCGTCCTCGCCTCCGCCAAGCGCGTCTCGGTGGTGACCGCCGTCAGCCCGAAGGCCCTCGTCGACGTGTCCTTCGTGCTCTTTGAGACGGTGCGTCTCGTTCGGCGCATGTCGGAGCTCTACGGCGCTCGTCCCGGCACGATCGGCCTCGTCAGGCTGACGCGCGACGTCTTCGCCCACCTCGCCGTCACCGGATCGATCGCCATCGGCGACGGCGTCGTCGGGCAGGTGATCGGCCACGGCCTCGCGCAGCGCTTGTCGGCGCGACTCGGCGAAGGCGTCGTCAACGGCCTCCTGACGGCCCGCGTCGGCCTCGCCGCGATGGACCTTTGCCGCCCGATGCCCTTCATGCGTGTCCGGCGTCCTTCGATCGGGGACTTCGCCGGCGATCTGGCGCGGCTCGACGACGTCGCGCGGGCGACGCGGCATGCCGAGCGCCAGGGTCCGGCCTGATTGCGGGAACAAGGGGTTGGGCGGGAGCGCCGCGCGCCGGCAAGCCTCCGTTAACCAAACCGATGCGATAAGGGGCCAGCCCACTCCACCGGAAGGTTCCCGCCCATGCTTCGCGCTCGCGCTGCCGCCGTTCTTCTCTCCGCCGGCGTCTGCCTCGGGCTCGCCGCGCCCGCCGCAGCGGAGAACGACGAGGCCTTCTTCCGCCAGGTCGCCGGCCAATGGACCGGTCCCGGCGAGATCGTCGCGGGCAAGTACAAGGGCACCAAGTTCGTCTGCACCTTCGACGGCCTGCCGCACAGCGGCAGGGTCGGAGTCGCGCTCGACGGCTCCTGCCGCGTCGGGGTCTTCGCCCAGAAGATGCGGGCCGAGCTGACCCAGAGCGGCAAGTCCTATACCGGCCGGTTTCAGGACGGCTCCGAGGGCAACGGCCTCGACATCGTCTCCGGCAGCGTGGCGGGCGACAAGATCGTGGTCGGCCTCGACCGCAAGCAGCTCAAGGGCGCGATGGTGGCCCGGCTCGCCGAATCCGACAAGCTGGCGATCACCGTGTCGGTGCGCGTCGCCGGCGAGCTGGTGCCGGTGCTCGGCATGAACCTCGACCGCATCGCCGGCTCCACCAAGCAGACCGCCCTGGAGCAGTAGTCAGACGCCCCTCCACCATCGACCGTCCCCGCTCGCCGGCTCGATGCCGGCAGCGTCGAGGGCGACGGCGATCTCGACGGCCCGGCGTCCGTCAAGGACGAGATCGGGCGCGATCTCCGCCAGCGGCACCATCACGAAAGCGCGCTGCGTCATGCGCGGATGCGGCAAGTCGAGCCCCTCCTCCGCGATCGACCGGCCATCATAGTCGAGAACGTCGAGATCGATCGTCCGCGGCCCCCAGCGCAGCGTCCGCTCCCGCTTCAGGCTCCGCTCGGTATCGAGGCAGACATCGAGCAGCGCGCGCGGCGACAGCGCCGTGTCGACGGCCGCGCAGGCGTTCACGAACCAGGGCTGGTCTGTGTTCCCCCAGGGCGGCGTGCGGAAAAGCCGGGACACCGCCGCGACGCCGGTATCGGCGCGGGCGTCGATCGCGCGCAACGCCGCCGCCATGTTCGCGACGGGATCGCCGATGTTGCCGCCGAGGCCGAGATAGGCCCTCACCCGCCCGTCGCTCACCAGACCTGCCCCTTCACGGCCGCCCGCATCGCGTCGGCGATCGCCAGCGCGTCGCGGTTGGCCGACACGTTGTGGACGCGGAAGATGTCGGCCCCGCGCTCGCGCAGGAGCACGCTCGTCGCCGCCGTGGCGACGTCCGGCTCGGGATCGCTCCGGCCGGTCGCCCCGCGCACGAAGCGCTTGCGCGAGGTGCCGACGAGAAGCGGATGGCCCAGCGCCTTCAGTTCGCCGAAGCGGTGCATCAGGATCATGTTCTGCGGCCCGTCCTTGGCGAAGCCGAAGCCCGGATCCAGCACGATCGCCTCGCGCCGGATGCCGGCCGCCTCCGCGATGCGCAGCGACTCGCGCAGGAAAAGGAACTGGTCCTCGATCACGTCCGGCAGCGCCTCGCGCTCGCGCCCCGTGTGCATGAGGCAGATCCCGGCGCCGGTCTCCGCCGCGACGCGGGCCATGCCCGGGTCCTTCTGCCCCCCGAAGACGTCGTTGACGATATGGGCTCCCGCCGCGACCGCGAGCCGCGCCGTCTCCGCCCGGTAGGTGTCGATCGACAGGACGAGCCCCGGCCGTCCGGCCAGCGCCTCGATCACCGGCAGGACGCGGCGCTGCTCCTCGACCGGCTCCACCGGCGTCGCGCCAGGACGGGTCGACTCCCCGCCGATATCGACGATGGCCGCGCCGGCCACCGCCATGGCCAGCGCCGCGGACACCGCGGTGTCGACGTCGGCGTAGCGCCCTCCGTCGGAGAAGCTGTCGGGCGTGACGTTGAGGATGCCCATGATGGCGGCCGCCTCCCCGAGCGGCACGCTCGCGCCGTGGCCGACCGCCCAGGCACCGGTCGACGGCTCCAGAATCGCCATGGCGCTCCTCCTCTCGCCGCATTCACATGCCGTTTAGGGCGCCGTGAGCTTCCCGCGCAACCTCTTGTTTTCGCGCGACGATAGGATAGCCTCGACCCGGCCCGATCACGGGCTTGCGGGGACGGAACACGATGCGCGCGGCGGCTTGGCTCTTGGCTGGTCTTGTGACGACCCTCGGCACGGGCGTCGTCGCTCACGCCGCCTCCATCAAGGAGCGCACCAGCTACTTCGCGGTTCGCGGCTCGACGCTGGAGGAGCTCGATGCCGACCTTCAGCGCGCCGGCCCGCTGGTCGCCGCCACAGGCGCCCGCCATCCCGGCGCGACTGAGGTGCGCTTCGACGGCAGCGTCAGCTATCGCGAAACCGCCTCGACCTGCCGCGTCGGCAAGACGGACCTGCGCCTCGACCTCAACATGATGCTGCCGCGCTGGAAGGCGCCGCGCCGCGTCGACGCCGAAACCAGGCTCATCTGGAAGACGCTCGAGGACGACATTCGCCGCCACGAGAAGCAGCATTCGGCCATCGCCAAGACCTGGCTGAAGAAGATGGAGAGCGCGATCCGCAACCTGCGGCCGGAGCGCGACTGCACCGCGATGGAAGCCCGCGTCAACCAGGTGACGAAGCGCTATCTCGCCGCCCACGAGCGGGCGCAGCTGGAGTTCGACGCGAAGGAGGGCCGCGACGTCAACCGCCGCCTCCAGCGCGCCCTCGTGCGCAACCTGGAAGCCATGGCCGCCCGCTGACGCGCGAGGCGGCTGGGGGCGGGCGCCGGCCCGCCCGGCCGCTCCGGCGTCAGGCGACGCCGAGCTTCTTCTGAAGGTTCGTCGAGGAAGTCGTGTACTGGAACACGACGCGATCCTCAGGGTGGACGATCTTCTTGGCGGCCTGCGTCATAAGCGCCGCCTCGTGGAAGCCGGAGAGGATCAGCTTCAGCTTGCCCGGATACCAGTTGATGTCGCCGATGGCGAAGATCCCGGGCTCGGAGGTCTCGAACTTCGCCGTGTCCACGGGAATGAGGTTCTCGTGGAGGTTCAGCCCCCAGTCGGCGATCGGCCCGAGCTTCATGGTCAGGCCGAAGAAGGGCAGCAGCCGGTCTGCCTTGAGTTCGACGTCGCCGTCGTTGCCCTTGATGAGGACGCCCTCCATCTGCCCGTCGCGGCCGACGATGCCGGAGACCTGGCCCATGGTGAAGCCGACCTTGCCGGCCTCGCGCAGCGCCATCATCTTCGACACGCTGTCGGGCGCGGCGCGAAACTGGTCGCGGCGGTGGACGAGCGTCAGGCTTTTCGCGATGGGCTGGAGGTTGAGCGTCCAGTCCAGCGCCGAGTCGCCGCCGCCGACGATCACGACGTCGCGGTCGCGGAAGTCGTCCATGCGGCGCACGGAGTAGAAGACGCTCTTGTTCTCGAAGGCCTCGATGCCCGGCACCGGCGGACGCTTGGGCTGGAAGGACCCGCCCCCCGCCGCGATCACGACGACCTTGCACTCGATCTCCTCGCCCTCGTCGGTCGTGACGACGAAGCCGCCCTCGTGCAGGCGGTCGAGCTTCTGGACCATCCGGTTGAAGTGGAAGGTCGGACTGAACGGCTCGATCTGCTCCATCAGCCGGTCGGTCAGGCCCTGGCCGGTGATCACCGGCCAGGCGGGAATGTCGTAGATCGGCTTCTCGGGGTAGAGCTCCGCGCACTGGCCGCCGGGCCGGTCGAGGATGTCGATCAGGTGGCACTTGAGGTCGTAGAGGCCGAGTTCGAATACGGCGAACAGGCCGACCGGCCCGGCGCCGACGATCACGACGTCGGTCTTGGTGCGTTCCATCGTCTCTCAAGCTCCGAGAAGAAGGCGGGCCGGCGACAGGTCGGCCGGCGCGAAGGGATCTGGCGTGCAGGCATGGCCCGAGACATGCGACGACGCCAGGATTCGGCGTTCAATCTCCGGCGTGCCCGCGGATGATTTTTGCGCGCGCAGGCGCTGCGGCGTCAGGCCTGCCGCTCGGGAACGCTGAGGACGAGGCCGTCCAGCTTGTCCGAAATGCGGATCTGGCAGGACAGGCGCGAGTTCGGCCGGACGTCGAAGGCGAAGTCCAGCATATCCTCCTCCATCGGCTCCGGATCGCCGACGATCTCGCGCCACGCCTCGTCGACGTAGACGTGGCAGGTCGCGCAGGCGCAGGCCCCGCCGCATTCGGCGTCGATGCCCGGCACGTCGTTGCGGATGGCG
>CANJKV010000260.1 GCA_947474855.1 Aurantimonadaceae bacterium | reverse complement strand
CGCCAGATCATCATGTTCCTGTTTCCCGGGGACGCCTGCAACGTCAACCTCTACAGCCCGAGCCCCTTCGACGACTCCCTCGCCGCCGTGACGGCGGTGCGGATCGACCGGATCAACCACGACTCCATGCTCGACGTGCTGCGGGTGGAACCGGCCGTGAACGCCGGCCTCTGGGCGATGGCGGACGAGCAGAGCGCCATCATCCGCAACCAGGTCACCAGCCTCGGACGGTGCGACACGCGGGTCCGGATCGCGGCGCTGCTCTGCGACCTCGTCAAGCGCTTCGCTGCCGGCATGGGCGCTTCCGCCGCCCTCGCCTTGCCGATCACGCAGTCGCTTCTCGCCGACGCGGTGGGTGTCACCCACATCCACTTCAACCGGGTCGTGGGCGAGTTCGGGAAGATGGGGCTCGTCGAGACTCGGCGCGGCACGCTCTTCATCCGGGACGTTTCCGGACTGGAGGACATCGCCAAGCCGCTGAGGTCCTCGACCTACTGGCACTGACCGCGGCGCTTGCGGCGATCCATAGAACAAAGCATCGCGCCACCGGAGCACAAGTTCCGGTGGCGCGATGCTTCGTATCTCCATTTTAGATGTCGACATTCATTTGACGGGAGCCGTTTGATAATTTGTGATCATTATCTTGATGCAGATTAAAGAAAGAATTTCGCACTGCGGTACTCTGCGGCAATCGATCAACCGACGGGGTGCATTCCATGAAAATCTCGATCTTCGGGGCAGGCTACGTCGGAGCGGTATCCGCGAGCTGCCTTGCCCATGACGGGCATCAGGTGATCGCCGTCGATCCCGACCCGAACAAGATCGCGCCGCTCCTCCAGGGTCACTCGCCGATCGTCGAGCCCGGCCTCGACACGCTCATCAAGGAGGGCGTCGTCAGCGGGCGCTTGTCGGCCACCTCCGATGCCGAAGACGCGATCCTGTCGACCGACCTGTCGCTGATCTGCGTGGGCACCCCCTCGCAGGCCGACGGCAGCCTTTCGACCCAGTACCTGGAAAAGGTCGCGCTGGAGATCGGCGCGGCGCTGAGGAAGAAGCAGAGCTTCCACTCCGTCGTCGTGCGCTCGACCTGCCTGCCCGGCACCACGGAGGAGATCATCGTGCCGGCGCTGGAGAAGGCGTCGGGCATGAAGGCCGGCGAGGGCTTCGGCATCGCCTACTTCCCCGAATTCCTGCGCGAAAGCACGGCGATCCGCGATTACCACGATCCCGGCGTCATCGTCTTCGGCGTGCGCGACGAGATCACGCTGGGGCGCCTCCGGTCGATGCACGAGCACTTCGACCGGCCGAAGTTCACCGTCGACATCCGCACCGCCGAGGGGGTGAAATACACCAACAACGCCTGGCACGCCGTGAAGATCTCCTTCTCCAACGAGATCGGCAACATCTTGTCCAAGGCCGGCATCGACAGTCACGTCGCGCTCGACATCCTGTGCGCCGACGACCGGCTGAACATCTCGCGGGCCTATCTCAAGCCCGGCTTCGCCTTCGGCGGGTCGTGCCTGCCCAAGGACCTTCGCGCCATCATCTCGATGTCGCGCCGCCAGGGGACGCCCGTGCCGCTCCTGGAAGCCACGCTGTCCGCCAACGAGGCGCAGATCAACCGCGCCTATTCCATGATCGCCGCCCACGGCCAGCGGCGGATCGGCTTCATCGGCCTGTCCTTCAAGCCGGACACGGACGACCTGCGCGAGAGCCCGCTCGTCGAGCTCGCCGAGCGCCTCTACGGCCGCGGCTACCAGATCAAGATCTACGACCCCAACATCCGTTTGAACCGCCTGACCGGCGCCAACGCCAATTTCGTGCGCTCGCGCCTGCCCCATCTCGCCGACCTCCTGAAGGACGACATCGAGACGGTGATCGACGACTCCGACGTCATCGTCGTCGGCAACGGCGCCGAGATGAACGGCTCGATCAAGCGCGTCCCCGCGGGCACGCCGATCATCGACCTCGTGCGGCTCGACAGGGCGCGGCGCTCGGAGGGGAACTATCATGGCATCTGCTGGTGACTTCTCGGAACGTCCGGTCGCTCACCTGCTCTTCATCCTGGGCGTCGCCGTTCTGGCGACGTCCCTTCCCAAGCAGGCCTACGCGATCATCGATTCCAAGACCGGTCTCGCGATCGGCCTCATCGGTGCGTGGCGCTACGGCTGGGGGCTCCTCCATTTCGGGCGCAGCGTCCTTTATCGCAGCTTCGTCTTCCCGCGCATGAAGCGCCGTGCGGCGAAGGCGGTCGCCGACCGTCCGCCGCCGCCGGCCTATTTCCTCGTCACCTCGTTCCGCATTCCGACCGCCACGACGGTCGAGGTCTACCGGGCCGCCATCCGGGCCGCGCTCGCCGCGCCCGCCCAGACCACGATCGTCGCCTCGATCGTGGAAATGTCCGACCAGCGCCTCATCCGGCGCTTGTTCGACGCCATGGTGAAGCCCGGCGACGCGGTGGACCTCGTCTTCGTGCGCATCGACGGGACGGGCAAGCGCGACGCGCTCGCCTTCGGCTTCCGCGCGATCTCGCGCCTCATGCCGCCCCCCGACGCCATGGTGGCGGTGATCGACGGCGACAGCATCGTGCCCGACGACCTCGTCGCGCGCTGCTATCCCTTCTTCCACGATCCGAAGGTCGGCGCGCTCACCACCGACGAGACGGCGCGCGTCAACGGCTCGAAGCTCTTCAAGCAGTGGTATTCGCTGCGCTTCGCCCAGCGCCACATCCTGATGTCCTCCATGGGGCTGTCGCGCCGCGTGCTGACGCTGACGGGCCGCATGTCGATGTTCCGCGCCTCGATCGTCTGCGAGCCGAACTTCGTGCGGCAGGTCGAGGTCGACTTTATCGACCATCCCCGCTTCGGCCGATTCAAGTTCCTGACCGGTGACGACAAGTCGTCGTGGTTCTTTCTGCTGCGCAGCGGCTACGAGATGCTCTACCTGCCGGACGTCAAGGTCGTGACCATCGAGGATCCGCCGACCGACAGCTTCTTCGGCTCGGCCGCCATGCTGATGGTGCGCTGGTACGGCAACATGCTGCGCACCAACGGCCGCGCGCTGGCGCTCGGTCCCCGCCGCATCGGCGCCTTCACCTGGTGGGCGATCCTCGACCAGCGCGTGTCGATGTGGACCTGCCTCGTCGGCTTCACCTCGGCGATCCTGGCGACGCTCTTCGTCTCGCCCTTCACCATCCTCGTCTACGCGATCTGGATCCTCGCCTCGCGCTACGCGCTGACGCTCCTGCTCCTGTCGTCGCGGCCGCGGGTGTCGATCACCTACCCGTTCCTTCTCTACTTCAATCAGATCTACGGATCCCTGATGAAGACCTACATCTTCTTCCGAATGGACCGTCAGAAGTGGACCCGACAGAAGACGACGCTGAAGAAGAAGACCGGTTCCTCGCCGCTCGCCGCCGCCAGGACGGTTGAAACCGTCGCCTTCCATTCGGCGAGCGTCCTCGCCCTCGTCGCCCTTTGTTCCTGGATGATCGGCATCACCAGGTTCGTCCCTTGAGCCTCCTTCAGGCCGTTTTTCCATAGGAGCCGTCGCCGTGGCATCGATCCGCTATGAAGCCGAGACGCAGCGCCAGCACCCGCGCTACCGCCTTCCCATGCAGGCCTACGTGGGAGGCCGCGCCTACGAGGTCCTGGACTGGTCGCTCGGCGGCTTCGCCCTGAAGGGCGGTTCCGAGTTCCGGCCGGGCGAGCGCGTCCTCGCCGAGCTGCGCGTGCCGCTCGGCGGCTACGACCTCGGCATCTCGGTCCAGGCCGAGGCGCGCTACGTGGCGCCGGACGGCACGCGGGCGGGCTTCGCCTTCGTCGACATCAACGAGCGCCAGGCGAGCCTCCTGCGCTACGTCGCGGACGCCATCCTGACCGGCGAGATCGTCGAGGTCGGCGAGGTGCTGGACGTCGCCGGGCGAACCGGCTCGGGCCGCTCGCGCAACCCGCCGGCGGCCGAGATGCCCGGCTTCATGGGGCGGATGGCCGGCCTCGGCCGCCGCCTCGCGACCGCCACGGCGGTCATGGCGATCATCGGGGCGCTCGGCGCCTTTCTCTGGGCCAACGTCTACGACGAGCTCTACGTGGTGCGGGCGCAGACCGCGAGCGTCGCCGCCAAGACCGTCAACCTCGCCTCGCCGGCGATCGGCCGGATCGGCTTCGTCAACACGAAGAGCCAGGTCGCGCTCGGCGAGCCGATCCTCACCGTCAACCCGCCGGTCGGCAACCCGATCGTGATCCAGTCGCCCTGCGACTGCCTCCAGGTCGACCAGCGCTTCTCCAACGGCGATTTCGTCAAGACCGGCGACACGGTGCTCCAGCTGATGCGCCGGGACGCGCCGGTGATCGTCTCGGCCCTCGTGCCGCCCGACCAGCTGATGAGCCTCTACAGCGTTAGCAAGGCGACCATCGTCTATGCCGACGGCAGCCGCGTCGACAACGCCGACATCCTGTGGCGGCCGGGGCAGGGGGGCGACGAGACGCTGCCGCGCGACCCCTCGACCGTGGTGCTCGATCCCGAGCGCTCCCTGTCCTCCTCGATGGTCGGCCAGCCGGTGGAAGTGACCTTCGATCTCTTCACCGACTCCACCCTCGGCCGCGTGGTGCACTCGGTGCTGCGGCCGACCACCGTCGCGGCCGCCGACCGGTCGGAGGGCATCAGGGGAACCTCGGACCGGCTCCGGGCCGACTGAGCCCGGCCCGCGCATGACCCGGCCCCACGGGTCCGTCTCGCGCCGCGCGGCAACGACCGGGACGGGTCGCTGCGCACGCGCGGCGGCGTGACGCCGAGCCGCAATCGACCGGCCGGCCCGTTCGGGCCGCCGGGACCCCGCCAACGCGACAGGATCCGACCGATGCCCGCGCTGCGCCCGCCGTTTCTTCTTCTTCGCCTCGCCTGCCTCGCCGCGGGTCTCGCGCTCGCCGCTCCGGCACTCGCGAGCTTCGACGACGAACTCGTCGCCGCGACGTCGATCGTCGAGGCCAACGCGTCGGCGGTCGACGCGGCGCGCGATCCGCAGGAGCGGGCGCGGCTCCTGCGCGGCTCCATCGAAGCGATCGACATCCTGGCCGGCTTCGCCTCGCCGGAGGTCGGCTCCCAGGCCGCCCGAGACGCGCTGACGCGGCTCGGGCGCGAGGGCCTGACGCCGGACGTTCTGCGCTTGTCCCTCGTCGACGTGCTGCTGCCGAGCCTGAGCGCCGGCGCCACCGGCCTCGACGTCGAGATCAAGGCCACGGCCGGGAGCCTGTCCGATCCCGCCTACCGCTCCGCGGCCTGGGCCGCTCTCGCCCGCGCCCACGCGGCTCTGGGCGAAACCGAGGAGGCCGAGCGCCTCGCCGAGCGGGCCATCGACGAGGCGCAGGCGATCGAGCGCGATCCGACCCGCAACGGTGCGCTGCGCGGTGCGGTTCTTTCCGCCGCCGCGCCCGGCCGCGTGCCCGCCGCGGCGGCGAAGGCGAGCGACCTCATGGACACGGCGGCCGCCCGCGCCGGCCTCTACCAGGATCTCGCGAGGCTCGCGCTGCGCGCCGGCGGGACCGGCGAGCCCGGCGAGGACGCGCTGCCCGAGACCGCCGAGCTCGACAACCGCGCCCGCGAGGCCCTGGCGTCGGGGCGGCTGCGAGAGGCGCTGACCGCCGTCCAGGCCATGGACCGCGACGAGAAGGCGCGCGACGCGCGTCTCGGCGACATTCTCGACGCCGCGCTCGCCGCCGGCAACGAGCCGCTCGGCCTGGAGGCCGCCAAGTCCTTCGGCCGCAACAAGCCCCAGGACGAAGCGCTGCGCCGCCTCGTCGACCGGCTGATCGAGGCCGGTCATCCGCTCCGGGCCGGCGAGATCGCCGCGCTGATCATCCGCGACAAGGCGCGGGCCGACGCCGAGATCGCCGTGTCCGACAAGCTGCGCGAGAACGGGTATCGCCGGGCCGCGCTCGACGTTCTGGAAAGGATCGCCGTCTCGCCCGCCGAGAACGGCGATACTGCCGCGCGGATCGTCGACCGCCTCGCGGCCGGCGACGCCTTCGAGGTCGCCAAAGCGCGCGCCGCCGCGATCACCGCGCCGGAGGCCCGTTCGCGGGGCTTCTCGCGCCTCGCCAAGCGCTTGGCCGATGCGGGCCGCATCGAGGAGGCGCGGGCGCTCCTGCCCGAGGCCAGCCGCCCCGACGATCGTTCCTTCGCGGAAAGCGGCCTGGCGCGCGCGCTCGCCCGCAGCGGCCGGATCCAGGACGCGCAGGCCATCGCAGACCGCCTGACGATCTCCGAGGATCGCGACCGCGCGCTGGAAGCCATCGCCCAGGCCCGCGTCGAGGCCGGCGCGCCGGACGAGGCCCGCGCGGCGATCGACGCGATCGCGGGACCCGGGACGCGGGCGAGCGCCCTCGTGGCCCTGGCCGGCGCGCTCGGCCGGGCGGAGCAGGGCGCCGCCCTTGCCCGGCTCGACGAGGCGTTGGGGATCCTCGGGACCGCCGATGCGGGCGCTGAGCGCGTCCGGATCGCCCGCGCCTTCGCCGAGCTCGGCGATCTCGGCCGCGCCGACGCGGCGATCGCGCTTATCGCCGATCCGCAGGCTCGCGCCGAGGCGCAGGAAGCCGTCGCTGCCCATCAGGCGGACCAGGGCGCCCTCGACGATGCCGAGCGGCGCCGGGCGGCCCTTGCCGAGGGTCCCGCCCGCGACCGGCTCGCCGCGCGCATCGCGCTCGCCCGCTTCGCGGCCGAGGACGACCTGTCGCGCCTCGTCGCCGACCTGCGCCCGCTGCCCTTCGACATCCGCGTTCCCGCCTTTCGCGAGGCGGCGGAGCGCGCGGCGACCCGGCTCGACCGGCGCGGCTGGATCGATCCCGGCAACACCGTGACCGCCCTCGCGCCGGCCGCGGTGCCGACCGCCCGGGCGAACTTCGCCGTCGGCCACCAGCTCGTCACCGCGCCGATCGCCGGCCTCGATGCGCCCGAGCGGATGGAGCTGCCGGACGTGTCCGGCCACACCGCCGCGGCGTTGCGCGCGCGCATGCCCGCGCCGGGCGGCGGCAAGGCGAGCATCGCCATTCTCGGCTTCAGCCCCTTCAGCCAGGAAGCCTTCAAGCTGACGGCCAAGGGCCGCGAGGCGATCTACGAGGTGCAGCGCGCCCAGAAGCTCACCTGGCCGCGCT
>CANJKV010000259.1 GCA_947474855.1 Aurantimonadaceae bacterium | reverse complement strand
TTGATCGCGGCGTTCTCCTCGAAGGTCGTGCCGGTCTCCTCGGGGTCGATCAGGCCCTTGGCCTTGGCCGAGGTGACGTTGAAGCCGAAGGGCGCGAGGAGCTCCTCGATCTCCCAGATCTTGCCCTCGTTGTGGCTGGCGACGAGGAGGGGGACTGACTTGTCGAGGCGGAGCGTCACGCGGCGGCCTCGCTCAGCACCCGCTTCTGGTGCTCGACCAGCTCGCCGATGCCCTTCCTGGCGAGCGCCATCAGCGCCAGAAGCTCGTCCTGGCTGAAGGGGGCGCCTTCCGCCGTGCCCTGGATCTCGACGATGCCGCCCGCACCCGTCATCACGAAGTTCGCGTCGGTCTCGGCGGCCGAATCCTCGACATAGTCGAGGTCGAGGACGGGCGTCCCGGCGTGGATGCCGCAGGAGATCGCGGCGACGTGGTCGCGGATCACCTTTTGGCGCGAGATCATGCCGCGCCCTTCCATCCAGGCGAGGCAGTCGGCCAGCGCGACGAAGCCGCCAGTGATCGCCGCCGTGCGCGTGCCGCCGTCGGCCTGGACCACGTCGCAATCCACCGTGATCTGCCGCTCGCCGAGCGCCTGGAGGTCGATCACGGCGCGGAGCGAACGACCCACCAGGCGCTGGATCTCCTGGGTGCGGCCGGACTGCTTGCCGCTCGCCGCCTCGCGGCGCATGCGTTCGTGCGTGGCGCGCGGCAGCATGCCGTACTCGGCCGTGACCCAGCCCTTGCCGGAGCCCTTCAGCCAGCCGGGCACGCGCTCCTCGAGGCTCGCCGTGCACAGGACGTGCGTGTCGCCGAACTTGACGAGGCACGAGCCCTCCGCGTGGCGGGATACGCCGCGGGTGAGGGACACCTCGCGCATGGCGTCGCTCGGGCGCTTGGATGGGCGCATGAAGGATCGGGCTCCGGATCGATGGCTTGACCGGCTTCTAGCCCCGGCACCGCGCACGCGCAAAGGAATTGTGCCGGCGGCGATCCGACGCTTGGCGCAAATGCTTGCGCTTCCTATAGTTTGCGTCAGAATCGTCCGGCAACGGAATGTGCGACAAACGGCCGTGAACGACCTTCGACCTTTCAAGCGAGACCCGCCGGCCCTTCTCGACGAGCGATCGCGCGAGATCTTCCGGCTCGTGGTCGAAAGCTACCTCGACAGCGGCGAGCCGGTGGGCTCGCGCATGCTGTCGCGCCTCTTGTCCACCCAGCTCTCGCCGGCCTCGGTCCGCAACGTCATGTCGGACCTCGAGATGCTCGGCCTCATCTATTCGCCGCATGTCAGCGCCGGGCGCATGCCGACCGAGCTGGGCCTGCGCTTCTTCGTCGACGCCTTCCTCGAAGTCGGCGACCTCGGCCATTCGGAGCGCGAGGCGATCGAGGAGAAGGTGCGGGTCGCCGGGGACGGCCGTCCCTTCGAGAACCTACTGACCGAGGCCTCGCAGCTCCTGTCCGGCCTGTCGCGCGGGGCGGGGATCGTCGTCACCTCCAAATCCGACCTTCGGCTCAAGCACATCGAGTTCATCCGCCTGGAATCGACCAAGGCGCTCGCCGTCCTCGTCGGAGCCAACGACGAGGTCGAGAACCGCGTCATCGACCTGCCGGCCGGCGTCACCGCCTCGCAGCTCACGCAGGCCGCGAACTTCCTCAACGCCCACGGCACCGGCGCGACGCTGAGCGAGGCCAAGGCCAAGGTGCGCGCCCTCCACCAGGAAACCGCGGACGCGCTCGACGCGCTCTCGCGCGAGCTGGTGACGCAGGGGCTCGCGGTCTGGTCGGGCGCGGCCGCCGGCCAGCCGCCGCGGCTCATCGTGCGGGGACGCGCGAACCTTCTCGAGAACGTCACCGCCGCCGAGGACCTGGAGCGCCTGCGCCTCCTGTTCGACGACCTCGAGACCAAGAACGGCATCGTCGAGCTCCTCGACCTCGCCGAAACGGGCAACGGGGTGCGGATCTTCATCGGCTCGGAGAACAAGCTCTTCTCGCTCTCCGGCTCCTCGCTGGTCGTCGCTCCCTACGCAGCTGGCGGGTCGAGCGTCATCGGCGCTCTGGGCGTCATCGGTCCGACGCGGCTGAACTATCGGCGCATCGTGCCCATGGTGGATTATACGGCGCGCATCGTTTCTCGCATCCTGTCCAAGGGCGCCGCCGCCAGAAAGGCTTGATTTCGAGGACGTCCCCCTCGATATCCGGCGCGATGCGAGACATCGAGGCGGGCCGCGGCGTCGGGTCCGGTCCGACCGCGGCGATGCGGCAGGACCCGGGCGACGCCGAGGACGGCCGCCGTTCCAAGGGATCGAAGGGTTTCATGACGAGCGACACGAACGGGCGCGGCGAGGATCTGGACACGGCGGCGGGCGCGGCCGCGAAGGAGACGGACGCGGGCACGGGCGCGGCGCCTTCGGGCTTCGCGGCGAACGCGCCGGACGAAGCCGCGGCGAGCGCGGGCGGCGATGCCGAGCGCATCGCGGCCCTCGAAGCCGAGAACGCCGACGTCAAGGACAGGCTCCTGCGGCTCGCCGCGGACATGGAGAACCTGCGCCGGCGCACCGAGCGCGAGATCAAGGACGCGCGCACCTACGGCGTCACCGGCTTCGCGCGCGAGATGCTGGCAGTCGCCGACAACCTGCGCCGCGCCATCGAGGCGGTGCCCGCCGAGGCCAAGGAGCACGGCGAGGGCGGGCTCAACGCGCTCCTCGACGGCGTCGAGATGACCGAGCGCAGCCTCCTCGCCTCCATGGAGAAGCACGGCGTGAAGAAGCTGGAGCCGGAAGGCCAGCGTTTCGACCCGAACTTCCATCAGGCCATGTTCGAGGTGCCGAACCCGAACGTGCCCAACAACACCGTGGTCCAGGTCGTCCAGGCCGGCTACGCGATCGGCGACCGCGTGCTGCGCCCCGCCATGGTCGGCGTCGCCAAGGGCGGCCCCAAGGCCGCCGCGCCGACGGGCGAGCCGGGCACCGGCGAGGCCGGCTGACGCCGCCGAGCCGCGCGCAAACATCGCTCCGCTCCCTTTTTCGGCCCGCCGGCGAGGGGAGCGCTTCTTTCCTTGACTGCGAAGATAGGGTAGGGGGGTATCCTATGGCTCACACCCACCAGGATCGCGACAAGCTTCTCGCCCGCGTTCGGCGCATCGCCGGGCAGGTGGCCGCCGTCGAGCGGAGCCTGGAGGCCGAGGCACCCTGCGCCGAGACGCTGCACCTCGTGGCCGCGGTCCGCGGGGCGGTGGCCGGGCTCATGGAAGAGATTCTCGAGGAGCATCTCTTCGAGCACGTCGCGCGCCCCGGCCTCACCGACGCCGAGCGCCGCGCCGGCGCGGACGAGATCGCCACCCTCATCAAGCGCTACGGACGCTGACGCCCATGACCGACCACGCCTCGCTCCCGTCGCCCGAGCGCTTCGCCCACAGCCACGACTTCCTCGGCCGCGGGCACGACCGGAACGCGCGCCGCACGCTGCTCGTCGTCGCGCTCACCGCGGTGATGATGGTGGCCGAGATCGTGGCGGGCTACGCCACGGGATCGATGGCGCTCCTCGCCGACGGCTTCCACATGGGCACCCATGCCGGGGCGCTCGGCATCGCGGCCTTCGCCTACGCCTATGCGCGCCGCCATACGGGCGACCCGCGCTATTCCTTCGGGACCGGCAAGGTCGGCGACCTCGCCGGCTTCGCGTCCGCCGTGATCCTCGGACTCGTTGCGCTCGGCATCGGCGTGGAGTCGCTCCAGCGCCTTCTCGATCCCGTCGGCGTCGCCTTCGACGAGGCGATCGTGGTCGCGGTGATCGGCCTCGCCGTGAACCTCGCGAGCGCCGTCCTGCTCGGCCACGGCCACGGCCACGATCATGGGCACGGCCACGGCCACGGCCACGGCCACGGCCACGCCCATCACCATCATGATCATGGACACGACCATGATCACAACCATCACGACCACGCTCGCGGCGGCGGCGACAACAACCTGCGGGCCGCCTACATGCACGTCCTCGCCGACGCGCTGACCTCCGTCTTCGCCATCGCCGCGCTTCTCGCCGGGCGTTTCGCCGGCTGGGTCTGGCTCGATCCGGTGATGGGCATCGTCGGCGCCCTGGTGATCGTGCGCTGGTCGGTCGTGCTCCTGAAGGACACGGCGGGCGTCCTCCTCGACCGGACCGATCCCACCCTCGTCGGCGAGATCCGCGAAAGCGTCGAGGCGCCGGGCGACGCGAGGGTGTGCGACCTCCACGTCTGGCGCGTCGGTCCGGAAGCGCACGCGGCGATCGTCAGCGTCGTCGCCGGGCCCGGCCTCGACTGCGAGGCGGTGCGGGCGCGTCTGGCACCCGTTCACGAGCTCGCCCACGTCACCGTGGAGTGCCGCGCCGCCGCCTGACCGGGGGCGGGCGGCCGCGTCAGAAAGCCGGCGGCTCGCGGCCGGCGGCGCGCGCGGCCGAGCGCAGCGTGTTCCCCATCAGGAGCGCCACCGTCATCAGCCCGACGCCGCCCGGCACCGGCGTGACGGCCCGCGCCACCGTCATCGCCTCGTCGAATGCGACGTCGCCGACGAGCCGGCCCTTGCTCGCGCCGGCTTCCGGCGGCAGGCGGTTGATGCCGACGTCGATCACGACGGCGCCCGGCTTGATCCAGTCGCCGCGGATCATCTCCGGTCGCCCGACCGCCGCCACCAGCACGTCGGCGCGCCGGCACACGGCCGGAAGGTCCTTCGTGCGCGAATGGGCTATCGTGACCGTCGCGTTGGCGGCGAGCAGGAGCTGCGCCATCGGCTTGCCGACGATGTTGGAGCGCCCGACCACCACCGCTTCCAGGCCCGACAGGTCGGACCCGAGGATGTCGCGCACCATGATCATCGCGCCCGCCGGCGTGCAGGGCACGAAGGCCTCGGCCGTCTGGCCGGCGGCGAGGCGCCCGACATTCACCGGATGGAAGCCGTCGACGTCCTTGTCCGGATCGATCGCCCGGATCACCGCCGCGTCGGAGATGTGGCGGGGCAGCGGCAGCTGGACGAGGATGCCGTGGACGGCCGGGTCGGCGTTGAGCCGGGCCACCAGCGCCAGGAGATCCGCCTCGCTGGTTTCGGCGGGAAGGGCGTGGCGGAAGGAGCGGAAGCCGCATTCCTCGGCGCGCTTGGCCTTTGAGGCGACGTAGACCTGGCTCGCCGGATCCTCGCCGACGATCACCACAGCCAAACCCGGCACGACGCCCGCCTCGGCCACGAGCCGCGCGGCCTCCTCGGCGACCCGCCCGAGAACCGCGGCCGCGGCCGCCTTGCCATCGATCCTCACTGCCGCGGCCATGGGGTCTCCTTCGCGCTCGTCGCCGTCCTTGGCGCCGTGAATTACAGGAAGATGGCGCGGGGAACAGCAAAGATTTCGGCGGCTCCCGATCCCCTCTCGCTTGGCGCGCGGCCATGCTGCCGTAGATGGCTGCGCAACCAGGCGACGGCTGCGCGCGGGCGGCACCGCCCGGACTGCGGGAGTGCCCGAGCTGCGAGAAACAAGGGATCCATCCGTGGACGTCATCGTCATCCAGCCCATCGTCGCCCTGATCGCCGGCATCCTGATCCTGGTGATGCCGCGGCTCCTGAACATCGTCGTCGCCCTCTACCTCATCTTCGTCGGTCTGGTCGGGCTGTTTCCGAACCTCCTCCAGGCCGTGAACTGAGGGGCCGGGTCGTGGCGGACAGCGAGCGCAAGCGCATCCTGGTTCTCGGCGGCGGCTCGGGCGGCCTCGAACTCGTCTCGGCGCTCGCACCCGGTGGCCGCTTCGACGTGACGCTGGTCGATCAGGTCAGCTCGCACCTGTGGAAGCCGCGCCTCCACGAGTTCGCCGCCGGTACGGTGAATTCGAGCCTCGCCGAGATCAGCTTCTACGTCCTCGGCGACTTCCGCGGCTTCCGCTTCGAGCAGGGGCGGGTCGAAGCGATCGACCGCGGCGCGCGGCGCGTGCGCGTCGCCCCGCCGGCGCCGGGTCCGGCCGGCCGTCAGGCGGCTCCGCGCGACCTCGGCTTCGATGCCTGCGTGGTCGCCCTGGGCGGCGTGACCACCGATTTCGGCATACCGGGCGTCGCCGAGCACGCCGTGCGGCTCGATTCGCGCCAGGATGCCGAGGACTTCCGCGAGCGCTTCATCGCCGCCATGATCGGGGCGCGCACGACCGAAGTGCCCGCCGCCATCGTCATCGTCGGCTCGGGCGCCACGGGGACCGAGCTCGCCGCGCACCTGCGCCTCGCCGAGCGCGCCTTCTACGAGCCGCACGAGCGCCACAAGGCCGGCCGCCACCTGCGGATCACCATCCTGGAAGGCGCGGACGAGCTGATGCCGGGCTCGGCGCCCGAGCTCCGCCAGGCCGTAGCGGAGCGCCTTGCGAGCCTCGACATCACCGTGCGGACCGGGGCGAGCGTTTCCGACGTCGGCGAGCGCGACCTCACCACGACGGACGGCACGGTTCACGCCGCCGACATCGCCGTCTGGGCCGGCGGGCTCGTCGGCCATCCCGTGCTCGAACGGCTCGCCGACTTCGAGCTCGACAAGCGCGGCCGCATCCTCGTGGACGAGCGCCTGCGCTCCAGCGTCGATCCGCGCGTCTTCGTTCTCGGCGACGCGGCGACCCTGACACCCGAGGGCGCGAAGGCGCCGCTGCCGCCGACGGCCCAGTGCGCCAGCCAGCAGGCCGCCTACCTCGCGCAGAACCTGCCGGCGATGCTGGAGGGGCGCGAGGCGCCGCCCTTCCGCTTCAACAACAAGGGCAGCCTCGTTTCGCTCGGTCGGGCCGGCTCGGTGGGCCTGATCGGCCGCCGCCGGCGCGACGACATCCTGGTCGACGGCCACTTCGCTGCCGCCGCCTACGATGCGCTCCAGCGCCAGCACCAGTGGGCGGTGCTCGGGCCGATGCGCGGCTCCGTCGCGATCCTCGCCGACTGGCTGTCGCCCACGAAGGGACCGGCGCTGAAGCTGCACGGCTAAGCTTGCCGCCGGGATTTGACCGCAAACGGGGGGCAGCGTATCCCGACCAGACGGGCGCGCAACGCCGCGACCGGCCCTTCCCACCGTTCCGGCCGCGTGCCGGAGCTGGCGCCCTGACGAGGACGGTAATGACGGCATCCTTCGATCGCTACGCGATCGTGGACTGGTCGTCGGCGGCGACGCCGACGACGGGCAAGGACTCGATCTGGATCTCCTTCGCCGCCCGC
>CANJKV010000258.1 GCA_947474855.1 Aurantimonadaceae bacterium | reverse complement strand
GGCACCTCGGGCACGGTGACGACGCTGGCCGGCGTCCATCTCGGCCTGGAGCGCTACGACAGGCGGCAGGTGGACGGGCTCTGGCTGACCAGCGCCGAGGCCGACTCGCTCGTGGCCACCATCGCCGGCTGGAGCTTCGAGGAGCGCGTCGCCAATCCTTGCATCGGCTCGGATCGAGCCGATCTGGTGCTGGCGGGCTGCGCCATCCTCCAGGCGATCCGCCGCGTCTGGCCGGCCAGGGCGCTTCGCGTCGCCGACCGGGGGCTCCGCGAGGGCCTGCTCACCGAGATGATGGTCGCCGACGGCGTGTGGCGGCGCGGCGGCAACGGCGCCGACAAGGGATATGGAACGAACGCATGAGCACCGGACGCGGAACCGGCGGAAAGGCCAGCGGCGACCGCGGCCTCACCGTCAACGTCAAGAAGAAGCGCGGCCTCAAGGCCTCCTCGCGCGCCTGGCTGCAGCGCCAGCTGAACGACCCCTACGTGCGCCGCGCCAAGGCGGAGGGCTGGCGCTCGCGCGCGGCCTACAAGCTGATCGAGATCGACGACCGATACAACCTCTTGAAGAAGGGCGCGCGGGTCGTCGACCTCGGCGCGGCGCCCGGCGGATGGTGCCAGGTGGCGGTGGAGCGCGTCGGGTCGCCTGACGACCAGGTGCGCGTCGTCGGCATCGACTATCTTCCCGTCGACCCTATCCCCGGTTCGACGATCCTTCTCATGGACTTTCTCGACGAGAAGGCGCCGGACGCCCTGATCGAAGCGCTGGGCGGGCCGCCGGACCTCGTCCTGTCCGACATGGCCGCGCCCACCACCGGCCACCGCCGCACCGACCACCTGCGCACCATGCACCTTTGCGAGGTGGCCGCGGATTTCGCGATCTCGGTGCTGAAGCCGGGCGGTCACTTCCTGTGCAAGACCTTCCAGGGCGGCACCGAAGGTGAACTCCTCGCCCAGCTCAAGCGCCATTTCGCCGCCGTCCACCACGTGAAGCCTCCCGCCTCGCGCGACGGCTCGGTCGAGCTCTACCTCCTCGCCAAGGGGTTCAAGGGGCGCCGGGACGAGGGGCCGGGCGAGGATGAGAACGACGCGCAGGCGGACTTCGGCCAGCCGTGACGATCGAGACTGGTCGGTCGCTTCCTATCCGACGCCGGTCCGGGAACGTGCGAAGGCGCGGGATCGTTTGATCCCTGTTTCGCGAGGATCGCGGCAGGGGTGACCGGTTCTGCGCTTCACTCCGCCGGCGCGCGGTGGCCGGAGAGTTCGGCGCCGGCGGTGGCGGGGAGCCGGAGGAAGGCCAAGAGGGCCGAGCAGGTCACGAGGCCGGCGACCGCGAAGGCGATCGTGAAGTCGATGAGCGCCGCCTCGCCCGTTCCGCCGATGACGATGCCCGCCTCCAGGATGCCGCCGGCGAGCGCCACGCCCATCGCGATCGACACCTGCTGAAAGGCCGCGAGCATCGCCGTCGCGTCGCCCGCCTTTGATCCCGGCACGTCGGCGAAGGCGAAGGCGTTGACGCCGGTGAAGAACAGCGAGCGGAAGAAGCCGCCGACGAGAAGCAGCAGCATCAGCGCGGGCACCGTCCATTCGGGCCGGTAGAGGCCGATCGCCGCGAGCGACACGCCGCCGATGACCGAGGTGTAGACGAGCGCGCCGCGAAAGCCGAAGCGCCTCAGCATCGGCTTGGCCAGGAACTTCATCGCCATGGCCCCGCCCACCGTCGAGGCCGTGACGAGGCCGGACTGGAGCGGGGTGAAGCCGAAGCCGAGCTGGAGCATCAAGGGCAGGAGAAAGGGCTGCGCGCCCGTGCCGATGCGGAACAGCGCGCCGCCGATCACCGATGCGCGCAGCGAAGGGGCGGCGGCGAGGAGGCCGAGGTCGAGAACGGGCGTTCTCGTGCGCCGCGCGTGGCGAACGTAGAGGGCGGCGAAGACGAGGCCCAGCGCGGCGAGTCCCGCCCCCATGATCGGCGGCAGGGCCGGCAGCGAGACCACCGACAGGCCGAAGACGAGGCCGGCGCAGGCAAGGCCCGACAGGGCGAAGCCCGGCCAGTCGAAGGAAACGCCCCGGATGGGATCGATGTGCGGCAGGAAGCGGCGGGCGAGGAGGATGCCGACCGCGCCGATCGGCAGGTTGATCAGGAAGATCCAGCGCCAGTCGGCATAGGTCGCGATGGCGCCGCCGATCGGCGGGCCGACGAGCGGGCCGATCATGGCGGGGATCGAGAACCAGGTCATGGCGCCGACGAGGTCGGACTTCGACGAGGCGCGCACGAGAAGAAGCCGTCCGACCGGCGTCATCATCGCCCCGCCCATGCCCTGCAGGAAGCGGGCAAGCACGAAGGATTCCAGCGAGTCCGCGAAGGCGCAGGCGAGCGAGCCGAGCATGAACACGGCGATCGCGCCCTGGAACACGAGCTTGGCGCCGAGGCGGTCGGCCATCCGGCCGGAGATCGGGATGAAGATGGCGAGGGACACGTAATAGCTGGTCAGCGCCAGCTTCAACGCGATGGGACTCGTGCCGATGTCGTGCGCGATCGTTGCGAGGGAGGTCGCGATCACCGTCGAGTCCATGTTCTCCATGAACAGGGCGACGGCGAGGACGAGCGGAACGGTGCGTTTCACGAGACGGGCGGCCCCTGGGCAAGCAGGGCGGGAAGCCGCTGCGGCGGGTGCGGGTTCCATGCCAGATCGGCAAGCGAGCGGGAACGCCGCTTCGCGTTACGAACTGTTTCCAAAGCCGCGCCGAACAAGGAGGGGTGATCGGCCTTGCCCCCGACGCTTCGCGCCCTGCTTTTCCCGCGCGATGAACGAGGATTCGGGAGACGTGATGTGTTGAAGCCGACAATGAGCCGGCGCCAAGCGCTGAAGGCTGCGGCGGGCGGCATGGCCTTGTCCGCCGCCGCGATGAGCGGCGCGGGCGCGCAGGAAGCCCAGCAGGCGGATCCGACCGCCCCCACCGAGGAGGAAAGCGCGATGGCCGGCGGCGGCGAGGACATTCTTCCCTTCGCGCCGGGCTGGCGCCGCACGGTGGTCGGCGACGTGGCGCTCGTCACCGTTCTCGACGGCATCCGGCCGGGCGAGGGGCCGCATCCGACCTTCGGCGAGGACCAGAGCGCGGAAAGCGTCGCCGAGCTGATGCGCGCCAACCTCCTGCCGCCGAGCCGCTTCGCCAACTTCTTCAACCCCGTGATCGTGGAAGCCGGCGAGGAGCGCATCCTCGTCGACACCGGCTTCGGCCCGTCCGGGCTCGACAACGGGCAGGGCCTCCTCGCCAACCGCATGGCCGGTGCCGGCTTCGCGCCCGAGGACATCACGATCGTGGCGCTGACGCACTTCCACGGCGACCACATCAACGGGTTGATGACGGCCGAAGGCCAGCCCGCTTTCCCGAACGCGCGCGTCGTCGCGGGACAGGCGGAATGGGACTTCTGGACCTCGGACGCCGCGAAGAACGGGCCTGCGGCCGGCAACGCCAAGGCGGTGGAGGCCATGGTCGTGCCGCTGCGCGAGCGGATCACCTTCCTGAAGGACGGCGACGAGATCGTGTCCGGCATGGTGGCGCGGGCCGCCTTCGGCCACACGCCCGGCATGCTGGCCTTTGAGCTCGGTTCGGGCGAGAACCGCGTCCTGATGGCGGCGGACACGTTCAGCCACTTCGTGATCTCGTTCCAGCGGCCGGACTGGCACGTGCGCTTCGACATGGACAAGCAGGCCGCGGCCGAAACGCGCCGCCGTCTCGCCGCCATGCTGGCGTCGGAGCGCATCGCCGTGATGGGCTACCATCTGCCCTTCCCGGCGATCGGTTTCGTGGAAGCTGTAGGCGACGCCTTCCGCTACGTGCCGGCGAGCTACCAGTTCGCGGTCGAGGAGGGCTGAGCCCGCCCCCGTGCTGCGATGCGGTGGAAGGCGCCGTCCGGCGCCTTCCCATCCCCGAGGCGCCATGCTACCAGCCCTTGCCATCCTTCTTCGGCTGACTGCGTAAGGGACTGGCAATGGCCCGGATCATCGAAACCGCCACCGGCGCGACCGCGCTGACCTTCGACGACGTGCTGCTTCAGCCGGGACATTCGGAGGTGATGCCGGGCGAGGTCGACATCCGCACCGCGATCACCCGGACCCTGAAGCTCAACCTGCCGATCATCTCGGCCGCCATGGACACGGTGACCGAGTCGCGCCTCGCCATCGCCATGGCCCAGGCCGGCGGCATCGGCGTCATCCACCGCAACCTGTCGCCCGAGCAACAGGCGGAAGAAGTGCGGCAGGTGAAGAAGTTCGAGTCCGGCATGGTGGTGAACCCCGTCACCATCGGTCCGGACGCGACGCTGGGCGATGCCCGCGCCCTGATGGCGATCCACCGCATCTCCGGCATCCCCGTCGTCGAGAACGCCGGCAAGGGCGGCCATTCCAAGGGCCGCCTCGTCGGCATCCTGACCAACCGCGACGTGCGCTTCGCCTCCGACGACCGGCAGAAGATCTTCGAGCTGATGACGCGCGAGAACCTGATCACGGTGCGCGAGACCGTCGACCAGGAGGAGGCGAAGCGCCTCCTCCACAAGCATCGGATCGAGAAGCTCCTCGTGGTCGACAAGGACGGGCACTGCATCGGCCTGATCACCGTCAAGGATATCGAAAAGTCGCAGCTGAACCCGAACGCCGCCAAGGACGCTGCCGGGCGCCTGCTCGCCGCGGCCGCGACCAGCGTCGGAGCGGACGGCATCGAACGCGCCGAGCGCCTGATCGACGCGGGCGTCGACCTCGTCGTGGTCGACACCGCCCACGGCCATTCGCAGCGCGTCCTCGACGCCGTGACCCGGGTGAAGCGCATCTCCAACGAGGTGCAGGTCATCGCCGGCAACGTCGCGACGTCGGCGGGCACGAAGGCGCTGATCGACGCGGGCGCCGACGGCATCAAGGTCGGCATAGGGCCGGGCTCGATCTGCACGACCCGCATCGTCGCGGGCGTCGGCGTGCCGCAGCTCTCGGCGGTCATGGACGCGGTCGCCGAGGCCGACAAGGCCGGCATCCCGGTGATCGCCGACGGCGGCATCAAATTCTCCGGCGATCTCGCCAAGGCGCTCGCCGCCGGCGCCTCCGCCGCCATGGTCGGCTCGCTGCTGGCCGGCACCGAGGAAAGCCCCGGCGAGGTCTACCTCCACCAGGGCCGCTCCTTCAAAGCCTATCGCGGCATGGGCTCTGTCGGCGCCATGGCGCGGGGTTCGGCCGACCGCTACTTCCAGGCCGAGGTGCGCGACACGCTGAAGCTCGTCCCCGAGGGCATCGAGGGGCAGGTCGCCTACAAGGGCTCGGTCTCGGCCGTGCTCCACCAGCTCGCCGGGGGCCTGCGCGCCGCCATGGGCTACACCGGCGCCCCGACGCTGGAGGACTTCCGCCGCAACGCCACCTTCGTGCGCATCTCGAACGCGGGCCTGCGCGAAAGCCACGCCCACGACGTGACCATCACCCGCGAGAGCCCCAACTATCCCGGCGGCGGCGGGTGACGAGGCGCCGCTACTGCGTCAGGGCGATGGGCTTGGAAATCGAGTTCAGGATCTCGTTCGTTGCCCGCTGGATATCGCTGGGGCTGGAGGCGTCGTAGTAGTCGGTGGAGCTGCTGACGCAGCTCTGCATGTTGCGGCTTATGTTAAGGTGCATCCAGTTACGGATGGCAACGAACTTCGCATTGCCGTCCTGAGCCGGGGCGATGTACTTGGTGTTCATCGCGATCATCCGGATCCCGCGCTGCTTGATCGGCGCGCACAGCTGCGGATTAAGCGGTTGGATCAGGCCACCCCAGTCGCTGGCGGAGGGCGAGAAGTAGACAAAGGTCGGGTCCCAGGTGATCGCTGTGCTGCCAGGCTGCTCGGTCTGCGTATCCTCGACGCCATCCGTCATGAAGATGATCGCGGACTTCGCCCGGTCCTGCGTGACGCCATCGCCGGGCGTCGCGATCGTCTTGTCCATGTTTCGCAAGGCGACGTGGAAATTGGTGCCGCCATAAGCGGGCGCAAGTTGCACCCCGGAATTGATGGCCGCTTTGACCATCGCTAGGTCATTGGACAGAGGGATCAACGTTGCCGTCTTAGTATGCAGGGTGTGAATGGCTAAGCGATAGCGTTTGGAAGGATCCGTGAGGAGCCGCTGGGCGACCTGAAGAAGGGCAGAGCGGACGATGTCGATACGCATGGTCGCGCCCGCCGAGCGGCCCGATGTGTAGGTGGTCTCCTTATAGCCTGGCTGCATGATATGGCAGGCGAAGGTGCAGTTGTTCTTCTGTTGCTTGCCGTTCACTTTCACTTTCATATCGTAGAGAATCTGCTGGTCGGTCTCGGTCGCGCCGATACCCATGGAGGCCGAGATGTCGACGAGAACGTGGATGTCGTAGAAGGGCGGAAGCGTTACCGATGCCGCCGAATGCCCGTCGACCTCGAAGCTCGACTTGCCGAAGAATTGCGAGAAGACCGTGGGCACGCTGGCATCGTAGGAAACGGTGCTTGTCAGGGTCGATCCTTGCTGCGTGATCTTGACGGTTGGGGTTTGAACGCTTCCATCGATGATCGCCGCAGCCTGAGCGATGAGGTATCGCCGCCCCTCGTCCTCGCCCGCCGAGATGGCCACCGCGTCCGAGGTTTTGCCCTCGTTGAGAAGCTGCACCGTCTTGTTGAGGGCGGCGAGGCTGGCCGCGTCGATGGCAACGTCCATGCGCCGCTTGACGAGGCTCGATTTTCCGAAATCGGTCGCCAAGCCCGCTATGCCGAGCAGCGGGATCAGCGAGGCGGCGAATATTGTCGCGAAGTTGCCGCGGTGATCGCGCGCGAACCGTCCAAGAACGGTCTTGATGCGGAATGGAAGCATTACGCAACTCCGGGGCACGTGTTCGATCTGGGCGAGGCCAACCCGCCGCCCGTGAGTGTGAATTCCATCTTGCCGCGGGGGCGGAACCACGTGTTTTCCGTGATCGTCGATGGCGGCACGAAGCTTGTGCCGAAGGTCGTGGCGTAGGCTAGGCTCGCCTCTACGAAGATCGCGGGTGGGCCTTCGTTGACCAGTCCCTTGGGAATCGTGCCGCGCGCATTGGGCGTTCCGTCGGCCACTTCGCGCAGGAGGCCGCAGGTTGTGGGGTTCGACCCGACGCTCCAAGCCACCTTAGAGCGTCTAACAGAACCTCCGGGCGGAGGGCTGGCGAGGGATTTTTCGTCGCAGCGACGAGCCGAGCGGAGCCTATGCAGCGCATAGGCGAGCATCGGGGAGGAAGCGGCGGCGGAAAAGCACCGACAGACCGACCCCGCGAAGTTTT
>CANJKV010000257.1 GCA_947474855.1 Aurantimonadaceae bacterium | reverse complement strand
GGGCGAGCTCATCAGACCCTGATCCTCGAGACATCCCCAGCGACACAGGAACGGGCCCGATCGGGCCCGTTCCTGTGTCGCGCACTTCCCGGCAACGTGGCCTGCTTTTACTCCGCCGCACTGGCCTGAAGTTGCTCCGCCGTTGACAGAGCCCTTCGCGGGCCGAGCGGGCGCCGAGAAGCTCCATCCGTCGCCCGTTCAGCGAGAAGTTCTTGAGGGCGAAGCGCGTGCCGTCGTGGACGGCCTGGTCGTCGTCGATGACGGCCAGCTTCCAAGGATTGGCGTGGGCCTGCGGGCCGGACGGTTCGGCGGCAGGAAGAAAGGAAAGAAACTCGTTCGACATCCCGGCGGCCCGTTGGCGCCGGGGACCCCCCTGATCCCGACGGCGCCGATTGCTTTTATACACTGATTAAATCTTCACTCCAGTCGAAGGGAGCCGCCCGAGGCATCGCGCGCGGGCGGCTCCGATCAGCCGTTCCGTTGCGTCAGAGCGCCGTAGTAGGCGAAGTCGATCTCGTGAACCGCGCCGACCCGCGCGCGGGCCCGCCGGGACCCCAGGTGGGCGCGGCTGTCCTGGGGACGGGCGAGCGGTGCCAGGCCGAGATCGCCGAGAAGATGGTCGCTCAGGCCCTCCGCGTCGCGGAGCGCGCCCCTGCGGCCGGACCGGGCGGCGGTGCGGGTGACGGCGGAGAAGAAGCGGCCGAGCTGGCGCGGGGTGCGGGCGGCCGCGGCGGCGATGATGGATCGCATGGATCGTCTCCCGAATGAGGCCCGCGGCTTCGGCCGGCGGGCGTGTCGGGTGACGGTTTAGAAACGCACCGTTTCCTCAGCGCGACACAAGACGGTTAAAAGGGTTTCGCGCTTGTTTCGCGGCGCAGTCCGGCGCGAGGGCCTCGCGCCGGAGCGAAAGATGAAGCGAAAGCCGGGGCGCTACTCCGCCGCCATCGCCGCGTCGTGCTCTTCCGTGAGGGCGAGCCAGTCCTCTTCGCAGGCCCCGAGGGTCTTGGCGGCGTCGGCGCGTTGCTTGGCCCATTCGGACGCCTTGGCCGGCTCGCGCAGGTAGATCGCGCCGTCGGCCAGCTTCTCGTCGAGATCGACGATCGTCTTCTGCAGCCGCGTGATCTGGATCTCGAGCTGGGAGATCTTCTTCTTCAAAGGCTTCAGCTGCTCGCGCCGCTCGGCGGCGAGGCGGCGCTGGTCGAGCTTGGAGACGGGTGCGGATTCGACCACGACGACCGCCTCGCCCTGGTTGCCGCCGCCCGCCCGGCCGCCCGACAGGATCAGCTTCTTGTAGTCGTCGAGGTCGCCGTCGTAGCGCGATACGGTCCCGTCGCCGACGATCCAGAGCCGGTCCATCGTCGCCTCGACCATGTGGCGGTCGTGGCTGATGAGGATGACGGCGCCGGAATAATCGTTGAGCGCGTGGACGAGGCTCTCGCGCGCCTCGATATCGAGGTGGTTCGTCGGCTCGTCCAGGATCAGGACGTTGGGCGCGTCGATGGTGGCGAGACCCATCAGAAGGCGCGCCTTCTCGCCCCCTGAGAGCGAATCGGCCACCGTGTCCATCTTCTGCGTCGGCAGGCCCATCTGCGCGACGCGGGCGCGCACCTTGGCCTCGGGCGCGTCCGGCATGAAGCGGCGCACATGCTGGACGGCCGTTTCGCTCGGCCGGAGGTCGTCGATCTGGTGCTGGGCGAACATCGCGATCTTGAGGCCCGGCGCCCGGGTGATCGAGCCGGACTGCGCCTGAAGGCGCTCGGCGAGGAGCTTGGCGAAGGTCGACTTGCCGTTGCCGTTGGCGCCGAGAAGCGCGATGCGGTCGTCGGCGTCGATGCGAAGGTTGAGGTTCTTGAGGATCGAGCGCTCGGGCGTGTAGCCGACAGAGACGTTCTCCATGCGGATGATGGGGGACGCCAGGACCTTCTCGGGCACCGGGAAGACGAAGGGCACGACGTGCTCCTCGACGATCGCCTGGAGCGGCTTCATCTTCTCCAGCGCCTTGAGGCGCGACTGGGCCTGGCGGGCCTTGGACGCCTTGGCGCGGAAGCGCTCGACGAAGGCCTCCATGTGCTTGCGCGCGGCTTCCTGCTTGGTGATCGACTTCTGCAGAAGCTCCAGCTTCTCGGCGCGCTGGCGCTCGAATGAGTCGTAGTCGCCGCGGTAGAAGACGAGCTTCCGCTGATCGAGGTGGATGATCGAATTGACCGCGTTGTTGAGGACGTCGCGGTCGTGGCTGATCACGATCACGGTGTAGGGGTAGCGCGATACGAAGTTCTCGAGCCACAGCGTGCCTTCGAGGTCGAGATAGTTCGTCGGCTCGTCGAGGAGCAGGAGGTCGGGGCGCGAGAAGAGGACCGCCGCGAGCGCGACGCGCATGCGCCAGCCGCCGGAGAAGGAAGCGACGGGCCTTTGCTGCGCAGCCGCGTCGAAGCCGAGGCCGTCGAGGATGGCGCTGGCGCGCGCTTCCGCCGAATGGCTCTCGATGTCGGCGAGCCGGGTGTGGACTTCCGCGATGCGGTGCGGGTCGGTGGCGGTCTCGGCTTCGGCGAGAAGGGCGACGCGCTCCTCGTCCGCCCGCAGCACGATCTCCAGGAGCGTGTCCTGCGTGCCCGGCGCTTCCTGCGCGACCTGGCCTATGCGCATGTTCCGGGGGATCGACACGCCGCCTGTCTCGGAGGCGAGTTCGCCGGTGATGATGCGGAACAGCGTCGACTTGCCCGCGCCGTTGCGACCGACGAGGCCCGCCTTCGTGCCGGCCGGCACAGACAGCGAGGCGTGTTCGATGAGAAGGCGTCCCGCGACGCGGGCGGACAGGTCGTTGATCTGCAGCATGAGCGGGCTTTTCGCATGGCGAAGACGGGGAAGAAAGCATAATTCCAGAAGGGTGGACGAGCGAGGCGACGCATGAATGGCAACGCTGGAGATCGATGACGCCTTGTTGGCCGAGGCCATGTCCCTTCTGAAGGCGCGAGACCCGCGCGCCCTCGTCGAAGATGAGCTTCGCGCTCTGCTCAAGCGCCGGAAGGCGCAGCTTCGGTTGATCGATCTCGCCGGCACGATCGAATGGGACGGTGATCTGGACGAGATGCGGCGCGATCGCAGTCACATTTCGGGCGAAAAGTGATCCTGATCGATACGTCGGTCCGGATCGACCTCCCGCGGGAGCTTGGATCGGCTCACGTCGAGAAAGCCCTTCATGCCCTTCGTAACGAGACGGTTGTCATCGGCGACTTGGTTCTACTGGAATCGCTGCAGGGTGTACGACACGAACGAGATGTCGCCAGGATTCTCGGCATCGTCGCTGATCTGCAGCGTGAAACTCTTTTCGGCCCGGCCATCGCCGAGAAGGCCGCGGCGAACCACCGGGACCTCCGCAAGCGCGGGCTGACGATCCGCGGAACGCTCGATGTCGTGATCGCGACGTGGTGCATCGAGAACGGTGCCGCCATCATCCTCAACGACCGCGACATGGGCGCCATGGAGGCGCATCTCGGCCTTCGCGCCTACGCCTGAACCGCCCGGCCGAGGCCGCGGCCGGTCTCGCGCTGGAAGAGGATCATGTCGAGCGAGGGCGCGTCGGCGCCGAGACCCGTGAGCGCCGCGTGACACTGGCCGCGGTGGTGGGTCTGGTGGTTGAAGAGGTGGAACAGGGCCGGGGCGAGGGGTTGGGTGACCTCGCGCGGGTTCGTAATCGGCGTGTAGGTGAAGGGCGCGGGGAAGGCGGCTTCGGGCAGGGCTTCGATCCAGGCGCGGATGCGGGCATCTTCGGCTATGCGCGCGGCGGAGAGGGCGGCGAAGTCCTCGTGGAGGATCGCGTCGAGGCGCGTCGGTGCGTCGCCAGTGCCGGTGAAGCGCTTCATCCAGATGCGGTCGGTGGCGAGGAGGTGGTTGAGCGTGCCCGTCAGCGAGCCGAAGAACAGGCCGCGGTCGGCGCGCCGGGCCTCGTCGGGGAGGCGCGCGGCGGCGGCGTAGAGGCGGGCGTTCGCCCACTCGTTGTAGGCCGCGAACATCGTGAAGGTTTCGTGGTACACGGGCGTCGTCCTCGCTTGGGCAGCGCCGCGTGCATAGCGCCGCCGCCGGGCGAGCCGCAATCGTCCGACCTCCGGTGACCGCCCATGGACCCAGCCTCGCTCATTCTCTTCGCCGGCGTCTACTTCGCCGCGGTCGCCACGCCGGGGCCGGGCTTCGCGCTGATCGTCGCGCGTTCGCTCGCCAAGGGGCTGGACGGCCTGCCCTTCTTCATCCTCGGCTTCCTTCTCGGCGACCTGACGCTCTTCGCGCTCGCCGCGACGGGCCTCGCCTTCGTCGCGCAGACGTTCGCCGGTGCCTTCCTCGCCGTGAAATATGCGGGCGCGGCCTACCTCCTCTATCTCGCCTGGAAGATCTGGCGCGCGCCCGCCGCGCCCTTGGAAGCGTCGGGCGACGCCATGCCGGAAGGGCGGGGGCGTGCCTTTCTGTCGAGCTACCTCCTGACGATCGGCAATCCGAAGGTGATCGTGTTCTTCCTGTCGATCATGCCGCTCGTCGTCGACCTCCACCGCATGGGGCCGATCGCCTTCGCCGAGATGGCGGCCGTGATCGTGGTCGTCCTCGTCCCGGTGCTGACGACCGTGGCGCTGCTCGCCGACCGGGCGCGGCGCGTCTTCCGCTCGTCGGCGGCGGTGCGGCGGATGCAGCGCGGCACGGCCCTGACCATGAGCGGCGTCGCGGTGGCGGTCGCCGCGCGCTGAACTCCGCCGCCCGCCTTGCCGCGGCGCACCCTCGCGGCTATAGAGCCGCGCATCCCGACACACTCCATCCAGGCAGGACGAACCGATGGCGATTGAACGCACCTTCTCGATGATCAAGCCCGACGCCACGCGTCGCAACCTCACCGGCGCGATCACGAAGATGCTCGAGGATGCCGGCCTCCAGGTCATCGCCTCGCGCCGCGTCTGGATGAGCCGCCGCGAGGCCGAAGGCTTCTACGCCGTCCACAAGGACCGCCCCTTCTTCGGCGAGCTGGTCGAGTCGATGTCCGCCGGCCCGACGGTGATCCAGGTCCTGCAGGGCGAGAACGCCATCGCCAAGAACCGCGAGATCATGGGCGCCACCAACCCGACGCAGGCCGCCGAGGGCACGATCCGCAAGACCCACGCTCTGTCGATCGGCGAGAACTCGGTGCACGGCTCCGACGCGCCGGAGACCGCGGCCGTCGAGATCGCGTACTGGTTCTCGGAGACCGAGATCGTCGGCTGAGGCCGCATCTCCCATCCGCATGATCGCGGCGCGGTGGCTTCCCGGCCACCGCGCCGCTTTATTTTCCGGTGACTGAAACCCGAGACCGGTGCCTTCGTTCAAGCTGCCGGCCGTCAAGTGCGGTCGTTCTCGTTTGTTAACAAAGGCTTAATGCGGCATGGCCCAGGTCCCGACTTCTGACGTCTACGTCACCACGAACTTCCGGACGCTGGGCTGGGCGGGGGCGATCCTGTTCACGCTGGCGCCGCCGGCCTTCCTCTACGAGGTGTATCTCCTGTTCTTCACCACCGCGATGGAGGAGAACGCCTCGATCCCGCTGCTGGCGGGCATCGCGCTGATCCTGTCCTTCGCCAGCGTGCCGATGATGCTGGCCGGGCGGCGGCTGCGCTACTCGTCGCTGCCGACGCTGGCCGGGCAGGAGTGAGCGATCACAGGACGTGACGCCAGCGGTCGGCCGCGTGGTCGTCGGTGTCCTTGGACTCGACCCAGCCGCCGACCGTGCCGTCCTTCAGGTGCTCGCGCTTCCAGAAGGGGGCGCGGGTCTTCATGTAGTCCATGAGGAAGTGCGCCGCCTCGAAGGCGGCGGCGCGGTGCACCGAGGCGCAGGCGACGAAGACGATCGTCTCGCCGGGCGCCACGCGGCCGTAGCGGTGGACCGCGGCGACGGCGAGAAGGTCCCAGCGGCGCGCCGCTTCCGCGGCGAAGCGAGCGATCTCGGATTCGGCCATGCCGGGATAGTGCTCGAGCTCGAGCGCTTCGAGGCGCCCGCCCTCGTCGCGGCAGGTGCCGGTAAAGGTGACGAGCGCGCCGGCCGCGCCGTCGCATTCGAGCGCGGCGATCTCGGCGCCGAGGTCGATCGGTCCGGCCTGGACGCGGACAAGCGGTTCGACGGCCACGTTCAGCCTCCGGTCATCGGCGGGAAGAGGGCGATCTCCTTGGCGCCGGCCACCGCATCGGAATGGTCGGAGTGCTCCTTGTCGATCGCGACGCGGATCATGTCCTGCGCCTGCAGGGCGGATTCGTAGTTCTCGCCGCGCCCGCGCAGCCAGTGGAGGAGGTCCGACACGGTCTCGATGCCGGCGGGAAGCTCCACCTCCTCCTCGGCCATGCCGATGCGCTCGCGCACCCAGGCGAAATAGATCAGCTTCATGGGACCGGCCTCCATGCCTTCCGCGCGGAGGGGAAACGCGTCAATCCTCGATGTGACGCAGCCCCGCGCGGAAATAGTCGTAGCCGGTATAGAGCGTGATCACGGCGGCGATCCAGAGGAGCACGAGGCCCGTCTGCGAGACGATCGGGATCTCGGCGCCGGTGGCCGTGGCGGACACGAGGAAGTAGTGGGCCGCCAGGTTGTCGGCGGCGGGGCCGGCGAGCAGGAAGGCGATCGCCAGCATCTGGATGAAGGTCTTCCACTTGGCGACGCGCGTCACCGGCACCGAGACCTTCAGTTCGGCGAGGTACTCGCGAAGGCCCGAGACGAGGATCTCGCGGCACAGGATGATGATGGCGGCCCAGAGCGTCCAGCCGGCGATCGTGCCTTCGGCCGCGAGGAGAAGCAGCGAGGCGGCCACCAGCAGCTTGTCGGCGATCGGGTCGAGCATGCGCCCGATGGTCGAGGTCTGCTGCCAGATGCGGGCGAGATAGCCGTCGAGCCAGTCGGTGACGCTGGCCGCGACGAACAGGCCGAAGGCCCACCAGCGGGCATAGTCCGGGCTGCGCAGCGTTCCTTCGATGAAGAAGCAGAGCACCACGAGCGGAACGGCGACGATGCGCGCATAGGTCAGGATGTTGGGAAGGCTGTACGCGCGCGATGCCATGAAGGATGTCGTCCGGTGGGGGTCTCGGCCGCGCCTGTTCAAGACGCTGGCGGGGCTCGCGTCAACCGGCTGCCGCCGCAACCGCCCCGACAAGACGCAGCATCGGCGCGGAGCCCGCTTCTTCGGCACTCCTTAGAGCGTCTAACAAAACTTCGCGGGGTCGGTCTGTCGGTGCTTTTCCGCCGCCGCTTCCTCCCCGATGCTCGCCTATGCGCTGCATAGGCTCCGCTCGGCTCGTCGCTGCGACGAAAAATCCCTCGCCAGCCCTCCGCCCGGAGGTTCT
>CANJKV010000256.1 GCA_947474855.1 Aurantimonadaceae bacterium | reverse complement strand
GGGGCGCGCACGACCGAGGTTCCCGCCGACATCGTCATCGTCGGCTCGGGCGCCACGGGCACCGAACTCGCCGCGCACCTGCGCCTCGCCGAGCGCGCCTTCTACGAGCCGCACGAGCGCCACAGGGCCGGCCGCCACCTGCGGATCACCATCCTTGAGGGTGCGGACGAGCTGATGCCGGGCTCGGCGCCCGAGCTCCGCCAGGCCGTCGCCGAGCGTCTGGCGAGCCTCGACATCGCCGTGCGGACGGGAGCGAGCGTGGCCGGCGTCGGCGAGCGCGACGTCACGACGAAGGACGGCACGGTTCACGCCGCCGACATCGTGGTCTGGGCCGGCGGGCTCGTCGGCCATCCCGTGCTCGAACACCTCGCCGACTTCGAGCTCGACAAGCGCGGGCGCATCCTCGTGGACGAGCGCCTGCGCTCCAGCGTCGATCCGCGCGTCTTCGTTCTCGGCGATGCGGCGAGCCTGACGCCCGAGGGCGCGAAGGCGCCGCTGCCGCCGACGGCCCAGTGCGCCAGCCAGCAGGCCGCCTATCTCGCGCAGAACCTGCCGGCGATGCTGGAGGCGCGCGAGGCGCCGCCCTTCCGCTTCAGCAACAAGGGCAGCCTCGTTTCGCTCGGCCGGGCCGGCTCGGTCGGGCTGATCGGCCGCCGCCGGCGCGACGACATCCTGGTCGACGGCCACTTCGCCGCCGCCGCCTACGATGCGCTCCAGCGCCAGCACCAGTGGGCGGTGCTCGGGCCGGTGCGCGGCTCCGTCGCCATCCTCGCCGACTGGCTGTCGCCGACAAAGGGACCCGCGCTGAAGCTGCACGGCTAAGAGCCTCGAACGGAACCTCGGGGCGCAGGGCTGGCGAGGTTTTTGCGTCGTGGCGAGGAGCCGAGCGGAGCCTGTGCAGGGCGTAGGCGAGCATCGGCGACGAAGCCGCGGCCGAAAGGACCCGTCGGGCCGACCCGAGGTTCCGTTCGAGACCCTAAGCTTGCCGCCGGGATTTGACCGCAAACGGGGGGCAGCGTATCCCGACCAAACGGGCGCGCAACGCCGCGACCGGCCCTTCCCACCGTTCCGGCCGCGCGCCGGAGCTGGCGCCCTGACGAGGACGGTAATGACGGCATCCTTCGATCGCTACGCGATCGTGGACTGGTCGTCGGCGGCGACGCCGACGACGGGCAAGGACTCGATCTGGATCTCCTTCGCCGCCCGCGAGGACGGCGAGGCGCGGATCCTCGAAACGATCAATCCGCCGACCCGCTCGGCCGCCATGGCGCATCTGCGCCGTTTCCTGGCGGAGGCGATGGCCGAGAACAAGCGCGTCTTCTGCGGCTTCGACTTTCCCTTCGGCTATCCCGCCGGCACGGCCGAGCGGATCGCCGGGACGCCCGACTGGAGCGCGCTCTGGGGCGTGATCCACGAGCGGATCATCGATCGCGACGACAACTTCAACAACCGGTTCGAGGTCGCCGGCCGGATGAACCGCGAGGAGTTGGCCGACGCGCCGATGTTCTGGGCGCGCCCGACCTCGCAGGTCATTCCCGGCCTCCAACCGACGAAGCCGGTGCCTTATCCGACGCTGCTCGACGAGTTCCGGGTCTGCGAGAAGCGCGCCCAGCCCGCCCAGCCGGTCTGGAAGCTGACCTATGCCGGCAGCGTCGGCGGCCAGACGCTGACGGGCCTGGCGCGCCTCGAGGGCCTGCGGCGCGACGAGGAGTTCGCCGGACACATCGCCGTCTGGCCCTTCGAGACGGACTTCTCGGAGAAGCTCGAGGACAGGCCGATCGTCCTCGCCGAGATCTATCCCTCGATGTTCCGCATCGAGCGGGGCGAGAAGTCCTGCCTCGACGAGGCGCAGGTCGAGACGCTGGCGCTCCACTTCGCCCGGCTCGACGCCAAGGGCGGCTTCGGCACGCTGCTTTCGGTTCCCAACGACCGGATGAGCGAGCGCGAGGCCCACGCGGTCATGCGCGAGGAGGGCTGGATCGTCGGGCTCGGCCATCCGCTCGGCCTCGGCCAGCCGGCCCAGATGGGCGGCGGTGCGGAGACGGGGGCGTCCGGCCTGTCGATCGGCCCGGCCATGCCGTCCTATCTCAAGGACATGGCGGCGATCGAGGCCGAGACGCGGCGCCTCGCCCTCGCCGAAGCCGATCTGTCGCAACTGCCCGAATCGGCGCGCGACTTCGCGCTGCGGCTCGTCGAAGCGGGCGCCGCGCCCGAGATCCTCGCCGACCTCGTCCTGTCCGACGGGGCGCTCGCGGCCGGCCGCGCGGCGCTCGACCGCGGCGCCTCGATCCTCTGCGACACCGAGATGGTGGCGCACGGCATCGCCTCGCGCGACCTGCCGCACGCCAACCGCATCGTTTGCCGCCTCGCCGATCCGCGCGTCGCCCGCATCGCCGAGCGCGAGGCGACGACGCGCTTCGCCGCGCAGGTCGACCTGTGGAACGACCAGCTGGAAGGCGCGATCGTCGCGATCGGCGAGGCGCCGACCGCGCTGTTCCGCCTCCTGGAGCGCCTCGACGGCGGCGCGCCGCGTCCCGCGCTCATCCTCGCCTTCCCCCTCGGCTTCGTGGGAGCGGCGGAGGCCAAGGCGGAACTCGCGCGCGACAGCCGCGGCGTGCCCTTCGCGGCCCTTCGGGGCCGGCGCGGCGGGCCGAGCTTCGCCGCGGCCGCGGTGAACGCCCTGGCCCGCGACGAGGACGGCGCCGTGCCGGACCTGCCCGCGGCGACGGACGAAGGCTGAAGGCCGAGGAGCGGTGAACCCCATGTCCAATGAAGCCTCGCCGTTCGACGATTTCCGTGCGCTCCTCGCCCGCATGCCGGGGCCCGATGCCGGCGCGATTCGGGCTCGTCACGTCCGGATGCACGCGGCGCCCGCCGAGGCGACAGCAGGCCTCGGGCGCCTCGGCGACCTCGCCGGCTGGGTCGCGGCTTGGCAGGGGCGGCCCGCGGCCGTGCGCCGCCCGCTTCTGGCCGTCTTCGCCGGCACCCACGGCGCGGCAGATGCGCAGGCTCAGGCGCAAACGGCCGCCCGCGTCGAGGCCATCGCCAGCGGCGCCGCGGCGCTGAGCGGCATCTGCGCGAGCGTCGATCTCGGCCTCAAGGTCTTCGACCTCGCGCTCGACGTTCCCACGGGCAGCATCGCGCGGGAAGCCGCGCTCGACGCGCGGGGCTGCGCGGCGACCATGGCCTTCGGCATGGAAGCGCTGATCGGCGAGCCGGACCTCCTGTGCCTGGGCGCGCTCGGCGTCGGCGGCGAAGCGTCCGCGGCGGCGATCGCGGCGGCCCTGTTCGGCCGCCCGCTGCGCGACTGGGTGGGAGATGCCGCCGTCGCGGGGATCGTGGAAGCGGCGCTCGCATGTCACGCCGGCGCGCTGGCCGACCCGTTCGAGCTCCTGTCGCGGCTCGGCGGGCGCGAAACCGCGGCGATCGCCGGGGCGATCCTCGCCGCCCGCGCCGCGCGCGTGCCGGTGATCATCGACGGCATGGCCGCGACGGCCGCCGCGGCGATCCTCCAGGCGGCCGATCCGGCCGCGCTCGACCACTGCCTCTTCGCCCACGTCTCGGCCGAGCCGGGCCATCGCCGGCTCCTGGAAGCGATGAACAAGGTGCCGCTTCTCGCGCTCGGCCTCGGCTCCGGCGAAGGGGAGGGGGCTGCCCTCGCCGCGGGCGTCGTGAAGTCGGCCATCGCGGCGGAAGACGCCGCGACCGCCGCGCTCGCCTGATCCCGGTCCCGTTCAGCCGTAACGTGCTTCAGCTGCTCGCAGCGTCGGTTCGGGCCGAGCGGACCACTGCCGGCACGGGCTTGGCCCGCGTCGCCTCGCCGGCCGTCGCCGCGGCCCGGCAGGTGCGCAGCGTGTCCTTGGAGGCGACGCGCCACCAGTCGAGATAGACCGCAACGCCCCACATGATGCCGACGCCGACCGCCAGGATCAGCGTGTCGAAGACGAAGGAGTCCGGCCGTCCGTGGCGCAGGACCTGCCCGCACAGGGACAGCATGGTCCCGATGGCGAAGATCGGCAGGCTGTGGCGGCCGAGCACGGCCATCGGGTTGCTCTGCGACGGGCTGAGAGCCGGCACGCGGCTCATCACGCTGGCCGCCACGTAGATCAGCGCCAGGACGTGAAGAAGGCGCGGCAGCGTGACGGCGCTCTTGTCGAAGTTGTTGAAGAGATAAGGCAGCGGCGTCGTGTGCCAGACGTCCCAGGCCTCCATCTTCACCGTCACGAAGGCGGCGAGGAGGTACAGGCAGGCGGCGGAGAAGAGCAGGGGCGACACGGCCACGGCGCGCCCCTTCTCCAGCACGCGAAAGCCGCAGAACAGGCCAATCGCGAAGACGAACTGCCAGGCGAAGGGATTGAAGAACCAGCCGCCCTCGAAGGGATAGGCGGGCAGGTTGATGCCGAAGGTGCGCGAGGCCATCCAGAGGAGCGCCGCGCAGGCGAGCATGACGCGCCGGCCGAAAAGCGCCGTCAGCGCCAGGTGCGCCGGCATCAGCGCCAGGAGCACGGCGTACATCGGCAGGATGTTGACGTAGCCGAACTGGTGGCCGAGCGTCGCCACGCCCACCAGGGTTTCCATCGGCTTGCTCAGGAAGATCCAGAAGGCGCTGCCCTTCAGGAAGGCGCCTTGCCCGAAGGCCATCGCCGCCCAGCAGAAGAGGCCGAGTGCCAGGATCGACAGGGTGTAGTGGACGAGAAGAAGCACCCCGGAGCGGCGCAGGGCGCGGATCGCGGTGGCCAGCCTGAGGCCGCCGAGGAAAGGCCGGCCGTAGGCGAAAGCGGACGCGAAGCCGGCGAGAAAAACGAAGATCTCGGCCGCATCCGAGAAGCCGAAGCGGGCGCTGGTGACGCTTTCCCAGGCGATGCCCGGAATGTGGTTGACGAAGATCATCACCAGCGCGACGCCGCGCCAGAAGTCGATGCGGTGGTCGCGAGTGGGCGAGGCGGCGGCGATGATCGCGCTGTCGCGCCGCGTCGGCGCCGAAGGGAAGGGCATCATGGGCATGCAACCGGCTTGTCGGGCCCGCAGACGGGCAGTCGAGGACCGAAGGCCCCGACGATGTGCCGGATGACTACGTTTCCCCGCCTGAACCCCGCATGAATGCGTGAGGCGGAGGCTGCGCCCCTACTCCGCGGCGATCGGCCGGGCATCGTCGGGCAGCGGATCGTCGGCCCGCGGAGCCGGCTCCAGCCGCTGGCGCCAGGCGGCGGCGTCGCGAATGACCGGCTCGGGGTCGAGCTCGAACGGGGTGGCGAACAGGCCGGTGCGCTCCACGCTCTCGCCGAGCGCCCGGTCGCCCGTCCAGGAGATGAGCACCGGCGCGAGCAGCAGCGGCAGGGCGATCGGCAGAACCCAGAGAACGAGGTCGGGCGCGTAGGTCCAGGCCGCCCAAAGCAGGAATCCGCCGGCGATCACCATCCACCAGCTGGCGGCGAAGGCGGCGCGCACGGGCAGGCGCCCGTCCTCGCGCTCCGTCGAGGGCCAGCCGGAATCGGCGCCGACGAGGATCTCGGCGACGGCCTTGGACTGGAACATCATCATGACCGGCGCGAGGACGCTGGTCAGCACGAGCTCCGCCGTCGCGCCCGCCAGGACCGCGAACCAGCCGCCGAAGGCGCGCCCCTTGGCCGAGAAGGCGCGGGAGAAGGCGATCAGCGTCTTGGGCAGGAGAAGGAGCACGAAGATGCCGACGAGGAGAAGGAGCGCCTTGCCGGTTTCGGGATGGGGAAAGACGGGAAAGAGCGAGTCGGCCGGGAAGTAGTTCGGCGCCGGCGCCAGCACGGGATCGAGGAGGCTGACGACGAGGAAGAGCAGCCAGATCGGCGAGGCGACGTAGGCCATGATGCCGGTGAAGAGCGAGATCCGGCTCCAGGTGCGAAGGCCCGGCGCGGCCAGCAGTCCGCCGTGCTGGAGGTTGCCCTGGCACCAGCGCCGGTCGCGCTTGGCATATTCGATGAGGGTCGAGGGCGCTTCCTCGTAGGAGCCCTCGAGATCGGGATCGACGCGCACCGTGTAGCCGGCGCGGGCGAGAAGCGCCGCCTCGATGGAATCGTGGCTGAGGATCTCGCCGCCGAAGGGCGCCTTGCCCGGCAGCTTGGGCAGGCCGCAGGCGGCGGCGAAGGCGCGGGTGCGGATGATGGCGTTGTGGCCCCAGAACGGCCCCTCGCGCCCCTGCAGCGCGGCGATGCCGCGCGAAAAGACCGGCGAGAACAGGGCGGCCGAGAACTGCAGCGCGCGGCCGAAGATCGTGTGGCGGCCGATGATGAGGGGCTGGGTCTGGAGAAGGCCGAGCTCGGGGTCCGCCTCCATGCGGGCCGCCATTTCAAGCATGGTCTCGGGCCGCATCAGGGAATCGGCGTCGAGGATCAGCATGTACTCGTAGGCGCCGCCCGAGCGCGTGACGAAGTCGGCGATATTTCCGGCCTTGCGCCCGGTGTTCTTCTCGCGATGGCGGTAGTAGAGGCGCCCGGATGCACCGAGAGCCTCGGCGACGCGCTGCGCCGCGCGCTTCTCGGCGACGACGCAGTCCGGCTTCGTGGAATCGGACAAAACATGCATGTCGAAGCGATGCGAGGGGTCGATCTCCATCAGCCCGCGCAGCATGGCGGCGACCCGCGCGAACACGGCGGTGGCATCCTCGTTGTAGACGGGGACCAGCACGGCCGTTCGGCTCGACCCGCGCCACGGCACCGCCGCCGAGCGGGGCGGCGCACCCCGCCGGGACAGGATGCCTGCGACCGCGGTGTTGAAGCCCCAGGCAAGCCAGATGCAGCATACCAGGAGGAGCGCGACCATCGCCCAATGGATCGGCGAGGTGCCGTTGGCGGTGATAACAACGCCGAACAGGCTGGCCGCCGCAAAGGCGAGGAGGAAGGCGCTGCCGATGAACAAGGCGCGCTTGAATGTGATGGACCGCACGCGAACGCTCCACGAAGACGGGCCTCGCAAGGCCCCAGATACATCGACGGCCCGGCCGAGAACGGCCGGGCCTGCTCGCGACGCTCAGGAAGATAGATGACGGCGAACGGTTATCAAACCTCGCCGCGCCGCGCCCAGGCGAAAGGCGCGATGCGAGGCAGGAGGCTGCGCGCTTCGCGCAGAAGCGGCTGCTGGTGCATGGAGAGCGGCGCCACCGGGGGCGGCAGAACCAGGCCGTCGACGATCTCGCGTGCGTCCGGGTCTCCGGACATCGCAGCGGACAGGACGGTCTGGGGGTCGAGGTCCGAACGGCCGGTCATCGCGTTGCGCTCGGCAATCGACTGAAGCACGGCGTCGTCGGACAGATCCGGTCGGTTGACCATGATGCCGGGGGTCATGTCTTGGCGATCCTTTGGGAGAGGAAGCGTTCTAATGGCCGATTGGG
>CANJKV010000255.1 GCA_947474855.1 Aurantimonadaceae bacterium | reverse complement strand
GAGCTCGGCGACATCGTGCTCTTCGACATCGCCGAGGGCACGCCCCAGGGCAAGGCGCTCGACATTGCCCAGTCCGGGCCGGTCGAGGGCTTCGACGCTCGTTTGTCGGGCGCCAACGATTATTCCGCGATCGAGGGCGCCGATGTCTGCATCGTCACCGCCGGCGTGCCGCGCAAGCCCGGCATGAGCCGCGACGATCTCCTCGGCATCAACCTCAAGGTCATGGAAGCCGTCGGCGCGGGCATCAAGCAGTACGCCCCGAACGCCTTCGTGATCTGCATCACCAATCCGCTCGACGCCATGGTCTGGGCGCTGCAGAAGTTCTCGGGCCTGCCCAAGACCCACGTCGTCGGCATGGCCGGCGTCCTCGACTCGGCGCGCTTCCGCCACTTCCTCGCCACCGAGTTCGACGTCTCGGTCGAGGACGTGACCGCCTTCGTGCTCGGCGGCCACGGTGACACCATGGTGCCGCTGGTGCGCTACTCGACGGTGGCCGGCATCCCGCTGCCCGACCTCGTCAAGATGGGCTGGACAAGCCAAGAGAAGCTCGACGCCATCGTCCAGCGCACCCGCGACGGCGGCGCCGAGATCGTCGGCCTCCTCAAGACGGGCTCCGCCTACTACGCCCCGGCGGCCTCGGCGATCGAGATGGCCGAGAGCTTCCTGAAGGACAAGAAGCGCGTCCTGCCCTGCGCCGCCGCTCTCGAAGGCCAGTACGGCCTGAACGACCTCTACGTCGGCGTGCCCGTCGTGATCGGCGCGAACGGCGTCGAGCGCGTGGTCGAGATCGCCCTCGACGGCGAGGAGAAGGCGCAGTTCGAGAAGTCCGTCGGCTCGGTCAAGGGCCTGATGGACGCCTGCCGCGGCATCGCGCCGAGCCTCGCCTGATCCAGTCTGCCGGGGTGGCCGCGGCGTTTCGCGGCCCCTCGTCCTCCTGACCCCTTCCGCGACAAGCCGGGAACCCATTCGATGAACATCCACGAGTACCAGGCCAAGGAGCTCCTCAAGGGCTTCGGCGCACCCGTCGCCAAGGGCGTCGCCATCACCTCGGCCGACGAGGCCGAGGCCGCCGCCCGGCAGCTTCCCGGTCCCCTCTACGTCGTGAAGAGCCAGATCCACGCCGGCGGCCGCGGCAAGGGCAAGTTCAAGGAACTCGGCCCCGACGCCAAGGGCGGGGTCCGCCTCGCCAAGTCCGTCGAGGAGGCCGTGTCCCACGTCCGCGAGATGCTGGGCAACACGCTCGTCACCGCCCAGACCGGCGAGGCCGGCAAGCAGGTGAACCGCCTCTACATCGAGGACGGCGCCGACATCGATCGCGAACTCTACCTCTCGCTCCTCGTCGACCGCTCGGTCGGCCGCGTCGCCTTCGTCGTCTCCACCGAAGGCGGCATGGACATCGAGGCCGTCGCCCACGACACGCCCGAGAAGATCGTCACCGTCGCCATCGACCCGCTGACCGGCGTGACGGAAGCCGACGTCGCCAGGATCTCCGACGCCTACGGCCTCGATGGCGCCGCGCGCGAGGACGGCAAGAGCCTGTTCCCGGCGCTCTACAAGGCTTTCGTCGAGAAGGACATGAGCCTTCTCGAGGTGAACCCGCTGATCGTCATGACGGACGGCCACCTGCGCGTCCTCGACGCCAAGGTGTCCTTCGACGGCAACGCGCTGTTCCGCCACGAGGACGTCAAGGCGCTGCGCGACACGACGGAAGAGGACGCCAAGGAGATCGAGGCCTCCAAGTACGACCTCGCCTACGTCGCGCTCGACGGCGACATCGGCTGCATGGTCAACGGCGCGGGCCTCGCCATGGCGACGATGGACATCATCAAGCTCTACGGCAAGGAGCCGGCGAACTTCCTCGACGTCGGCGGCGGCGCCTCGAAGGAAAAGGTCACGGCGGCCTTCAAGATCATCACCGCCGACCCGAACGTGAAGGGCATCCTCGTCAACATCTTCGGCGGCATCATGCGCTGCGACGTCATCGCCGAGGGCGTCGTCGCGGCCGTGAAGGACGTCGGGCTCACCGTCCCGCTCGTCGTGCGCCTCGAGGGCACCAACGTCGAGAAGGGCAAGGCCATCCTCAACGAGAGCGGCCTCGCTATCACCGCGGCGGACGACCTCGACGACGCCGCCAAGAAGATCGTCGCGGCGGTCGGCTGAGAGGAAACGGCGGCATCGTCGCCGCGGCCGAGCGGCTCAAAGCGGCGGCGATGCCCTTCGAAGACCTCGCCCCTGGGCAGCGCCACGGCTCTGTCCGCGTCGTCAACCCTTTCCTGTGAGACCGGACAGACCGTGACGAGCGCCGCTCCCACCAGCACCGTTTCGGCGAGGGCCGCCCGCCTGGGAGCCCTGGTGATGGCTGCCGGGCTCGCCGTCGCGACGCCCGCAGCTGCTCAGGCGCCCGACCACGTCGTCCTGCCGGTCGCCGCGCCAAACGGCGCCCACCCGCTCCTCGCCGACTTCGTCGCGATCTGCTCGCGCGCGATGCTGGATTTTCCGTCCGCCGTGGCGGAGGCCGGCAAGCGAGGCTGGGCGAGCTCGCCGGCCGAGGGGGGCCTCCTCGAGGAGGCCGCCCTGGCCGCGCTCGGCAGCGTCAGCCTTTCGAAGGCGCAGGACGACTTCGACTCGCTCTTCCTGCTCGTCAACAAGGTGAACTTCCCCCACCTCACCTCCGCGAGCTGCAATCTGCAGCTGATCGGCGACCCGCCGGCCGGCCTGGATACGGGCCCCCTGTCCGGCATCGAGGGCGTGCTTCCGGGCGTCCTCAACGGACTGGCCCATCCCCTGATCGGCACCTGGAGCCTTCTCGACGAGCAGGACCAGGTCGTCACCATCATGTCCGTGCCCCTCGGAAACCAGGGCGTGTCGCTGGTCATGAACCGGTCCGTGCGCGTCGAGCCGCCGCCTCCACCCAAGCCGGCGCCCTGAAGCGCCCCGTTCCTGATAGAAGCGCCTGCTCAAGGCCGAAACCCGAAGGACTGAAGCGTGTCCATCCTCGTCGACAAGAACACCAAGATCATCGTGCAGGGCCTGACCGGCAAGACCGGCACCTTCCACACCGAGCAGGCGCTGCGCTACCACGGCACGCAGATGGTCGCCGGCGTCCACCCGAAGAAGGGCGGCGAGAGCTGGACGGGCTCGGAAGGCGAGACGCTGCCGATCTTCGCCTCCGTCGCCGAGGCCAAGGAGGCGACCGGCGCCGACGCCTCCGTCGTCTACGTGCCGCCGGCCGGGGCCGCGGCCGCGATCATCGAGGCGATCGAGGCCGAGATCCCCTTCATCGTCTGCATCACCGAAGGCATTCCCGTGTCCGACATGGTCACGGTCAAAGCGCGCCTGGAGACGTCCAAGTCGCGGCTGCTGGGGCCGAACTGCCCCGGCATCCTGACGCCGAACGAGTGCAAGATCGGCATCATGCCCGGCAACATCTTCAAGAAGGGCAATGTCGGCATCGTATCGCGCTCGGGAACGCTTACATACGAGGCGGTCTTCCAGACCACCAATGCCGGCCTTGGCCAGTCCACGGCCGTCGGCATCGGCGGCGACCCGGTGAAGGGCACCGAGTTCATCGACGTGCTCGAGCTGTTCCTCGCCGACGACGAGACGCAGTCGATCATCATGATCGGCGAGATCGGCGGCTCGGCCGAGGAGGACGCGGCGCAGTTCCTCCTCGACGAGGCGAAGAAGGGCCGCAAGAAGCCGATGGCCGGCTTCATCGCCGGGCGCACCGCACCGAAGGGCCGCACCATGGGCCATGCCGGCGCGGTGGTCTCGGGCGGCAAGGGAGACGCGGAGTCGAAGATCGCGGCGATGGAGCGGGCCGGCATCCGCGTTTCGCCGAGCCCGGCCCGCCTCGGCACGACGCTGCTCGAGGTGCTGAAGGGCTGAGGCCTGCCGACGCTCCGCGGCGCAGGCGCTTCGGCCTCGCCCGCCCGCCGCAAGCTTCGCGTGCCAATGACGCGCGCGAGGCTCGGGCGGGCACCCCGCGCGAATGCGGGCCTACGTGTTTGAGTTTGAGCGGGCGCGGCGGCTTCTTGAAGAGCCGCGCGCCCAAACGGAACGATCCAGGGAGACGGCCCCCTTGTCCGGGCCGCGAGAAACCATGTCACGCAGTCCGGCGAACGACACCTTCGCGCAGACCTCCTTCCTGTACGGCGGCAATGCCGACTACATCGAGGAGCTGGCGGCGCGCTACGAGGCCGACCCGTCCTCCGTGTCGGAGGAGTGGCGGTCCTTCTTCGGCGCGCTGGGCGACGACAAGGCGACGGTGGTCAAGAACGCCGAAGGCGCCTCCTGGCAGCGCGCCAACTGGCCGATCGCGGCCAACGGCGAGCTCGTCTCGGCCCTCGACGGCAACTGGCCCGAGGCCGAGAAGCGCATCGAGGCCAAGGTCAAGGACAAGGCGGCCCAGGCCGGCGCGGCGATCGATCCGAAGGCCGTGACGCAGGCCGCGCGCGACTCGGTGCGCGCCCTCATGCTGATCCGCGCCTACCGGGTGCGCGGCCACCTCCACGCCAAGCTCGACCCGCTCGGCCTCGCCAAGGCCGCGGACGAGGACTACAACGAGCTGTCCCCCGAGAACTACGGCTTCACGAGCGCCGACTACGACCGTCCGATCTTCATCGACAACGTCCTCGGCGTCGAGTTCGCCAGCATCCGCCAGATGGTGGACATCCTGGAGCGGACCTACTGCTCGACGGTCGGCGTCGAGTTCATGCACATCTCGAACCCGGAAGAGAAGCGCTGGATCCAGGAGCGCATCGAGGGGCCGGACAAGGGCGTCGCCTTCACCGACCAGGGCAAGCGCGCGATCCTCAACAAGCTGATCGAGGCGGAAGGCTTCGAGAAGTTCCTGGACGTCAAGTACAAGGGCACCAAGCGCTTCGGCCTCGACGGCGGCGAGGCGCTGATCCCGGCGCTCGAGCAGATCATCAAGCGCGGCGGCCAGCTCGGCCTCACCGAGATCATCCTCGGCATGGCTCATCGCGGCCGCCTCAACGTCCTGTCCCAGGTCATGGGCAAGCCGCACCGGGCGATCTTCAACGAGTTCAAGGGCGGGTCCTTCCAGCCCGAGGACGTCGAGGGCTCGGGTGACGTCAAGTACCACCTCGGCGCCTCGGCCGACCGCGAGTTCGACGACAACCGCGTCCACCTGTCGCTGACCGCCAACCCCTCGCACCTCGAGATCGTCAATCCCGTGGTGCTCGGCAAGGCGCGCGCCAAGCAGGACCAGATCGCCGGGCGCACCCGCACGGAGATCGTGCCGCTGGAGACCCGCGCGCAGGTGCTGCCGCTGCTGATCCACGGCGACGCGGCCTTCGCCGGCCAGGGCGTCGTCGCCGAGTGCTTCGGCCTGTCGGGGCTTCGCGGCCACCGCACCGGCGGCTCGATCCACTTCATCATCAACAACCAGATCGGCTTCACGACCAATCCGCGCCTGTCGCGCTCCTCGCCCTACCCGTCCGACGTCGCCAAGATGGTCGAGGCGCCGATCTTCCACGTCAACGGCGACGACCCCGAGGCCGTGGTCTTCGCGGCCAAGGTCGCGATCGAGTACCGGATGCTGTTCAAGAAGCCGGTCGTGATCGACATGTTCTGCTACCGCCGCTTCGGCCACAACGAGGGCGACGAGCCGGGCTTCACCCAACCCATCATGTACAAGACCATCCGCGGCCACGAGACGACGCTGGAGCTCTACTCCAAGAAGCTCGTTTCCGCCGGCACGCTGTCCCAGGCCGAGATCGACGAGCGCCGCGCCGAGTGGCGCCGCCACCTCGACGGCGAGTTCGAGGCGGGAGCCAACTACCACCCCAACAAGGCCGACTGGCTGGACGGCGCCTGGACGGGCCTGCGCCGCGCCGAGACCGCCGACGAGCCGCGCCGCGGCATCACCGGCGTGCCGATCAAGACCCTGCGCGAGATCGGGCAGAAGCTCACCCGCGTGCCGGAGGGCTTCAACCTCCACAAGACCATCGGCCGCTTCATGGACGCGCGCGCGAAGGCGATCGAGTCGGGCGAGAACATCGACTGGGCGACCGGCGAGGCGCTGGCCTTCGGTACGCTGCTGACCGAAGGCCACCCGGTGCGCCTGTCGGGCCAGGACGTCGAGCGCGGCACCTTCTCCCAGCGCCACTCCGTCGTCTACGACCAGGAGGACGAGACGCGCTACGTGCCGCTGCAGAACCTCGCCAAGGGGCAGGCGGCCTACGACGTCATCAACTCCATGCTCTCGGAAGAAGCGGTGCTCGGCTACGAGTACGGCTATTCCCTCGCCGAGCCGCACGCGCTGACCCTCTGGGAAGCGCAGTTCGGCGACTTCGTGAACGGCGCGCAGGTCGTCATCGACCAGTTCATCTCGTCGGGCGAGAAGAAGTGGCTGCGCATGTCCGGCCTCGTGATGCTCCTGCCGCACGGCTACGAGGGGCAGGGGCCCGAGCACTCCTCCGCGAGGCTGGAGCGCTTCCTCCAGCTCTGCGCGGAGGACAACATGCAGGTCGCCAACATCACGACGCCGGCGAACTACTTCCACGCGCTGCGTCGCCAGTTGAAGCGCGACTTCCGCAAGCCGCTGATCCTGATGACCCCGAAGTCGCTGCTGCGCCACAAGCGGGCGGTCTCGCAGCTCTCGGAGATGGCGGGCGACACGAGCTTCCACCGCCTCCTCTGGGACGATGCGGAGCGCAACAAGGACGCGAGCGGCATCAAGCTCGTCAAGGACGACAAGATCCGCCGCGTCGTGATGTGCACGGGCAAGGTCTATTACGACCTCTTCGAGGAGCGCGAGAAGCGGGGGATCGACGACGTCTACCTCCTGCGCCTCGAGCAGCTCTACCCGTTCCCGGCCAAGGCGCTGATCAACGAGCTCTCGCGTTTCAAGGGCGCCGAGATGGTGTGGTGCCAGGAGGAGCCCAAGAACATGGGCGCCTGGAGCTTCATCGACCCCTATCTCGAATGGGTGCTCGACCACATCGGCGCCGAGAAGAAGCGCGTGCGCTATGCCGGGCGCCAGGCCGCGGCCTCGCCGGCGGCGGGCACGATGTCCAAGCACCTCGCCCAGCTCTCCGCCTTCCTGGAAGACGCGCTGGGCTGACGTTCACGGGCCGGCCCCGGGGCGACATGCCCGGGACCGGCCTCGTCCGCCTCTTCCACACCTAGCCGCCCCCGCGGAGCCGAGCGCCGGACGCGCCGCCCCGGGGGAATCCGAACCCGAAGATTATCGACGAGGAGACGGTCAGACCCATGGCCACCGAAATCAAGGTCCCCACGCTCGGGGAAAGCGTCACCGAGGCCACGATCGGCCAGTGGTTCAAGAAGCCGGGCGACCGGGTCGAGGCGGACGAGACCATCGCCGAGCTCGAGACCG
>CANJKV010000254.1 GCA_947474855.1 Aurantimonadaceae bacterium | reverse complement strand
TGCGCGCCGACGTCAACGTGTCCGTCCGCCGGCCGGGCGGCGCCTTCGGCACGCGCTGCGAGATCAAGAACGTCAACTCCATCCGCTTCGTCGGCCAGGCGATCGAGTCGGAGGCAAGACGGCAGGTCGAAATCCTGGAGGATGGCGGCGCCATCGATCAGGAAACCCGCCTCTTCGACCCCGCGAAGGGCGAGACGCGCGCCATGCGCTCCAAGGAGGACGCGCACGACTACCGCTATTTCCCCGACCCCGACCTCCTGCCGCTGGAATTCGACGCTGCCTTCGTCGCCGACATCGAGGCCGACCTGCCGGAACTGCCGGACGACAAGCGCGCGCGGCTGATGCGCGACGCGGGCTTATCGGCCTACGACGCCTCGGTGCTCGTCTCCGACAAGGCCGTCGCCGACTACTTCGAAGCCGTCGCGACGGGCCGGGACGCCAAGCAGGCCGCGAACTGGGTCATCAACGACCTCCTGGGCGCGCTGAACAAGAACGGTCTGTCGATCGAGGAGTCGCCGGTCTCGGCCGAGCGTCTCGGCACGGTGCTCGACCTCCTGAAGGAGGGCACGATCTCCGGCAAGATCGCCAAGGACCTCTTCGAGATCCTGTGGAGCGAGGAGGGCGACCCGCGCGCCATCGTCGAGTCGCGCGGCCTGCGCCAAGTGACCGACACCGGCGCGATCGAGAAGGCGGTGGACGACGTCATCGCCGCCAACCCCGAGAAGGTCGAGCAGGCCAAGGCCAAGCCGACGCTCGCCGGGTGGTTCGTCGGGCAGGTGATGAAGGCGACGGGCGGCAAGGCGAACCCGCAGGCCGTCAACGACCTCGTCAAGGCCAAGCTCGGCATCGAATGAGCCCACCTGTTTTCCTGCGCACGGCCGGCAAGGCCGACGTCGCCGCGGTGAGCCGGCTCCTCGGCGAGACGTGGCACGCGACCTACGACGCGATCTACGGCGAGACCCGTGTCGAGGAGATCACGCGATCCTGGCACGCACCCAGGGCGCTCGAAGCGCGGCTCGGGCGTCCGAATACCGAATTCGTCGTGGCGGACGACGGCAGCCGCATCCTCGGCATGGCCTTCGCCGGGGCCGGAGGGGCCGACGGCAAGATGGTCTCGCTGCACCAGCTCTACGTCCATCCGGACGCGCAAGGGCGGGGCATCGGGCGCGATCTCCTCGGTGAGATCGAAGGCTGCTTTCCGAGCGCTACGCGAATGCGGCTGGAGGTGGAGGAAGCGAACTACCAAGCGGTCGCCTTCTACGAGCGGCACGGCTTCGCGAAGGTGGGCTCCACCGAGGGCAAGGACGGCGACTTCGGCATCCCGGCCGCCGTCTACGAGAAGGCGCTCGCCTGAGGTCCCAAACCTCGAACATGATGGACTTTTTCGCGCCGCGGACGGATAAGGGCCGCGGCGAACCGGAGCGGCGTTTCCATGACCTTGATGCAGTGGCTGGCTGAGATCTTCACCTGGTGGCAGGGCAACACCATCGGCACCCGCTTCTACACCCGTCGCTTCGGCAAGCGGGTCGGCGAGGACGAGGGCGGCAACGTTTACTACCAGACCGCCGACGGCAAGCGCCGCTGGGTGATCTACAACGGTCCGGCCGACGCCTCGCGCATCCCTCCGGGCTGGCACGGCTGGATGCACCACCGCGTCGACGTTCCGCCGGCCGAGGAGCGCTACGTCACCCGCGATTGGCAGAAGCCGCACCAGCCCAACCACACCGGCACCTCCAAGGCGTATCGGCCGAAGGGATCGCTCCTCAACACGGCCGAGCGGCCCCGCGTTTCGGGCGACTACGACGCCTGGACGCCGTGAGGCGCAACGTGTCGCAGCCCCGCCGCATTGAGAGATCATGATAGCTGCCGGCGGCCTCCGCGAGGACGCCGCGCGCTGACGCTCCATCCGGGAAGGCCGATCTAGTGAAAGCCGTCTTGCTCGCGACCATCGCCGCGCTTTGCTGCGTCCCGGCGCTCGCGCAGGAAACCTTCGACGGCTTCGGCACGGTCGAGCCCTATGACGACGGCACGGGAAGCCTGCCGCAGGGCGATCCGGCGCCGTCGCCCTCGCAGGGCGAGTTGGTGCAGCCGGAGCCGGTTCGTCCTCCCGAGCGCGTGAAGAACCCCGTGGCGGTCTTTTCCGGGATCGACAAGATCACCGGCCGGATCCGAACCTTCGACGTCTACATCGACGAAACGGTACAGTTCGGCGCGCTGCAGGTCACGCCGCGGGTCTGCTACACCAGTGGCGAGACCGACACGCCGCGCACCGACGCCTTCGTCGAGGTCGACGAGATCACGCTCGACCGCGCCATTCGCCGCATCTTCAACGGCTGGATGTTCGCGGACTCGCCCGGCCTCAACGCCGTCGAGCACGCGGTCTACGACATCTGGCTCAAGGACTGCAAAAGCAGTTCGGACGTGCCGCCCCCGGCCTCGGCGTCGAACGCCGGCGGATAGAAGGTCGCGTCTTCCACGGCGATCGCCTCGCGCAGCCGCTCGTGGTACTCGGCGCGCGAGATCTCGATGGCGCCGAAGCGCTCGAGATGCGACGTGATGAACTGCGTGTCGAGAAGCTTGTAGCCGCCTGCGACGAGTCGCGCCCAGAGATGGACCAGCGCCACCTTGGAGGCGTCCGTCCGGCGCGAGAACATGCTTTCTCCGAAAAAGGCCCCGCCCAAGCTGACCCCGTAGAGTCCTCCGACGAGTTCACCGTCGGCCCAGGTTTCAACGGAATGCGCATAGCCCAGGGCGTGGAGGGCGAGCGTGAGGCGGCGGATGTCGGCGTTGATCCAGGTCTGGCGGCGGCCCGGCGCCGGCTCGGCGCAGCCGTCGATCACCGCCGCGAAAGCGGTGTCGACGCGGAACTCGAAGATCCCGAGCCGAAGCGTCTTCTTGAGGCTCGCCGGCACGTGGAAGCCGTCGAGCGGGATAATGCCCCGCTCGTTCGGGTCGATCCAGAAGACGCCGTCGTCCTCGGCCCGCTCGGCCATGGGGAAGATCCCGCAGGCGTAGGCCTTGAGCAGGATCTCCGGCGTGATCTCGAAGCGCTGCCCGCCGCGCCGCGCCATGGCACTCAGGCCGCGGCGGCGGAGGCGGTTGCCGCGAGGTGTTTCTCCAGCCAGTGGATGTCGTAGTCGCCGCGCTGGATGTCCTCGTTGGCGACGAGCTCGCGGAAGAGCGGCAGCGTGGTGTTGATGCCGTCGACGACGATCTCGTCGAGCGCCCTGCGCAGACGCATCAGGCACTCCGAGCGCGTGCGACCCGCGACGATCAGCTTGCCGATCAGCGAGTCGTAGTAGGGCGGGATCGAGTAGCCCTGATAGGCCGCCGAATCGACGCGCACCCCGAGCCCGCCGGGGGCGTGATAGTAGGTGATCTTGCCGGGCGAGGGTACGAAGGTGCGCGGGTCCTCGGCATTGATGCGGCACTCGATGGCGTGGCCCTGGAACTGAACCTCGCTCTGGGAAAGCGACAGGCCCTCGCCGGCGGCGACGCGGATCTGCTCGTGGACGAGATCGAGCCCGGTGATCGCCTCGGTGATCGGGTGCTCGACCTGCAGGCGGGTGTTCATCTCGATGAAGTAGAACTCGCCGTTTTCGTACAGGAACTCGATGGTGCCGGCGCCTCGATAGCCGAGCTGGGCGACGGCGTCGGCGCAGATGCCGCCGATCCGCTCGCGCTGCTCCTGGCTGATCGCCGGGGAGTTCGCCTCCTCCCAGACCTTTTGGTGGCGGCGCTGCAGCGAGCAATCGCGCTCGCCGAGATGGATGCCGCCGCCCTTGCCGTCGCCGAAGACCTGGATTTCGATGTGGCGCGGCTGACCGAGATACTTCTCGATATAGACGGCGTCGTCGCCGAAGGCGGCCGCGGCCTCCGAGCGGGCGGTAGCGAGCGCCACCGGCAGGTCGGCCTCGGTGCGCGCGACCTTCATGCCGCGGCCGCCGCCGCCCGAGGACGCCTTGATGAGGACGGGAAAGCCGATGTCGCGCGCGATCTTCAGCGCTTCGCCATCGTCGGTGACCGCACCCGCCGAGCCGGGCACCACGGGGATGCCGAGGCGCTTGGCGGTGCGCTTGGCCTCGATCTTGTCGCCCATGATGCGGATGTGGTCGGCGGTCGGGCCGATGAAGGTGATCTTGTGGGCGTCGAGGATGTCGGCGAAGCGGGCGTTCTCCGACAGGAAGCCGTAGCCGGGATGGACGGCATCCGCGCCGGTGATCTCGCAGGCAGCGAGGATCGCGGGGATGTTAAGGTAGGACTCGCGCGAGGGCGGCGGGCCGATGCAGACGCTCTCGTCGGCGAGGCGCACGTGCATGGCGGCGTTGTCAGCCGTGGAATGCACTGCGACTGTCGGGATGCCGAGCTCCTTGCAGGCCCGCAGAACGCGCAGCGCAATCTCGCCGCGATTGGCGATCAGGACTTTCTTAACCATGGCCGCCTCCTCACGAGATGACGACGAGGGGTTCGCCGTACTCGACCGGTTGTCCGTTTTCGACCAAGATCTTGGTGATCTTGCCCGCGCGCGGCGCGGGGATCTGGTTCATGGTCTTCATGGCTTCGATGATCAGCAGGGTTTCGCCCTCGGCGATGCTCTGACCGACCTCGATGAAGGACTTGGCCCCCGGCGACGGCGCCATGTAGACCGTGCCGACCATGGGCGAGGGGACGGATCCGGCCTCGGGGCCCGCGGCCGCGGTGGCCAGCGCGGTAGGCGCGTCGCCGGCGGGCGAATAGGACGTCTGCCCGACCGGATAGGGCGCGGCGTGCATGGCGGGCGCGTAGGCCTGGATTGCCGGAGCTTCGCGTTTGCGGGACACGCGAATTCGCAGCGCGCCGTTCTCGACCTCGATCTCGGTCAGGTCGGTGTCGTTGAGGATGTCGGCGAGTTCGCGGACCAGTGCCGGGTCCATCTCGCTGTTCGTTTCTGCCATGGTGTCCTTCCGGGCCCGTCGCCGCTGCTTATGTGTTCTTCGGCTGGGTGTTCGGCAAGCGCCGTTTGGGCGCGTTCATAGCCTCAGACCGGCCCAGCGGCAATCATCCCGCTCAGCCGGCCTGACAAGCCAGGAGCCTGTCGGAAGTAAAAGTCGTCAGCCGCAGGTCGCCGCGCCGCAGGTGCGCACGTTGGCGACCGCCTCGGACAGCTTCTCGGCACCGAGCGCGCCGGAGAACACCTGGTTGCCGATGACGTAAGTGGGCGTTCCCGTGATCTGCAGCGACTCGGCCATGGCGTTGTCGGCTGCCAACACCCGCATCACCTCGCCCGATTCCATCTTGGCCTTCACAGCCGCGACGTCGACGCCGAGGTCTTGCGCGATCGACAGGGCGACCTCGGCATTGGCCCCGCCGCGCTCGGCGAGGAGCGTGCGGTGGAACTCGGCATACTGCGCCGGCGCGATCTCGCGAACGGCCAGCGAGACGTGGCTCGCCTCGACAGAGGTCGGGCCGAGCACCGGGATCTCCTTGAGGACGAAGCGCAGATCGGGATCGGCCGCGACCAGCGTGTCCATGTCGGCCAACGCCTGCTTGCAGTAGCCGCAGTTGTAGTCGAAGAACTCCACCACCGTGACGTCGCCCTGCGGGTTGCCGATGACGGTGCCGTCCGGCGTCTCGTAGAGCGAAGGTCCGATGGATTCGATCGCCTTGGCCTGCGCCGCGACCGTTTGCTCGGCGCGCTTGGACTCAAGCGCCTCCAGCACCTCCAGCAGAAATTCCGGGTTCTTCAGGAGGTAGTCGCGCATCACGCCTTCGATCTCCGCCTTCTCCCCGGCATCGAAGCTCTGGGCGGAGGCGGGCACGGCTGCGGCGAGGAGGCCGATCGCGGCAGTGGCGGCGAGGAGACGGCGTATCGTCACGGAATATCAGCCCTTCGGGTTCGGGTCGTAAGCGAGAATGTCGGCGGCTTGGTTGTAGCCCGGGGAGCCGGGCTTGAGCTTGCTCTGCGCCCGCAGCGCGAAGATCTTGGCCTGGCGGAAGTTGCCGGCGTGCCAGTAGCCCTCGGCCATCGCGAGTTCGGCCGAGCCGATGTCGTTAGTTTTGCCGTAGGCCATGGAAAGGAAGCGGTAGGCGGAAGCGTTGTCCGGATCGGCCCGCAAGCCCTCGCGGATCTTCGCGATCGCCTCGCCCATGCGCGCCGGGCTTCCGCCGGTGACGAGAGCCTGTCCTTCCGCAGCCTTGAGAAGCCCCGAGCCGGAGCGGTCGAGCGAGGCGGCGCGGGCATAGGCGGCGGCGGCCTCGTCGCCCCGCCCCGCCTGCTGGAGGATCTCGCCGCGCATTTCCTGGAACCACGGGCTCCTGGGATCCGACGCGATCAGGGCGTCGATCTTCGACAGGGCCGCGGCTGGCGAGCCCGCGAGGTGGGTCGCGATGGCGTCGCCGTACTGGGCGGCCCGGCCGCGCGGATCGAAGTTGAAGGTGCGGCGCACTGCCGTCGCGCCGCCGGTATAGGCGGCGATCTTCGCGCGGGCGAGGTCGTGGCGCTGGAGGAGGGCGAGCGAGTCCGCCTCGTCCCAGTAGGGGCTCTCCTTGGCTGCCGCCTCGAGATTGGCGACGCGCTCGCGCGGCAGCGGATGGCTGGACAGGTAGCGGTTCAGCGGACCGCCGAAGAGGTTGTTGCGCTCCAGGATCTCGAAGGTTTCGAGGAGGCCGCGCGGCGACTGCTTGGAGGCGCGCAGGTACTCGAGAGCCGCGCGGTCCGCCGTGGACTCCTCGGAGCGCTGATAGCTGAGGAGGCTGCGCTGGGCGAGCGAGCCGCCGCCGGCCATCATGCCGGTGCCGGCCTGCGCCATGCCGCCGGAACTGGAGGCCGCGCCGGCGACGGCGATGCCGGCACCGAGGAGGCTGGCCACGACCGCGATCGTCTTCGCCCGATCGATCTGCTCGCGCAGGCGCTCCTGGTGGCCGCCCTTCAGATGGCCGACCTCGTGCGCGATGATGCCGATCACCTGGTTCGGGGTCTGCGCCTGGAGGATCGTGCCGATGTTGATGAAGATGCGGCGGCCCGACACGAAGGCGTTGAAACCCTCGTCGTTGACGAGGACGATCTCGACGCCGCGCGACAGGCCGGCTGTCTTCAGGATCGGCGCGGCGTAGTCCTTCACCAGCGCCTCGATCTCGGCGTCCCGGACGATGGGCAGGCCACCCTTGCCGGACGCCTGCGCGAAAGCCGGGGCGGGGATCATCAGGGCGGGAACGAGGATGGCGGCGACGAGCCGGCGCAGACGGCTGGCGAGACCCATGACCATGACACCCCTTTCCCAAGCGGCCCGGCAGGTCGTAAGAGCGGCGACCGGGCTCGGACTGCCCATTTCAATCCGGCGTTTATGAGGCGCGACGACCGATGGCGGACGCGAACACTCCCCCGTTTCAAC
>CANJKV010000253.1 GCA_947474855.1 Aurantimonadaceae bacterium | reverse complement strand
GTAGGAGACGAAGTACTCGACCGCGTTGTCGGGGAAGAAGTTCTTGAACTCCCCGTAGAGCTGGGCGGCGAGCGTCTTGTTGGGCGCGAGGATCAGGGCCGGGCGCTGGGTGCGCTCGATGACGTTGGCCACCGTGAAGGTCTTGCCCGAGCCGGTGACGCCGAGGAGCACCTGCGTCTGGTCGTGATCCTCGGTGATGCCGGAAACGAGGTCGGCGATGGCCGTCGGCTGGTCGCCGCGGGGCGTGTAGTCCGAGGCGATGCGGAAGGGCACGCCGCCTTCGGACTTCTCGGGCCGGGCGGGGCGGTGGGGGACCCAGATCTCGCCGTTCTTGAGGAGCGGGTTGCCCTCGGAGATCAGCTTGGTCAGCGCCTCGACGGTGGCGGTGACGCCGCCGGGCGGAAGCGCCCCGGCGTCTTCGAGCGCGATGTCGAGGCCCGAGACGGGGTTGAGGCCGGCGGCGGCGCGGGCCTTGGGGTCGGTGGCCGCGCCGATCGAGGTGCCGCGGGAGGTGCGGTTCTTCGGCGCGTCGGCCGGGGCGGCGGGCTTCTTGGCCTTCTTCGCGGGCGCGGCGGCCTTGCGCTCGGCCTCTTCCTCCAGGCTCTGGGCGATGGAGTCGGCCCAGCCGGAAACGGGGCCGCCGAGGCTGCCCGCGGGCTCGCCCTCGAAGGAGGCCTGCGGCGCCTCGCCGAAGCCGGGATGCAGCCGCTCGGCCGCGTCGTGATAATCGAGCACCGGCGAACGGCGCGGCTTGGACGTCTTCTTGCTCTCGGCCATCGCCGGAATATGGGCGAAAGCCCGGGCGAAAAGAAGGGCAAAACGCGAACGTTTCGCCCTTCCTGATCGTCAGCGGGCCGGGCGGATCTCGTCGACCTCGATGGTCTGGCCCTGCTGGCAGACGGAGAAGTCGGTGAGGACGCCGGTGACGGTGACGAGGTCGCCGGGGCGGAAGCGCCCGAGGCGGCCGGACAGCGAGAAGAGGCCGTTGCGGGCGCGCAGCGTCGGGCACTCCGCGCCCTCGTTGGTGAGGACGCCGGACACCGTGATCTCCTCGCCGCCGACGTCGGGCTCGTCGACGCGGAACTCGGACGAGGCGTAGGAGCCGCGATCGCCCTGCGCCTCGACGATCCAGCGCTCGCCCGGACGGGCGCGGTTCGGAATGTCGATCTCGACGATCGTCGCGCGGCCGGGCGGAACGCGGCCCTGGTACTGCGTCAGCTGGCGGCCGCGCGCCGGGCCGGCGGTGACGGTGACGGTCTCGCGCTGGCCGAAGCCCGACAGTCGGATCGAGGCCGTGCCGCCGGGCTCGATCGGGCCGCGATCGATCAACAGGTTGGCGCGGTCCGCGCGCCGGGGCGGCGGCGGGGGCGGGGGCTCGCGCGGGGGCGGCGGGGCGGGCGTGAAGCCGCCGCCGCCACCGCCACCGCCGATCGGGCGGGGCACGGACACGCTCTGGCCGACCTGGAGGCGGTCGAAGTTGACGCGCGGATTGGCGTCGAGGATCACCTCGGGCGGAACGCCGCAGCGCCGCGCGATGGCGTAGAGCGTGTCGCCGGGCGCCACGCGCACCTGCGCGGAGCAGTAGGCCTGGGCCTGCGCCGCGGGCGGAAGCCCCGCGGGCAGGGCGGACATGAACGCGGCGGCGGCCGCGATGAGACGGATCGATGTGTTGCGCATGCTGCGCGAGCCTCCCTGGCGCCCGCCGGGGTGAACCGTTCGCCACCGAACGGATAGCCGGGCAAGGGCACGTTTACCGCGCGCTTACCACGCGAAGCTAGCTTGTCGCTATCCGCGGCGATCAACCCGCGGAAGCGGAAAGACCGTCCGATGGTGTTGCGTTTTCTCGGATGGCGCCTCGCCGCGTCCGCCGGCCTCCTGGCCGCGGGCGCGGCGATCTCGGCGCCGGCTTCGGCCCAGGTGGCCTTCGCGCCGGAGGCGGCGCTGCCGAACGGCGGCCAGCTCGTCTGGGGCGGCTCGGCCCCGCAGCTCGACGCGAACGGCCAGCCGATCTACCGCCCGAGCGCGCCGCGCGCCGACGGCCTGGCCGATCCCGTGCCCCGCGCGGCCGTGCCGCAGGGCTCGGTGCCGCAGGGCGAGGGCGGCGGCCAGAGCTTCGAGCCCGGGCCGGAGCCGGCGAGCCTCGCGCCGCCGGAGCCGAGCGTCGACGACCTCTACCGCGACCTGATGGGCGGCGAGTCCTATCGCGAACCGAGCTTCGAGGAGCCCGCTGCCGAGCCTGCGCCCGCGCCGGTCTCCGCCGCGCCCGCGCCCCGGGCGCCCGGCCGCAGCGTCGGCGAGGAGCCGATCTACGACGCGGCGCTGACGCCCCCGGCCGCCGACCCCTGGGCGGGACTCCAGGACCTGTCGCCCGGCGTTTCCGCCGTGCCGGAGCACGTGACGCGCGCCCCGCCGCCGCGGGCGCGGCCCGGCCGCGCGGCGCCGCGCGAGGACACGGGGCGAACGATCAGCGGCTACGCGCCGATGCCGCGCGGCGAGGCGCAGTGCCGCAAGATCCTGACGCAGCTCGGCGTGACCTTCACGGACGTCGCGCCGATCAACAAGAGCCGCTCCTGCGGCGTGCCCTATCCCGTGCGCGTGACCGGGGTCGCGGGCGACGTCGCGGTGAAGCCGGCCGCCACGCTGAACTGCATGGCGGCGGCGCGCCTGTCGCAATGGGTCAGCCAGGAGGTGAAGCCGGCGGCGCGCTGGAAGCTCTGGACGCGCCCGACCGCGCTCGTGAACGCTTCGTCCTACCGCTGCTCGCGCATCGCCGGGTCGCGCACGGTCAGCGAGCACGCGACGGGCAACGCCGTCGACATCGCCGGCTTCAAGATGGCCAACGGCGACACGATCCGGGTCGAGCCGAAAGGGTTCTTCGACTTTTCGGAGAAGAGCTTTCAGAACATGGTGCGTTTGTCGGCCTGCGAGTATTTCGGCACGGTGCTCGGGCCGGGCTACAACCGGGCGCATGACGACCACTTCCACCTCGACCTGAAGGAGCGGCGCCGCACGGTCTGCAAGTGAGGCGGCCGGGGCGAGGAGCGATGCCGCGGCGCCACGGCGCCGGCGCAATCGTCGTCTCCGCTCGCACGTGAATGGCCGGCGCAGGCCCCGGCGGCTATGTTGGATCGGGCGCGGCCGAGCGCCTTCAGGACACGTCACATGCTCTCGCCCTCGATCGAATGGGTCGGCGCCCTCGCCGCCGTGATCACTACGCTTTGCTGGATTCCGCAGATCCTGGCCCTGGCGCGCACCCGCCAGACATCCGGCATCTCGCTCGCCACCAACGCCCTCCTGGCGAGCGGCGTCGCGCTCTGGCTCATCTACGGTCTCGCCATCGCTTCCGCGCCGGTGATCCTCGCCAACGGCTCGACGCTCCTGCTGATCCTGGTGATCGTCGGCTTCAAGCTTCGCTACGGCTGATCGCGGGCCCGCGCGCTCACACCGCCTTCAGGCCGTAGTAGGTGTAGCCGAAGGACCCGTCGGCTTCTTCGAACAGCGCGATCTCGCGGCGGGTGTCTTCGATGACGGCCCGCATCGCGTCGGATGCGGCCTTCGACAGCTCGTCGGCCCGCGCGCTCAAGGGCCGGTAGTAGTTCTCGCGCCAGGCGTGCGACGGGAGGCGCTCGGTGAACAGGACCTCGAAGCCGCTGGACTCCGCGCTCGCGGTGTTGGTCGCCTCGTCGGCGAGTTGCGGATAGGCCGCCGCCCAGAACGCCTCGACGTTCGCGGGCCGATCCGTTTTGAACCATGTCAGTTCCGAGATCACCGCGAAGCCGCCCGGGTTCAGGATCGGGCGCCACGTCGAGAGGGCACCGGCAAAGGTCAGATGGTAGGCGGCTCCCTCGGACCAGAGAAGATCCAGAGGTCCGTTCGGATGGCGATAGGTCGCCATGTCGCCGACGCGGGCGCGGATCAGGGGGGCGAGGCCTCGCGCGGCGGCACGCTCCTCGAGAATCGCGACGAAGGCGGCGGAGGCGTCGACGCAGTCGATCGGAACACCGAGCGTTCCGGCGAGAACGAAGGCCGACGCTCCGGTCCCGCAGCCGAGGTCCGCGACGCGCGGCTCGCCGGGCAGCGGGGGGAGGCGCTCGACCAGGCGGCGGGTCAGGGCGTCATCGCCGGGCCCCTGCCGTTCCAGGGCGCCGTGCAGCGCGACCAGCGCCTCGAGGAAGGCCGCGCCCTCAGAGGCCATTCGACAGGTCCTCCGGCGCGAATGAAGAGGGGACGTCGAAAAGAAGCCAGCTCATCCTGCGCTGGAAGATCTGGCCTCCGGGATACCATTCCTCCTGCAGCCCCTCCGGCAGGCCGGCCGAGTAGCGTCCTTCGGAGGCAGTCCGCCCGTCCGGGTGGAGCGAGAACACGATGCTTGTGAACGGCTGGCCGTCGAGACAGGCTAGGTCGTCGTCCCGTTCGAGGCCGTCGTGGTCGATGCGCTTCTCGGTCCGCATGTCGGTCGTGCTCGGGCGATGCGTCAGCTTGCTGCGCCGTCCATGCCGTTCGGCGATCCCGCGCCCTGCTGGGAGGGCGGGCTGACGAGGTCCTTGAGCGAGCCGTTGGCGCTCGGGAAACCGGCTTCGGTCAGGATGGCGTCGACGAGGGGCTTGTTGCCGGAGAAGCGCAGGAGCTGGTCGGCGAGGTTGCCGGGGCCCGAGGCGCCCGCGGCGGCGCCCTCGCCGCGGGCGGCCGAGAAGCCGGAGGTGTCGACGACGCGGATGCTCTCGATGCGCGCCGTCGGCTCCATCAGGGCCTTCAGCGCCTCCGGGAGCATGCGGATGCGGGCCTGCATCAGCTCGAACTCCACGAAGGCGGGCGGGATCATCGCGTTGGCCTCGTTCTTGGCGCGGATCGCGGCGGCGGCCGCCTCGCCCTCCGCCTGAATCGCCTCGGCGCGGATCTTCGTGGCGTCCGCCTCGGCACGCGCCGCGGTCAGGACGGCCTCGGCGCGGTCCTCCGCCGCCTTCTTCTCGGCGTCCGCGCCCACCGTCACCGACACGGCTTCGGCCTCGGCCTGTTCCTGCGCCTTGATGACGGCGATTGTGCGGGCGCGGTCGGCGATCTCGCGGTCGCGCGCGGTCTGCACCTTTTCGGCGGCCGCGACGGCGAGCGCCTCGGCCTCGCGGGCCTGGGCCTCGGCACGCGAGGTTTCCTCGCTCTTCGTCGCGATCGCCACGGCCTTGTCCTGGCGGGCGATCTCGACCTGGCGCTCGGAGGCGATGCGGGCCTCCTCCTTGGACTTGTGGGCCTCGGCGGTGCGCTGCGCGATCTGGCGCTCGCGGTCGATCGCCGCTTCCTGCTCGGCCTGCTTGGCCGTTTCCTCGGCCCTCGCGCGCTCGGCGCGCGTTTCCGCCTCCTTGTTGGCGATGTCGCGCTCCTGGTTGAGGCGGGCCTCCTCCTCCTGGCGGCGCAGCGCGAAGCGCTTCTGCGAGGCGTCGAGGTCCTGTTCGGCGATGGCGACCTCGGTCTGGCGGGTGATCTCGTTGCGCTGCTTGCGCCGCGCCTCGGTGATCTCGGTCAGGCGGGCGAGGCCGACGGCGTCGAAGGCGTTGGTCTCGTTGAAGTATTCCTTGGCCGTCTGGTCGAGGCCGGTGAGGCTGACGGTTTCGAGCTCCAGGCCGTTGGAGCGAAGGTCGGTTTCCACCGCGTCCTGCACGGCCTTCACGAAGCCGGCGCGGTTCTCGTGCAGCTCGTCCAGCGTGTTGAGCGCGGCCACCGAGCGCAGCGCGTCGACGAGCTTGGCTTCCACGAGGTCCTGGATCGCGGCGGGCTCGTTGACGCGGTCGCCGAGCGTCTGGGCGGCGAGCGCGATGCCCTCGTCGCTGCCGTCGACGCGCACGTAGAACTCGGCGCGGATGTCGACGCGCATGCGGTCCTTGGTGATCAGCGCGTCCTCGCGGCGGCGGTCGACGGCGAGCTTCACCGTGTTGAGCTTCACGCGGGCGAGGGCGTGGAGGATCGGCAGAACCACGGCGCCGCCGTCCTTGACCACCTTGCGGCCGCCGACGCCGGTGCGCACGAAGGCCTCGTCGCGCTCGGCGCGGCGGTAGAGGCGGGCGAAGGTGAAGCCGATGGCGAGAACCACGACGAGCGCGATGGCTGCCATGGTCGCGAGCTCGAAGAGGGTGTTCATGGGTTGGGTTCCTTGAACGCGACGACGCGCAGGCGGTGAAAGAAGGGGAGGGTCAGGCCGGGAAGGGCATGACGAGGAAGACGCGGCCCTTATGGGTCTCGTCGCGGGCCACGACGACGACGCGGCCGCCCTGCTCGATGCTGGTTCCCCGGTCGACGGGGCGGGCGCGCAGCGTGTGGACCTCGCCGTGACGGTCGCGCACGGAAACGCTGCCGGCCGGGCCGTCGTCGAGGGGGCCCAGCGTGACCGTGCCCTCCAGGCCGACGAACTCGTCGGCCGTCACGGCATAGGTCTCGTCGCGCGGCATGAGGCGGGCGATGCGGTCGCCGATCACCTTGGTGGCGAGAACGGCGGACGGCGCGGCGACGAGAACGAGGCTCCAGCTCGGCAGAACCGGCGCGACGCTTGCGAGCACGACCCCGACGAGCCCGAAGGTGACGAGGAGAAGCATCAGGAGGATCGCGAAGGGAACGCGGCCGAGGTTCAGCCAGTCGAAGGCTTCGCCGATCTGCGTGCCCTCGAAGGCGCTCTCGATGGCGTCCGAAACCGGCAGGTGGCCGACGAAGAACAGGAGGATCTGGAGGACGCCGAGCGCGAGACCGGCCCCCAGCGGATAGGTGAAGAGGGGAGAAGCGCTCAGCGCGTCCGCGATCATGGCCGGATCTCGCCTCCGGCCGTGCGCGGAGCGATCCCGGTGCCGCGGGCGGAGGTCCGGCTGAGGCAACGCCGCAAGGCCGTCGCCGCGCCTAGCATGAAGACAAACTCAACCGTCCATTGCTCCCGATCGGTTCGCAGGCCGCGCGAAGGTGATCGGGCACGGTATGGTTGTCAATGATCGAGGCGCCCGGCGGTTAACGGTCGCTTCCGGCTTCGCCCGGCTCGGGCGGCACCTCGACCGGGCGGCCGTCCTCGTCGATGGCGACCATGACGAAGACGGCTTCCGTCACCTTGACCTGCTCGCGGGTGAGGCGGCGCTGGGCCCAGGCTTCGACGTCCATGGTCATGGAGGTGCGGCCGACCTTGGTGAGGCGGGTGTAGACGCAGAGCGTGTCGCCGATCTTGACCGGGCGCTTGAAGGACAGGGCATTGACGGCGGCGGTCGCGACGCGCCCGCGGGCGCGCTCGGCGCCGCGGATGCCGGCCGACAGGTCCATCTGCGACATGACCCAGCCGCCGAAGATGTCGCCGTTGGCGTTGGCGTCGCCCGGCATGGCGGGCACGCGCATGGTGAGGTCGCCCTTCGGGTGTTCGTCGGTGGCCTGCATGGCTTCGTCGCCTCGCCGCTGTGG
>CANJKV010000252.1 GCA_947474855.1 Aurantimonadaceae bacterium | reverse complement strand
TCTCCTCGTTGACCTCGCGGAAGAAGCTGTCGTCGCTCATGGCGTCCCTTGTGTCGGCGATGTCCGCCGGGCGCGAGGGCGCGTGTCGGCGAACGAAGATCTCGCACGCCTTCTAGATGGACTTTTCCGAACTGGAAACCTTTGCCCGCCATCGCGCCGGCGCAGGTTCGGCGTCAGAGCGCCGCTTCGACCCGCTGCGCCACGTCGGCTGGCACCCAGCCGCGCCACAAATCCCCTTGCGTCTGCAGGAAGTGGCGCGCGGCGTCCTCGCCGGACGCGCCGTTCTCCTCCTTCCAGACGAGCAGGCGATTGACGGTGGCGTTGGACCAAGCGCGCGTGCCGAGATAGCGGGCGGCGGCCGGGCTCACCGCCGCGATCCGCGGCGCGACGAGGGTGTAGACCTCGGTCGGGGTCCAGGCGTTGCGCTTCGGGTCGGGGCAATCGGGCTGCGTCGTGCAGCGGGTCCACTCGGCCGCGTCGAAGGGCACGTCCCAGTCGAGCTTCTTCATCGGATAGCGCCCGATGATCGCCGTCGGCGACCAATAGTAGCCGAGCCAGCCCGTCCTGTCGGCGAAGGCCTTGGCGATGGAGCCGTCGAGGCCCGCCGCCGAGCCCGTCTCGACGAGGTCGAAGCCGGCGCCTTCGCCGTCATAGGCGCGGAAGAAGTTGTCCACCATGATCTGGCAGCCCCAGCCCGGCGGACAGGTGTAGACCGCCCCGCGCGAGGGATCGACCGGCGAGGGAAAGAGCTCGGGCCGCTCCAGCGCGTCGCCGAGCGTCCGGATCTCGGGATGACGGTCGGCCACGTATTGCGGGATCCAGAACCCCTCCTCCGAGCCGTCCTTCAGGACCCGCGCGCCATAGGAAATGCGTCCTTCCGCGACCGCTTCGTCGATCGCGCCGCGGAATTGGTTCACGAACATCTCGGGCACCACGTCCGGCCCGCTCGCCCGCGTCATCGAGGCGAAGGTCGGCATCGTGTCGCCCGGCACCAGCTCGACCTCGCAGCCGAAGCCCTTCTCCAGGATGATGCGGTCGATCGCGGCCATGACCTCGGCGCTCGCCCAGTTCATGGAAGCGACGCTGACGCGGCCACACGCCGTCTCCGCCGCGCCGTTCGCCACCGTGGCGCCGCCGTCCAACAGGGCGACGAGGGCCGCCAGTCCCAAGAACCGCTTCATCATGTCGTCTTTCGCACGGGCCCGGGGTTCGGGCCCTGCTCCGGCCCCGGCAGAGGATCGGCGCTTCGCCGATACACTCCCCTTAGGTCATACGTCCGTCATGGTCCGGTTGAAAAGCGCCAAACAGCGTCCTTTGCGCGCGGGCGCGCTCAGAACGGGCCCGTCGCCGGGCCGAGATAGGTGTCGACCAGCGCCGTGACGCGTGCATCCCGCGCCATGCCCGTTTCGCCGCCCATCACCACGACGATGACGCGCCGTCCGCCGCGCTCAGCGCTGGCCACGAGGTGGAAGCCCGAGTCGCGGATGAAGCCCGTCTTCATGCCGTCGATGCCCGGCACCTTGCCGAGCAGCTTGTTGGTCGCCTTGATCGTGCGGCCGCCATATTCGAACTCGCGCAGCGAGAAGACCGAGAGCGCCGAAGGGAAGTCGTGGCGGATGGCGAGCGCCAGCCGCGCCATGTCGCGGGCCGTCGTCACTTGGCCCGCATCGGGAAGGCCAGAAGCGTTGCTGAAGTGCGTGCGCGACATGCCGAGCGCCCGCGCCTTGGCGTTCATGCGGTTGGCGAAGGCGTCCTCCGACCCCGCGAGGTTCTCGGCGACCACGGTCGCGACGTCGTTGGCCGAGCGCACCGCGAGCGATGTCACCGCCTGACGCACGGTCAGGAGATCGCCCGGCTTGGCGCCGAGCTTCGAGGGCGGCTTGGAGGCGGCATTGGCCGAGATCGTCAGCGGCGTGTCCGCGCCGAGCCGCCCCTGCTCGACCGCCTCGAACAGGAGGTAGAGCGTCATCAGCTTGGTGAGCGAGGCCGGATAGCGCAGCGCGTCCGCGTCGTCCTCGTAGAGCGTGCGGCCCGAGCGCGCGTCGATCACCAGCGCGGCGGGCGCGCGGTGCTCCACCACCGGCGCGTAGGACCGCGCCATGCTCGCCGCGTCGAAGCCGGCGCGGCCGATATCCGCCGATTGGCAGGCGCCGAGCGTTGCCGCGAGCGCGACGATCGCGAGCGGGCGGCCGGCAGGGCGCCCGAGGCGGCGGAGAACGGAAGACGTCACGGCGCGGTGTTCCCGGACAGGCTGAAGGGTGTGCGTCCCCAAGCTATGATCGAGGAGGGTAAACGACCCGTCACGATGACGGGGCTTCCCCCCTCGGACCGCTCACCCTATCGCGTCTCTCCGCCGCCCGCCTCTCGAACTTCCTGCGCCGAGAAGTCGTAATGCTCGCCGCAGAACTCGCAGGTGACGTCGATGCGGCCGTTCTCCACGCTCTCGGCGAGCTCTTCCTCCGAGAAGCTCGCGAGGACGTCGCGGATACGCTCGCGCGAGCAGGAACAATCGTCGGCGACCGGGTTGGCGGGGAAGACCCGCACGCCGCGCTCGTGGAACAAGCGGAACAGGAGGCGCTCGACGCCCACTTCGGGGTCCGTCAGCTCGGAGGCCTCGACCGTGTCGACGAGGGCGCGGGTCTCGTTCCAGGCGTCGTCGAACTCGAAGGCCGCGCCCGTCTCGTCCGCGTCGTCGGGCGCGTCGCCGCCGGGCAGATCCGGCATGCGCATGCGCTCGGGCGCTTCCGGCAGGAACTGCGCGACCATGCCGCCGGCCCGCCAGCTTTCGACGAAGCCCTTCTCGCCGCGGCGCGACATCTTGGCGACGGCGAGCTTCACCGTGGTCGGGATCTGCTCGGACTGGCGGAAATAAGCTTCCGCCACCTCCTCCATCGAGGCGCCGTTCAGCTCGACGATGCCCTGGTAGCGCTGCGTGTGCGGCCCCTGGTCGACCGTCAGCGCCATGACGCCGACGCCCAGGAGCGCTTCCGGCGTCGCGGCGCCCGAGGCGATCGCCTCGGCGACGCGCTCCTCCTCGAAGCGCGCATAGGCGCGCACCGAGGAGGGCGTCGAGAAGTCGACGACGAGTAGCCCGACCGGTCCGTCCGTCTGCGTCTGCGCGATGAACTTGCCGTCGAACTTCAGCGAAGTGCCGAGAAGCACGGTCAGCGCGATCATTTCGGCGAGAAGCCGCGACACGGGCTCGGGATAGTCGTGGCGCGCCAGGATCTGGTCGAGCATCGGCCCGAGCTGGACGGCGCGCCCGCGCGCATCGAGCGCTTCCACCTGAAAGGGCACGACGGCGTCGTCGCCGGCGAACCCGAAGGCACCGAGCGTCAGGCCCTCGTCAGACATGGGCGACCTCTCCGAAGACCCAGGCAAGGATCGACTTCTGCGCGTGGAGGCGGTTCTCTGCCTCGTCGAAGACCACCGACTGCGGCCCGTCGATGACCTCGTCCGTCACCTCCTCGCCGCGGTGGGCGGGCAGGCAATGCATGAACAGCGCGTCCCGGTCGGCATGGGCCATCAGTCGCTCGTTCACCTGATAGGGCATGAAGACGTTGTGGCCGCGCGCGGCGTCCTCGCGGCCCATCGAGACCCAGGTGTCGGTGACGACGAGGTCGGCGCCGGAGACGGCCTCCACCGGATCGCGGGTCAGGAGGATCGAGGCGCCCTGTTCGCGCGCCGCCTCCACGAAGCGCATGTCGGGCTCCGAGCCCTCCGGCGTCGCGATCCGCAGGTTGAAGTCGAACGGCACCGAGGCCTCCACGAAGGAGGACAGGACGTTGTTGCCGTCGCCTACCCAGGCGAAGGTGCGCCCCGCCACCGGCCCGCGCTTCTCCTCGAAGGTGAGGAGATCGGCCATGATCTGGCAGGGGTGGGTGTCGTCGGTCAGGCCGTTGATCACCGGCACGGTCGCGTGCTCGGCGAGCTCGGTCAGCCGGTCGTGGGCGGTGGTGCGGATCATGATCGCGTCGACGTAGCGCGAGAGCACCCGCGCCGTGTCCGCGATTGTCTCCGAGCGGCCGAGCTGCATCTCGGTGCCTGACAGGAACAGCGTCTCGCCGCCGAGCTGGCGCATGCCGACGTCGAACGAGACGCGGGTCCGCGTCGAGGGCTTCTCGAAGATCATGGCGAGCATCTTGCCTTCGAGCGGACGCGGCTCGCCTGTCCGGCCGAGCGCCTTGCGCTGGCCGGCATCGGCGATGATCGCCCGGAGGTCCGTCTTCGACACCTTGGAGATGTCGAGGAAGTGCTTTGGAGCGGTGGTCATGGCTGTATCCCTCACGCGCTCTTCTTCAGGGCGCCGGCGTCGGCGAGCTTCGCCGCCGCGGCCTCGATGCGCGATACGGCCTCGCGCATATCGGCTTCCGTCGCGATCAGCGGCGGCAGGAGGCGGATGACGTTGTCGCCGGCAGGAGCCGTCAGCAGCCCCTCGCCGCGCAGCGCGCCGACAACCTCGCCGTTCGGCAGGACGGCCTTGAGGCCGACCAGGAGCCCCTCGCCGCGCACCTCCGCGAACACCTGCGGATAGCGGTCCACCACGGAGGCGAGGCCCTGCTTGAGCACCAGCGCCGTGCGCCGCACGTCCTCGAGGAAGCCCTCGCTCAGCACGACGTCGAGCACGGCGTTGCCGACGGCCATGGCGAGCGGGTTCCCGCCATAGGTCGTGCCGTGCGTTCCCGGCGTCATGCCCTTGGCCGCTTCTTCCGTCGCCAGGCACGCGCCGAGCGGGAAGCCGCCGCCGATGCCCTTGGCGGACGCCAGGATGTCCGGGGTCACCCCGGTCATCTCGTGGGCGAAGAAGTGCCCCGTCCGCCCGATGCCGGTCTGCACCTCGTCGAAGACGAGAAGCACGCCGTGCTCGTCGCAGAGCGCCCGCATCTCGCGCAGCCAGTCGGTCGGCACGGCGCGCACGCCCCCCTCGCCCTGGATCGGCTCGACGAGAACGGCCGCGACCTCGGGACCGGCGATCGCGGCCTTCAGCGCCTCGCGGTCGCCGAAGGGCAGCTGGTCGAAGCCCTCGACCTTGGGACCGAAGCCTTCGAGGTACTTCGCCTGCCCGCCGGCCGCGATGGTGGCCAGCGTGCGGCCGTGAAAGGCCCCCTCGAAGGTGAGGATGCGGAAGCGCTGCGGCGCGCCGTCGACGAAGTGGTAGCGCCGCGCGGTCTTGATCGCGCATTCCAGCGCCTCGGCGCCGGAATTGGTGAAGAAGACGCGGTCGGCGAAGCTGGCAGCGCACAGGCGCTCGGCGAGCCGGGTCTGCCCCGGGATCTCGTAGAGGTTCGAAACATGCCAGACCTTCTCGGCCTGATCCTTCAGCGCCGCCACGAGGTGCGGGTGGGCGTGGCCGAGCGAGTTCACCGCGATGCCGCCGGCAAAATCCAGGTAGCGTCGGCCCTCGCGCGTCTCCAACCAGACTCCTTCGCCTCGCTCGAACACGAAGTCGGCGCGGGCGAAGGTGGAGAAGAGCGGCGAATGCGAAGGCTGGACGTCGGTCATGGCAACGGGTCTTCGTCGGGGGTGGCGGCCGGATCGGCCAGGGTCGGAACGGGATCGCGCCCGCCCGAAACGGACGAGCCTGCCGGAAGGGCAGGCTCGAAACGACGCGCGACAGGCTTTTGCCAAGCGCGCCGTCGCAGGGTATACCATGCGAAACCGCGCGATTGTCAACGAAATCGCCGTTTTGGTGGCGCAGGCCGTCGTCCCGTTTCGAGACGAAATCGCTCACAAGCTGGGGAAAACCGTCCCGTCCCGGTCTTCCCGCGCCGTTCGGCTTGTCATGTCGGTGCGCCGCAGGATAATTTCTTAACGGAAACCAGTTTGTCCCGTGCGGCCCTCCCGACAGAGCTTGATCCCCGTGATTCAGGCCCGTGCCTTCGATCCGTCGCGCCCGTCGCGTGCCGGCCAGGCGCCGGAGTGTCGCCGTTGCGTAAGGAGTAGAGCGATCATGAGCTGGAACGACGAACGGGTCGAGATCCTGCGTCAGCTTTGGACGGAGGGCCTGAGCGCGAGCCAGATCGCGGAGCGTCTCGGCGGTGGCCTCAGCCGCAACGCCGTGATCGGGAAGGTTCACCGGTTGAAGCTGGAGTCGCGCGCCCGCGCCCTGGTCGGCACTGGCTTCGGCGAGGCCGAAGTCACTGAGGCGACGATCGAGGCGGCGGCGGAGGCTCCGGCCGTGGTCGCGGCGCCCGTGGTCCAGGACAATGCGGAGATCCGCCTCGTATCCTCGCAGGTCCTGCCAGCCGCCCGCGTCCTGCCGCGCACGCTGGGCGCGACGGCACTGAAGATGGAGCCGATCGACGCCGGCTCGGACGACGGGATCGTCGGTGAGCTAGAGGTCGCCGAGGCGCGCCTCGGCGGCGGCGAGGTCGTGCCGATCGCCCGCAAGCTGACCCTCGTCCAGTTGTCCGAGCGCACCTGCAAGTGGCCGGTCGGCGATCCGCTGAAGCCGGACTTCCATTTTTGCGGCCACCACGCCGGCGATGCCTCGCCCTACTGCTCCTACCATGCCCGCCTCGCCTTCCAGCCGAGCGCGGAACGCCGTCGCATGCGCTGAGCGCCGGCGTCTCTGCACGCGCCCCCGACATGAAAAAGCCGGCCCTCGGGCCGGCTTTTTCATGTCCGAAAGAAGCGCCGTCATCGTCTCCCCCGCGGGGGAGAAGAAGGCTGATCGTCGATGCCTGCCCCTCAGATATCCCGCGCAGGCGCCGGTGTCGCAGCCGCGGCGCTCGCCCGGCCGGCCTTTGCCGGCACGCTCGCGGCGAACTGCTCGTCGAGGGCGTAGCCGGCGCCGCGCACGGTGCGGATCGGATCGCGCTGGCGGCCTCGGTTGATGGCCTTGCGCAGGCGGCCGACATGGACGTCGACCGTGCGCTCGTCGACGTAGATGTCGCGGCCCCAGACGCCGTCGAGAAGCTGCTCGCGCGAGAAGACGCGGCCGGGCGCCTGGAGAAAGAACTCCATCAGCTTGAACTCGGTCGGGCCGAGCTTGATCTCGCGTCCCGCCCGGCGCACGCGATGGGTCTCGCGGTCGAGGTCGATGTCGCCGGCGGACAGCACGGCCGAGAGCTTCTGCGGGTTCGCCCGGCGCAGCATGGCGCGCACGCGGGCGAGGAGCTCCGGCGTCGAGAAGGGCTTCACGACGTAGTCGTCCGCCCCGACCGACAGGCCGCGCACGCGCTCGCTCTCCTCGCCGCGCGCGGTCAGCATCAGGATCGGCAGGCGCTCGGTCTCGGGCCGGGCGCGCAGGCGCCGGCAGAGCTCGACGCCCGACAGGCCCGGCAGCATCCAGTCGAGAATGAGGAGGTCCGGCACCTCCTCCTTGAGACGGATCTCCGCCTCGTCGCCGCGCATGATCGTGTCGACGGCGTAGCCCTCGGCTTCGAGGTTGTAGCGCAGGATGACGGAGAGCGCCTCCTCGTCCTCCACCACT
>CANJKV010000251.1 GCA_947474855.1 Aurantimonadaceae bacterium | reverse complement strand
TCCGACGGGCACGACAAGATCGCCTGCGCCGTGATCTTCGGCCCGGCGGGAGGCGAGTGGCAGGAGACGCCGCTCGTCTTCTGGGAAAACGACCGCTGGCGCGCGACGATCTCGTTCCCGACGCCCGGCCCCTACCGCTACTCGATCATCGCCTGGCGGGACCTTCACGCGACCTGGCGCGACGAGGCGACAAAGAAGCGCGACGCGGGCAAGCTGACCGAGCTGGAGATGAGGGAGGCGAGAAACCTCCTCGTCGAGGCGCAAGGGTCGGGCCGCGGCTCGAAGAACGACGCCAAGGCCCTGGCGAAGCTCGTCGCGAGCTATGACAAGCTCGAGAGCAGGGGCGACATGGACGGGCGCTATGCCCTCCTGACCGATCCGGAAACGGTGAGGCTGCTCTATGCCTGCGGGCAGCGCACCAACCTCACGCGCTATCCCATCGACGTTCCGGTCTGGGTGGACCGGGAAGCTGCGGCGTTTTCGGCCTGGTACGAGATCTTCCCGCGTTCGCAGTCCGGCGATCCGAACCGCCACGGCACCTTCGACGACGTGATCGCCCGCCTGCCCGACATCCAGGAAATGGGCTTCGACGTCCTGTATTTCCCGCCGATCCACCCGATCGGCAAGACCAACCGGAAGGGCCGCAACAACACTCTGACGCCAAGCGAGACCGATCCCGGCTCGCCCTATGCCATCGGCTCGCACGAGGGCGGCCACGACGCTCTGCATCCCGAGCTCGGCACCTTCGACGACTTCGCCCGCATGGTCTCGGCCGCGAAGCAGCACGGGCTGGAGGTCGCGATCGACTTCGCCATCCAGTGCTCGCCCGATCATCCCTGGATCAAGGAGCATCCGGAATGGTTCGACTGGCGTCCTGACGGCACGATCAAGTTCGCCGAGAACCCGCCGAAGAAGTACGAGGACATCGTCAACGTCCACTTCTATCGCGGCGCGCTGCCCTCGATCTGGTACGCGCTCCGCGACATCGTCCTGTTCTGGCTGAACAAGGGCGTGCGGATCTTCCGCGTCGACAACCCGCACACCAAGCCCTTCCCGTTCTGGGAGTGGATGATCGCGGAGGTGCGGAAGGTCGATCCCGGCGCGATCTTCCTCGCGGAAGCCTTCACGCGCCCGAAGGTGATGAAGCGCCTCGCCAAGGTCGGCTACAATCAGTCCTATTCCTATTTCACCTGGCGGAACGCCAAGTGGGAGCTGGAAGAGTACCTGAAGGAGCTGACGACCGAGGAGTGCGCCGAGTACATGCGGCCCAACTTCTTCGTCAACACGCCCGACATCAATCCGCGCTATCTCCAGACCAGCGGCCGGCCGGGCTTCCGGACGCGCCTCGCACTCGCGGCGACGCTGGGCGGGAACTACGGCGTTTATTCCGGCTTCGAGCTCTGCGAGTTCCTGCCCGTTCCCGGCAAGGAAGAATACCTCAATTCTGAGAAGTACGAGCTGCGCGCCTTCGACTGGCGGGCGGAAGGCAACATCCGGGACGACATCGCCTTCTTCAACGATCTGCGTCGCACCGAGCCGGCGATGCGCGACTTCCGCTCCCTTCAGTTCTTCAACTTCTGGAACGACCAGGTTCTCTACTATGCCAAGCGCACGGCCGACCGGCGCTCCTACCTCCTGTTCATGGTCTGCCTCGACCCGTTCAACGCGCAGGGCGGGCACTTCGAGGTGCCGCTCTGGGAGCTCGGACTACCGGACAACGGCACGGTTCAGGTCGAGGATCTCGTTCATCGCCACGGCTTCGCCTGGCACGGCAAGATGCAGCACTGGTGGATCGACCCGAAGGAATGCCCGTACCGCGTCTTCAGGATCACCGATTAAGGAGCGAAGGCTCACTTCATGAACGAGCTCGCCACGATCACGGTCGACCAGGGCGCGAACACGCCCGACCTCAACGCGCCCGACTGGTACAAGGACGCGATCATCTACCAGCTGCACGTCAAGACCTTCGCCGATTCCAATGCCGACGGCATCGGTGACTTCCAGGGGCTGATCTCCCACCTCGACTACATTCAGCAGCTCGGCGTCACCGCGATCTGGCTTCTGCCGTTCTACCCGTCGCCCCTGCGCGACGACGGGTACGATATCGCCGACTACCGCTCGGTGAACCCCTCCTACGGCACGATGGAGGATTTCGAGCGGCTGGTGGAGGAGGCCCACAAGCGGGGCCTGCGCGTCATCACCGAACTCGTCATCAATCACACCTCGGACCAGCATCCCTGGTTCCAGACGGCGCGCAACGCCCCCAAGGGCAGCCCCGAGCGCGACTTCTACGTCTGGGCGGATGACGACAAGGGCTACGAACTCACCCGGATCATCTTCCTCGACACGGAAACCTCGAACTGGACCTGGGATCCGGTCGCGGGCCAGTACTTCTGGCACCGCTTCTATTCGCACCAGCCGGACCTCAACTTCGACAATCCGAAGGTGCTCGCCGAGGTGCTCGACGTCATGCACTTCTGGCTCGACAAGGGCGTCGACGGGCTGCGGCTCGACGCGATCCCCTATCTCGTCGAGCGCGACGGCACGAACAACGAGAACCTGCCCGAGACGCACCACGTCCTGAAGGCGATCCGCGCCGATCTCGACAAGCACTATCCCGACCGTATGCTTCTGGCCGAGGCCAATCAGTGGCCGGAGGATACGCGCCCCTATTTCGGCGAGGGCGACGAGTGCCACATGGCGTTCCACTTCCCGCTGATGCCGCGCATGTACATGGCGCTGGCGCAGGAGGACCGGCACCCGATCACCGACATCATGCGCCAGACGCCGGAGATCCCCGAGAACTGCCAGTGGGCGATCTTCCTGCGCAACCACGACGAGCTGACGCTCGAAATGGTGACGGCGGAGGAGCGGGACTATCTCTGGTCGACCTACGCGTCCGACACGCGGGCGCGCATCAATCTTGGGATCCGCCGCCGCCTGGCGCCCCTCATGGGCAACGACCGGCGCAAGATCGAGCTTCTCGACGCGCTTCTGATGTCCATGCCGGGCACCCCGGTCGTCTACTACGGCGACGAGATCGGCATGGGCGACAACTATTATCTCGGTGACCGCGACGGCGTGCGCACCCCGATGCAGTGGTCGGCCGACCGCAACGGCGGCTTCTCCCGCGCCGATCCGCAGCGTCTCTACCTTCCCCCGATCCAGGATCCGGTCTACGGCTACCAGGCGATCAACGTCGAGGCGCAGTCGAACAGCCCGTCGAGCCTCCTCAACTGGGCCCGCCGCCTCGTCCAGGTCCGGCGGACGCGGCAGGCCTTCGGTCGCGGCACCATCACCTTCCTTTATCCTGCGAATCGCAAGGTCCTGGCCTATCTGCGCGAGCACGGCGAGGAGCGCATCCTCTGCGTTGCCAATCTGTCGTCGCGGGCGCAGGCGGTGGAGCTGGACCTGTCGGCCTATGCCGGGACGGTGCCGCTCGAGATGCTTGGCCTGTCGCGCTTCCCCGCGATCGGGCAGGGCAGCTACACGCTGACGCTGCCGGCCTACGGTTTCTTCTGGTTCGACCTGACGCCCGGCGCCGACGGCGTCGCGGCACCGACGATGGAGCCCCAGCCGTTGCCCGACTTCACCACGATCGTCGTGACCGGCGACCTGCGGACCACCCTGAACGAACGCAACCGCCGCGAGGTCGAGACGGTGCTGACGGCCTTCGTCGGCGGGCAGCGCTGGTTCGCCGGCAAGGCCGACCGGCCGGGCCGCGCCCGCCTCGACGTCCTCGGCACGCCGGCCGGCAGCTCGCGCGGCCACGCCTTCAACGAGGTGACGATCGACACGGCGGCCGGCGAGCAGCGCTACTTCCTGCCGCTCTCGGCCAAGTGGGGCGAGAACTGGCTGCACCGCGACGCCCCGACGCTGCCCTACACGCTGATGAAGATCCGCCAGGGTCCGCAGGTCGGCGCGATCCTCGACGGGTCGCGCGATCCCTCGCTGGTCAAGATGATGGTGGAGCTGATCCGCAAGGGCGATGCGACGCTGCCGCTGAGCGAGACCGGCCGCCTGCGCATCGAGACGTCGCAGGCGGCGGGCGACCTCCTGGCGGGGACGGCCGACGTGTCGGAAGAGGGCGTCGCGCCGATCTCCGGCGAGCAGTCCAACACCACGATCCTGTTCGGCCAGCCGGCGATCCTGAAGCTCTACCGACGCCTTCGCGACGGGGTGCAGCCGGAACTCGAGGTGACGCGCTTCCTCACCGAGAAGACCGCCTTCCGCAACACGCCGGCGCTTCTCGGCTCGATCACGCTGGAGCGGGCGGACGGCAGCGAAACGGCGCTGGCGGCGCTGTTCGAGCGGGTCGAGAACCAGGGCGATGCCTGGACGGCCGTCACCGATGCCCTGTCGCAGCACCTGCGCGACCACGCCTACACCTTCCAGCCGATCGCCGACGAGAACGGCGACGTCGGGGCCCTTTCGGAGCCGCGGCTCCAAAGCCGGATCGATGCGGGCGAGACGATCGGGCGGCGGACCGGCGAGATGCACGCCGCACTCGCGACGGTGTCCGGCGATCCCGACTTCGATCCCGAGCCGCTCTCCAAGGAGCGCCTCGGCGCCGTCATCGACAAGGCGAAGGAGGAAGCGGAAGGGGCGCTCGCGATTCTCCAGCGCAACCCCCTCGATGCTTCCGATCCCTTGTCGGAGGAGGTCGCGCGCGTCTTGTCGGCGCGCGATGCCATCCTCGGCTGGTTCGACGGGCTGCGCGACCTCGCCGTCGACACGCCCGCCACGCGCATCCACGGCGACTACCATCTCGGCCAGCTCCTCGTTTCCAAGAACGACGTGGTCATCCTCGACTTCGAGGGTGAGCCAGGCCGCTCGCTGGACGAGCGCCGCGCCAAGACGTCGCCGCTGAAGGACGTGGCTGGCATGCTGCGGTCCTTCGACTACGCCGCCTTCGCCGCGCGCGACAAGGCGGGGCCGGCGGACGAGGGAACGAGCGAGCGCCTCGCGCGTATGGCCACGAGCTGGCGCGACGAGGTGTCCGAGACGTTCCTGGAGAACTGGGCGGATGCGGCGGGGATCGATCTCGGCGCGCCTGGAACGGCCGAGCTTCTCGACCTGTTCGTGCTGGAAAAGGCCTTCTACGAACTCCGCTACGAGGCGGCGATGCGTCCCGCCTGGTTGTCGATCCCGCTGCGCGGGATCGTGTCTCTCCTCGAAAAGCATCGGGTCCTTTGATGAACGCCTTCTCGAACGACGCGTCCGGCGCGACTTCCGTCGCGGGCAGCATCGATCACCGGCCGGACGAGCATCAAGCGCGTGACATCGCAGCCGGACGCCATGCCGATCCCTTCGCCATTCTCGGCCGCTTCGTGGTGGAGGGCGGGGCGATCGTGCGCGCCTTCCGCCCGGGCGCGGAGAGCGCCAAGGTCGTCGACGGCGCCGGCGGCGCCGTTCTCGGCGAATTGGAGCGCTTCGGACCGGAGGGCTTCTTTTCCGGCTTCGTGCCCGGCCTCGCGGGCGAGGGCGCCTACCGCTTCCGCTTCACCCATGACGGCGTGGACTGGGAAGAGGAGGATGTCTACCGCTTCGGTCCGATCCTGTCCGACCTCGATGCCTATCTCCTGGCGGAAGGGCGGCACTACAATCTCTACGAGAAGTACGGCGCCCATCCCCGGGAGATGGACGGCGTCAACGGCACGGCCTTCGTCGTCCTGGCGCCGAACGCCCGCCGGGTCTCGGTGGTCGGCAATTTCAACGCCTGGGACGGCCGGCGGCACGTCATGCGCCGGCGTTGGGAATGCGGCTCGTGGGAGCTGTTCATCCCCGGCATCGGCCGGGGCGAGACCTATAAGTTCGAGGTGATCGGGCCGAGCGGCGACCGCCAGCCGCTGAAGGCCGATCCGGTCGGTTTCCGCCAGGAGCTCGCGCCCTCCACCGCCTCGATCGTCGAGGGGCTCGTCGAGCACGAGTGGCAGGACGAGGCGTTCCGCGCGCAAGGGCAGGACTGGCAGGACGCCAGCAAACCGATCTCCATCTACGAGGTGCATCTCGGCTCGTGGAAGCGGGGCGAAGGCAACGTCTACCTCGACTACGACCAGATCGCCGGTCAGCTCGTCGACTACGTCCGCGACATGGGCTTCACCCACGTCGAGTTCATGCCGGTGTCCGAGCACCCCTTCTACGGCTCCTGGGGCTACCAGCCGATCGGGCTCTACGCACCGACCTCCCGCTTCGGCGATCCGGCCGGCTTCGCGCGCATGGTCGACACGTTCCACCAGGCCGGGATCGGCGTCCTTCTCGACTGGGTACCCGGCCACTTCCCGACCGACGTGCACGGCCTCGGACGCTTCGACGGGACGGCGCTCTACGAGCATCCCGATCCGCGGCGCGGCTTCCATAAGGACTGGAACACGCTGATCTACGACTACGGCCGCACCGAGGTGAAGAACTTCCTCGTCGCCAACGGCCTCTACTGGCTGGATCGCTTCCACGTCGACGGCCTGCGCGTCGACGCGGTCGCCTCCATGCTCTACCTCGATTACTCGCGCAACCACGGCGAATGGGAGCCGAATATCCACGGGGGGCGCGAGAACCTCGAGGCCATGGCGTTCCTCAAGGAGACCAACGAGAAGGTCGGCGAGTATTATCCGAAAGCCACGACCCACGCCGAGGAATCGACGGCCTTCCCCAACGTGTCGCGTCCGACCTATGCGGGCGGGCTCGGCTTCCACTTCAAGTGGAACATGGGCTGGATGCACGACACCCTGCACTACATGCAGGAGAACCCGGTTCACCGGCGCTATCACCAGCACCTGATGACCTTCGGGATGGTCTACGCCTTTTCCGAGAATTTCGTCCTGCCGCTGTCCCACGACGAGGTCGTCTACGGAAAAGGCTCGCTTCTCAACAAGATGCCGGGCGATCGCTGGCAGAAGTTCGCCAACCTGCGTGCCTATTTCGGCTTCATGTGGGCTCATCCCGGCAAGAAGCTGCTCTTCATGGGCGGCGAGTTCGGGCAATGGGGCGAGTGGAACCACGACCAGTCGCTGGACTGGCACCTCCTGGAGGGCGACGAAGGCCGCGAGCATCGCGGGGTGCAGCGCCTCGTGCGCGATCTCAACACGCTTTATCGCGGCGTGCCCGCGCTTCACGAGAACGATTGCGATCCGGCCGGCTTCGAGTGGATCGACACGGCGGACGCGGACCACTCGGTCCTGTCGTTCCTGCGCAAGGACAGGCATGGCGGAACGGCGGTGGTGGTCTGCAACTTCACGCCGGTGCCGCGCCACGGCTACCGCGTGGGCGTGCCCCATGGCGGGCGTTGGCGCGAGGCGCTGAACACCGACGCCGACATCTATGGCGGCTCCAACGTCGGCAACATGGGCGAGCGCGAGGCGGACGAGGGCTGGATCCAGGGCCGGCCCTATTCGCTGGAGCTCAGCCTGCCGCCTATGTCGACCATGGTGTTCGTGCCGGACGCGCCGCCGCGCGGCTGAACCGCAGCGGCCGATCGGGAAGCGGGGTGGCCGCGTCGATCTCG
>CANJKV010000250.1 GCA_947474855.1 Aurantimonadaceae bacterium | reverse complement strand
CCTCGAGTGCCTGGCCGAGCGTCACCGGATTGGCGGGGTTGGCCGGCACCATCTTGCAGAGCTTGTCGACGTGGCCGTAGCTCATCTCCAGAACGCGGCCGACGTCGCGCAGCACGGCGCGTGCCTGCATCGAACCGAAGGTGATGATCTGCGCGACCTGTTGGCGACCGTAGCGCTGCTGGACGTAGCGGATCACCTCCTCGCGCCGGTCCTGGCAGAAGTCGATGTCGAAGTCCGGCATCGAGACGCGGTCGGGATTGAGGAAGCGCTCGAAGAGGAGCGCGAAGCGCAGGGGATCGAGGTCGGTGATGGTCAGAGACCAGGCGACGAGCGAGCCTGCGCCCGAGCCGCGGCCCGGTCCGACCGGGATTCCTTGCGACTTCGCCCACTTGATGAAGTCCGACACGATCAGGAAGTAGCCCGGGAACTTCATGCGCTCGATGACCGAGAGCTCGAAGGCGAGGCGCTCGCGATACGCGTCTTCCGTGATGCCGGGCGCGCAGCCATGCGCCTTCAGACGCGCCTCGAGCCCCTCCTCCGCCTGCCGCCGCAGCTCGGCGGTCTCGGCCAGCTCGGCCGCGGCGGGCTCGGCGTCGGCCCCGGCGAAGCGCGGCAGGATGGGCTTGCGGGTGCGCGGCCGGAAAGCGCAGCGCCTGGCGATCTCAATCGTGTTCTCCAGCGCCTCCGGCAGGTCGGAAAACAGCGCCACCATCGCATCCTGCGACTTCAGGCAATGATCGACCGTCAGGCGGCGCCGATCCTCGTGGCTGACGAGGCGGTTCGACGCGACGGCCATCAACGCGTCGTGCGCCTCGAAGTCGTCGGGGCAGAAGAAATAGCTGTCGTTCGTCGCGACGATGGGAAGACCCATCTCGTAGGCGAGGTTGACGGTGTCCGCCTCGATCCGGCGCGAGTAGCCGGTCGGCCGCTGCAGCTCGACATAGAGGCGGTCGCCGAAGAAGCCGGCAAGCGCTTCCAGCCGACGCTGCGCCAGCGCCGGCCGATCGCCGGAAAAGGCGACCCCGATCGGTCCGAGCGGTCCGCCCGACAGGCAGATGACGCCTTCGGTGCGCCCGTTCATCCATTCCGCGCGGATGTGCGGGCGCTCGTCGCCGTCATGGGCCAGGTAGGCGCGCGAGACGAGGTCGACGAGGTTCTCGAAGCCCTTGTCGGACGCCGCGATGAGAACGAGTGGCGCGATCGCCGGCACGGCCTTGGTGCCGCGGCCCGAGCCGGGATCTTCGCCCGCGTCCGAGAACAGGACGTCGAGCTGGCAGCCGACGATCGGCTGTACGCCGGAGTCGGCGCACTTTTCCGAGAACTCCAGCGCCCCGAAAAGGTTGTTGGTGTCGCAGATGGCGATGGCGGGCGCCTTGTCCGCCTTGGCGTGCTTGACGATCTGCGGGATCTTCAGCGCGCCTTCCAGAAGCGAATAGGCGCTGTGGACGCGCAGGTGGATGAACTGCGGCTCGCCGCCGACGGCAGTCGCCTGCGACGCTCCGACCGTTGCCGCATCCGCCATGACCGTTCTCCTGCATGTCCTGCGTCGAGCCGAGACCATGCCCCGACTCGCCCGGCGCGAGGCTGACTCCGGCATCCCGGAGAGTCGAGCCCTCCCCGCTCTTATCCAATGGTTTCCGCCGTTTAGATGGCGTGGAGCAGGAGGGCGAGCGAGCAGACGAAGGCCGAGATGGCGACGAGGGAGGCGACGTCCTTGACCATTCCGAGCATGAGCCGAGTTCCTGTTTCGTTCCTCTGTTCCTTTTTTGTTCTATCGGTCTGCACGAGTCAAGGCGCCGCGCCGGAGGTTCCGGCGCGGCGCGTCTCGTCTGCAAACGTCGTTAGGAAAGGCTTGCCGCTCAGCCGAAGGTGTGCGGCACGATGTGTCCGCCGGAGAGGGTCACGGTGCGGTCCATTCGGGATGCCAACTCGTGATTATGGGTCGCGATCAGCGCCGCGACTCCGGACTGGCGCACCAGCGCGGTGAGCGCCTCGAAGACGTAGGCCGAGGTCTGCGGGTCGAGGTTGCCGGTCGGCTCGTCGGCGAGGAGGACATGCGGGCTGTTGGCGACGGCGCGGGCGATGGCGACGCGCTGCTGCTCGCCGCCCGACAGCTCTGCCGGGCGGTGCGTCGCCCGCTGGCCGACGCGCATGTAGTCGAGGAGCTGGCGCGCCCGCTCGGCGGCCTGCGTCCGCGACTGGCCGCCGATCATCTGCGGCAGCATGACGTTCTCGAGCGCGGAGAACTCCGGCAGGAGGTGATGGAACTGGTAGACGAAGCCGATGGAGCGGCGGCGCATCGCCGTCCGCTTCTCGTCGTCCATCATGCCGCAGGGCTTGCCGTCGATGACGATCTCGCCCCCGTCCGGCCGCTCCAGGAGGCCGGCGATGTGGAGGAGCGTCGACTTGCCGGCACCGGACGGCGCGACGAGGGCGACCATCTCGCCCGGCATCAGCGTCATCTCGGCCTTATCAAGGATCGTCAGGCGCTGCTCGCCCTGCACGAAACTGCGCTCGACGTTCTCGAGCCGCATGGCGGGATTCATGACCGTGCTCATTCGTAGCGCAGCGCTTCGACCGGATCGAGCCGCGAGGCCCGCCACGACGGCAGGATGGTGGCGAGGAAGGACAGGCCGATCGCCATGCCGACGACGAGGAGCACCTCGGTCGGGTCCACCTTCGCCGGAAGCTGGCTGAGGAAGTAAAACTCCGGGTCGAAGAGCGTGCGGCCCGACAGCCAGGAGAAGAACTGCCGGATGTTTTCGATGTTGAGGCAGAACAGGAGCCCGATCAGGAAGCCGGCGAGCGTGCCCGTGAAGCCGATCGCGGCGCCCGTGATGAAGAAGACGCGCATGACAGCGCCCTTCGTCGCGCCCATGGTGCGCAGGATCGCGATGTCGCGCCCCTTGTCCTTCACCAGCATGAACAGGCCGGAGATGATGTTCAGCGCCGCGACGAGGACGATCAGCGTCAGGATGATGAACATGACGTTGCGCTCGACCTGCAGCGCGTTGAAGAAGGACTGGTCCTGCATCTGCCAATTCGACAGGAAGAGCGGCCGTCCCGCGGCCTGATCGATGCGCTCGCCGTAGAGGTTCACCTCGTCCGGTCGATCGACGAACACCTCGATGGCGCCGGCGGTGCCCTCCTGATTGAAGTAGAGCTGCGCCTCCGCGAAGGGCATGTAGACGTAGCTCGCGTCGATCTGGGACATGCCGACGTCGAAGATCGCGATGACGGGATAGGCCTTGACGCGCGGCGAGGTGCCGAACGGCGTCACGTCGCCTTCCGGCGAGATCAGGGTGACGAGGTCGCCGAGCTGCAGGCCGAGCTGCTCCGCGAGACGCGAGCCGACGGCGACGCCGCCGCTCTCGTCGAAGCCTTCCAGCGTGCCCTGCTTGACGTTGTCGGAGACGGGCTGGAGCTTCATGAGGTCGGCACCGCGCACGCCCTTGACCAGCGCGCCGGTGTTGCCGCGCCCCTGGCCCGAGGCGAGCACCTGCCCCTGCACCATCGGCATGGTGAAGCGCACGCCGTCGACGGCATCGATCCGCTTGGCGACCTCGTCGAAGTCGTCCAGCGGCCTGTCGATCGCATACAGCACGATATGGCCGTTGACGCCGAGAATGCGGTCGAGGAGCTCGGCGCGAAAGCCGTTCATCACCGACATGACGATGATCAGCGCCGCGACGCCGACGAGGATTCCGAGAAAGGAGAACCCGGCGATCACCGACACGCCGGCGTCCCGCCGGCGGGCTCGAAGATACCGACCGGCGATCATCCACTCGAAGGGCGAGAACGGCCTGGTGCCGCCCGCCGTGGGCGGCGGCTCGGCGGCGACGGCCGCGCTCGCCTCGGCCGAGACGCTCACGCGGACAGCCTCGCGACGACGCCGTCGACCGGGAGCGTGAAACGTGAGCCGTCCGCGCGCACCTTGATCTCGGCCTCGCCGGCCGCCGCCCCGCGCGGGCCGACGATCACCTGGAACGGCACGCCGATGAGGTCCATCGTCGCGAACTTGGCGCCGGCGCGGGTGTCCTCGTCGTCGTAGAGGACGTCCATGCCGGCCGCTTCCAGCTCGGCATAGAGCCGCTCGCAGATCGCGTCGCACTGCGCGTCGCCCGGCTTCATGTTGACGAGGCCGACCTCGAAGGGCGCCACCGAACGCGGCCAGACGATGCCGTTCTCGTCATGGCTCGCCTCGATGATCGCGGCGATGAGGCGCGAGGGACCGATGCCGTAGGAGCCCATCTGCACGGGCACGTCCTTGCCGTCGGGGCCGGTGACCACGGCCCCCATCGGCTCGGAATACTTGGTGCCGAAGTGGAAGATGTGGCCGACCTCGATGCCGCGCGCGGCGACGCGCTCGTCCTCGGGAAGCTGCTCCCAGGCGGCTTCGTCGTGCATCTCCTCGGTCGCCGCGTAAGGGGTCGTCCAGGTCTTCACGATCGAGGCGAGCTGGCCGGCGTCGGAGAAGTCAACCTCGGAGCCGGGCGTCGACAGCGAGAGATAGTCCTTGTGGCAGAACACGGCGCTCTCGCCGGTGGACGCGAGGATGATGAACTCATGGCTCAGCTCGCCGCCGATCGGGCCGGTGTCGGCGCGCATCGGGATCGCCTGAAGGCCGAGCCGCTCGAAGGTGCGAAGATAGGCCACGAACATGCGGTCGTAGGCCGTTTTCGACGCCTCGTAGTCGATGTCGAAGGAATAGGCGTCCTTCATCAGGAACTCGCGCGAGCGCATCACGCCGAAGCGCGGGCGCACCTCGTCCCGGAACTTCCACTGGATGTGGTAGAGGTTCAGCGGCAGGTCCTTGTAGGAGCGCACGTAGGACCGGAAGATGTCCGTCACCATCTCCTCGTTGGTCGGGCCGAACAGAAGCTCGCGCTCGTGCCGGTCCTGGATGCGCAGCATCTCCTTGCCGTAGTCGTCGTAGCGCCCGCTTTCGCGCCAGAGATCGGCCGCCTGGATGGTCGGCATCATGATCTCGAGAGCGCCTGAGCGATCCTGCTCCTCGCGGATGATCCGGCAAACCTTGTCGAGGACGCGCTTGCCCAGGGGAAGCCAGGAATAGATTCCGGCCGCCTGCTGGCGGATCATGCCGGCGCGCAGCATGAGCCGGTGCGAGACGATCTCGGCTTCCTTCGGCGTTTCTTTCAGGATCGGCAGGAAATATCGCGACAGGCGCATGCGGTTCGTCCAGTCGAAGATGGCGGCCGCAGCGCGGGCGCGGCTCGGGTCCGCCGCGTCATAAAGCATCGCGCGGGGAGAAGGAACCGCCTGCCGGCAGCCTCGCGTCAGCCCGACGGCCGCGGCCAAAATCGCAAGATCGGACAGCTCGACAAATTTGCGTCACACCTCTGAGATTCCGCGTGACAAAAGCAAAAGCCGCCGATAGATTGCGGCCGCATAGAAAAGCGTCAGCAAGACGCCCACTTCTAAAGCAGTCTCGTCAGGGAGGACGCGATTTCCGGCGCGACGTATGTTGCTGCCCCGCCGCGAGGCCGGTGAGGAATCCAGGCTGCTGAAACTTCCAAAAGCGGGGCTTTCGCCCCGCTTTTTTTGTTCCGTCGCGCCGGGCTCAGACGTTCGGCACGAAGTTGGGCAGATCGTCCACGCCGACACCGATGATCTCGGTTACCAGGTAGTAGAGCGCGAAGACGATCAGGGATACGATCGTCGTCTGGATGATCTTGCGCAGCATGCGAGGCCGGGCCGGCGCGCCGTCCGCGGATCCCGGCACCACCTCGCCTTCCTCGATCTGGCTGCGCACCCCGAAGGGGAGGACGGCGAAGAGTACCGTCCACCAGATCACGAAGAAGATCGCCAGTCCCGTCACCCAGCCCATTATTCCGCCCTACCCCGCGCCTGCTCAGGCCAGCGCCACGAAGACCGTGACGATCGGCTTCTTGCCCCATACGTCCGCCGCGGCCGCGCGGACGGCGCGACGAACGGCCTCGCGCACGAGTTCTGGATCCTTGCGCCGGTTCTTGGGGATCGAATCGATCGCGCCGACGGCCGCGTCGATGAGGACCTCCTCCATCTCCTCGCCCTGCCCGTCGTCCTGCGGCAGTCCGATCGCGACGAGCTCGGGATCGTGCCGCAGCTCGAACTTCGCGGTCAGCTCGACGCAGAGCGTGACGTGACCGGCGAAAGACAGGCGCCGCCGCTCGGCAATGCCCATCTCGACGTCGCTGCCGATGAGCCGGCCGTCCTTGTAGAGCCGTCCGACCGGAACCTCGTCGATGATCTCGGCCGGGCCCGGACCGAGCCGGAGCATCTTGCCGTCGCGAATCTGCACCACCTCGCGCACGCCCATCTCGCCCGCGAGCTTGGCGTGGGCGGCAAGATGGGCGGCCTCGCCATGCGCCGGCACGGCGATCCTGGGACGGGTCCACTCGTACATCTGCCGAAGCTCGGCACGACGTGGATGGCCGGAGACGTGCACCAGCTTGCCCCCGTCCTCGAGCACCTCGACGCCGCGCTCGATCAGGCCGTTCTTGATGTCGTTGATCGCCTTCTCGTTGCCCGGGATCGAGCGCGAGGAGAAGATCACGAGATCGCCCTTGGACAGGCCGATCGAGGGATGGTCGTCCCGCGCGAGGCGCGCCAGCGCCGCCCGCGGCTCGCCCTGGCTACCGGTGAGGATGATCACCGCCTTCTCGCGCGGAATGTAGCCGAAGCTCGATTCGTCGAGAAAGTCCGGAAGACCGTCGAAGTAGTGCAGCTCGCGCGCGATGTCGGCGACGCGCTTCATCGAGCGCCCCATCAACAGGACCTGGCGATCCGCCTCTCCCGCGGCCTGCGCGACGGCGCGGATGCGCCCGACATTGGACGAGAAGGTCGTGACGATGACCCGCCCCTTCGCGGCGGCGATGATCTCGGCGAGCGAGGCGCCCACTTCGGACTCGCTCGGGCTGATGCCCTCGCGCAGCGCGTTGGTGGAATCGCAGACCAGCGCGAGCACGCCCTCGTCGCCGATCGCGCGCAGCCGCGCCTCGTCGGTCGGCAGCCCGAGGGCCGGCGAGGCGTCGATCTTCCAGTCGCCCGTGTGCACCACGGTCCCGACCGGCGTGCGGATCGCCAGCGCGACCGGCTCGGGGATCGAGTGGGTGACGTTCACCGCCTCGATGTCGAAGGGACCGACCTTGAAGCGGTCGCCGGCCTGAAAGAGCGTCACCGGGATCTTCGGCGCGCCCGGCTCGCCCTCGCGCTTGGCGTCGAGGAGGCTCGCGGTGAACTGGGTCGCGTAGACCGGCACCTTCAGCTTGGGCCAAAGGTCGAGGAGCGCGCCGTAGTGGTCCTCGTGCGCGTGGGTGATGACGATGCCCTTCAGCGAGCGCCGCTCCTCCACGATGAAGCCGATATCAGGCAGCACGAGGTCGACGCCGGGTGCTTCAGGACCCGCAAAGGACACGCCGCAGTCGACGATGATCCATTCGCGTTCGGCCTCGGGGCCGTAGCCGTAGAGGGCGAGGTTCATGCCGATCTCGCCGATGCCGCCCAGCGGGCAGAAGACCAGGCTCGGCTCGTTCTTTCGCGTCGTTTCTGACATCAAGCTCCTGCTTTCATGTGTTCGACCTCGCGGTCGCCGCGACGCCGAAATGAACGTCTCCGGCGGCGATCCGCGCGATGGTGCCGTCATGTTCCCGGATGACGAGCCGGCATTCCTCATCGATCGTTTCGAACAGGCCTT
>CANJKV010000249.1 GCA_947474855.1 Aurantimonadaceae bacterium | reverse complement strand
TTCGCGAAGGCGAGCGCGAGCGGCAGCCCGACATAGCCGAGGCCGATGATGCCGACGACGGCGTCCCGGCTCCCGATGCGGGCGAGAAGGTCGGCGTGGGCGTTCGTCATGTCGGGTTCGCTGCGTTGGAGTCGGACGAAGGAGCGTCGAAGAGCGACGCGGCCGAGGCGAAGCGCACGGCCGGATGACCGGCGACGCGCGCGAGGAGGGTCTCGAGGAAGCGCCATGTCCATTCGTCGTGGACGAGGTGGTGGGTGAGGAGGCCGACCGGCTCGGCCGAGCCGAGGCGCGCCGCCAGCTCGTCGACCGAGGCGGCCGGAGCCTTCACGCCGCCGCGCCAGTCGATCGGGTCGACGTGGGTGTTGGCGATCGCCAGCCCGTCGCGAACCGGAGCGCCCCGCGCGCCGAAGGTCGAGAGGCCCGCGAAGCCCAGCGCGGAGAGACGCGGGACGAGGTCCGGATCGATCCGGTTCCAGGGCGGCACCAGGACGGGCCGCATCCGCGCGCCGAACAGGTCGGCGAGGCGCGGCAGGGCGCGGCGAAGGTCCTCGGCGAGCTCGGGCAGGGGGCGGAATCCGAGCTCCTGCTTCTTGCGGCCCTCGGGCGCGTTGTTGCGGTGGGCGATGCCGTGGACGAGGACGGTGACGGACGCCTCGCCGCGCAGGCGCTCGGCGAGTTCCTCCGTCGCGAGGTCCGGGCTGACGGCGAGCGAAAGCGGCACGCCGTGCCGGGCGGCGAGGTCCAGGAGCCGGTCGAGGGCCGGCGTCGGCCGCTCGGCGTCGTCGTCCCGCCACCAGAGATCGATGTGGCGGCCGGCGGCGGCCAGGGCGTCGAGGCCGGCGTCGAGCCGCCCCCAGGCGGCGCGCTCCTCGCGCGCCCAAGCCTCGGCCGCGCGGATCGCCGCGACGCTGCCCGCGATGCCGTTTGGCGCGAGCGCCGGCTCGCTCGTTCGGCCCCGCATGGCGGCCTCCGCCACGGCCGCAAGGAGGCGTGCCGGCGAGAGATCCCGCTCGCGCAGGGTGACGGCGATGCCGCGCCGGCCGAACTGCTCCGCCCTGAGCGCCTGCTCGGCCTCCGAGCCTTCCTCGTAGGGGACAAGGACGGCCGGCGTGCCCGCGAGCGCCAGGTCCACCACCGTGTTGTAGCCGGCCTGGCTGACCGACACCGCCGCGCGGGCGAGGAGGTCGCGAAAGTCCGGCCGCACCCGTTCGACGACGGCGTCCGCGTCCGCCATGGTGGCGAGGGCCTCGAAGTCCCGGGCCTCGACGCCGCGCCCGACGAGGATGCGCCAGGGCCGGCCGGAGCGGTCGAGCCGCGCCGCGCCGAGCGCCGCCTGGTAGAGCGGAAGGCTCGCCGCGCTGTTGCCGCCGGACACGAGCACCTCCCCCGATCCCTCGCCGGGCAAGGGCGCGGCTCGGTCGGAAGCCTCGCCGACATAGCCGGTGTAGTGCAGGCGCTTTTCGATCGCGGGTGTCACCGGCCAGGAGATCGCGAGCGGCGCGATTCCGGCCTCGCCGTGGACGAGGGCGCCGTCGTAGTGCCGGCCGAACACCCGGTTCGCCTCCTCGCCCTTGGCCGGCCGCGAGGGCGGGTTCAGGATGTCGCGGACGGAGGCGAGAAGCGCCGGCCGAGTCGGGTCCTCGTCCACCGCCGCGAGGAGGGCGCCGAACTCCGCGGCCAGCTGCCGCCGTCCGAAGGGATAGGTCTCCGTGACCACGACGCTCGGGCGCGAGCGGTGATAGGCGGCGAGGAGGGCGGCGATCCGCGCCTCGCGCGTCGCCTCGTCGAGCGGCCGGTCGCCGGTTGTCAAAAGATTGCTGAAATCGCCGCTGCGGCAGTGGACGGGCGGCAGCTGCACGAAGTCGAGCCCGGCGACGTCGACGAGCGGTGCGGGGCGCCCGCCGGAGACGAGCGTCACCGGATGCCCGGCGGCGGCCAGCCCGCGCGCGATCGCCGCGGCGCGGGTCAGGTGGCCGACCCCGAGAAGGTGCGTGACGACGACGAGCACCGGACAGGCGGCTCCCGCGGGCGCGCTCACGGAGCGAGGCTCCGGGCGGGGCGCAGGGCGCCGAGCTCGCGGCGCAGGCTCGCCGCCGCCGCGGCGATCGAGTGGCGCGCGGCGACCCGCTCGGCCGCGCCGGCGCCGAGGCGCGCGAGAAGGCCGCGATCCGCCAGCAGCCGCTCGACGGCCGCCGCGAAGGACCCGGCGTCGCCGGGCTCGGCGAGAAGGCCGCTCGTCTCGTGCGCGACCACCGACGGCACCCCGCCGAAGCGGCCGGCCACCGCCGGGCATCCCTGCAGCGCCGCCTCGGGAAAGATCATGCCGATCGCCTCGTTCACCGCCGGCCAGAGCAGGAGGTCGGCCTCGGCATAAAGGCGCGCGAGGGCGTCGCGCCCGTCGATCCGGCCGAGGAAGCGCACGCGCTCGGCCATGGGGGCGAACAACGCTTCGACCCGCGCCCGCGCCGGACCGTCGCCGACGACGTCGAGGGACCACTCGCCGGCGACCCGTGCCAGGGCTTCGGCGAGAACGGCGTAGGAGGCGAGCTTGTCCCCGTCCCGCATCATGGCGACCGTCAGGAAGCGGGCCGCCCCACCCTTCGTACGTCGCGAAGGGCCGAGCCGCGGCCAGGCTTCGTCGTCGACGAAGGGGGCGAGGCCCGCGATGCGCTGGCCGGGCCGTCGCGCGGCCTCGAGCGCCGGTCGGTCGCGCGGATTGAGGACGAGAAGGAGGTCGGCCCGGTCGAGCCCGGCGCCCGCCAGGGCGTGGCCGCGGGCCCACGGCCCCGCGGCCTGCTTGGGCGCGCGCGAGCCTTCCGCGACGACGTAGGGAATGGTCAGCGCCTCCGTGATGCGAGGGCCGAGGAGGTCCGGCGCCTTGTGGAACGAGTGGTAGGTGAACCAGAGGTCGAACGGGGCCGAGCCGCGACCTTCCGTCAGGATCCGGGCCGCTTCCGCGTCGGCTTCCGCTTCCAGCCGCTGCTGGGTCGCCGCGTCGCCGGTCGCGTTGAAGCTGCCTGACCTGGACGGAAGCACCGCCTCGCATCCGGCGAGCGCCAGGGCGCGGAGCAAGAGGCGCGCGATCGTCCGGTCGCCGGAAGGAACGGGGTGGTCCGGATGCTTCATCGGGGCGTGGAAGCCGACCCGCAAAGGCCGCTCGGCGCCGGTTGCGGGAACGGCGTCGTGCTGCGGCGCGCCCGCCTGCCGCGGCGTCCTCGTCGCGCTCGATGCCATGGCGATAAACCGTCGTCCTCGTTCCGGTCCGGCGTCTTCGCCGACCCGCTCGGTTCTCCTCCCATAGCAAAACGGCGGACGCCCGCCACCCGCCCCCTGTCGGATCCCGGCCGGCTCGGACCGCGTCTCGCCTCGGAGCTTCCGGCGCCCGATCGCTGGTCAATCGGCCTGCCGCCCGTCATGCTGGCGCCCATCGAATCAAAGGGCCGGCACATGAGCTTCGTCGTCGGGGATGGCATTCTGTCGATGGCGCTGCTGCTTCTCGCCGTCCACTGGGTGGCGGACTATCCGCTGCAGGGCGACTTCCTGGCCAAGGCCAAGACACAGGGGCCCATGCGGGCTTATCACCTGATCGCCCATGCCGGCATCCACGGCGCCGGCGTGCTTCTCGTGACCGGATCTGCCTGGATCGGCATCGCCGAATGGATCGTCCACGCGATCATCGACGAGAGCAAGGTGCGCGGCAAGCTGTCCTTCGCGCAGGACCAGATTCTTCACATCGCCTGCAAGGCGCTGTGGATCGCCCTGGTTTTCGCCTTCTGAAGGCGCGGCCGGCGCGGGCGGCTGCCCGCGCCGGCCGTCTTCGTCAGTTCGACTGCTGCGGCAGGCCGCTCGCCGACTCCGCGTCGTCGCCGGACTGCTGGTTGCACAGCGTGGCGCCGGCCGCGACCTGGGCGGCGTCGCAGTTCTGGGTGGCCATCGGCGCGGTGCCGGTCATCGCACCGGCGGCCGAGCCGTTGGTGGAGTTCGACTGCGCGTCGTCGCCGTTGCCGGAAATGCTGTCGGTGCGGAAGCTGCCGGTCGTGCCGGAATCTGTGCCCGATGCGCCGGGCGTCATCACGCCGGTGCCCGGTCCGGAATTGGACTGCGCGTCGTCGCCGTTGCCGCCGATGCTGCCGCTGGACGCCTGCGCGAAGGCCGTCGCCGAGGTTGCCGCGACGAGAGCCAGTCCGAGAGCGGCGGACAGGCGGAAACGGCGAAGAGAGGGGTTGTCGATCATGAGGCTGTTCTTTCTCTTGGTGAGTTGATCGGCCAAGATCTTTGCCGCGCCATGCCGGATCGGGCGCCGGCGCGACTTGGTCGGTGTCGCCTCACTTGGATCGCGGCGCAGACAAAGCAAGCGGCACCTTACTTTCATGTTCGGCGACGGGAACGCATGCGCCGGATCAGCCGGGCCTGGAGGCGCCTTCGGCCGGCGACGAACCTGAGCCTCCCGCGCGAGCCCGGCCGACGGTTCGGTTCGCTCGTCACGGCATCTCGCCGGCGGGGCGGGGCCGGTCCGAGAACGCCCCGAGAAGATCGCGGCTCCGGCCTCGCCAGCGCCGCGCCATCGCCGCTGCGCCGCGCATCGCCTGCGCCTGGCCAGCGTGTGCCGCCAGGCCCGCCGCGACGCCCCCGACGATCGCGAGGATCGTGAAGGCCGGCTGGGACAGGTGGGGCGCCAGCGGCGGCATCAGAAGCTCCGGCACGAAGCGGTGGACGAGATAGATGTGGAAGCTCGCCGCCGCGAAGGGCAGCACCAAGCGGATCCCCCAGGCGGGCAGGCGGATGCGCGGCAGGAACAGGAGCGCCGCCAGAACAGGGAGCTGAAGGGGGAACTTGACCCAGGCGCCCGTCCAGTTGCCGCCGAAATAGGCCATCACCGGCAGGATCGTCGCGCCGATCGCGAGAAGAAGGAGCTTGCGCGCCGTCGTGTCGGCGCACGCCGCGCACCAGCCGAGAACGGCGAGGTAGAGGACCCAGGGCAGGGTGAAGATCTGTCGCCCGCCGAGCGGCCAGAGCGCCGGTCCGACGAAGCGCAGCGCGACCGCCGCCGCGAGCAGCGCCAGCCCGAAGCGGAACGGATCGCGCCCGGCGAACCGCCGCACCGGCGGCAGGAGGAACAGGCCCGTCCAGACGAGAAGCATCTGCACGTAGGCTTCCACGAACCAGTAGAGGAAGGGCAGCATCGTGCGCTCAGCGGGGTCGGCGAAACCGAAATTGCCGACGAGGAGGACCGAGGCCCACGGGATCTCGCCCCAGGCGAGGGCGTAGGCCGCCAGGATCAGGCCGTAGGGCAGGAGCACCGCGCTCAAGGGGCGCAGAACCCGCCGGACGTCGGCCGCGAGAAGGGCCGCGGATCCGAAGCGCGCCAGCCCGTAGCCGACGAGCACGACCATGGTGGCCGCGCCGACCGGCACCGGCCAGAGCGTCGCGTGCTGCACCACGACGAGGAGGACGGCGAGGGCGCGCAGAACGAGGTCGGTTCCGATCCTTGCCGGTGCTTGCGCGTTCGCGGAGGCCGGCCGGGCCGAAAGATCGGCGATCGTGCGATCCTCCCACCCCGCCGGCAGCTCGCCGAGGAGGCGCTGGAGGCTCAGGGACAGGCCGACATGGCGCAGCGAGTCGCCCCCGAGCGAGGCGAAGCTGTCGGATGCCGCCACGCGGTGGGGAAAGAAGGCGTCCTCGAAGGCGGCGCGCACGCTTGCGCCCGCCGGCTCGGTCGCGGGCTCGGCGCGGCGAAGGCGCTGCCGCACGCGCTGATAGTCGATCTTGCCTGACGGCAGACGCGGCAGAGCGTCGAGGCGCTCCACGGCCAGGTGCGGTCCCGGCAGGCCGCTCGCCTCCGCCAGCGCCCGGCGCACGCCGGTCTCCGGGTGGTCCGAGGCGTAGGCGGCGAGCAGCCGGCGGTCGTCGCCCACCACGGCGGCCGCGATGCCCCGCTCCGCCAGGGCCCGCTCCACGGCGTCGTGGCCGATGCGCAGCCCGGCGATCTTCGACATGCGGCGCAAGCGCCCGGTGACCCGAAACAGGCCGTCGCCGCCGCGCACCCCGAGATCGCCGGTGTGCAGGGCCTCGATCTCGCCGGGCCTCGCCAGATCCGTCCGCGCGCCGGCATAGCCCATCATCACGTTGGGGCCGCGATAAACCAGCTCGCCCTCGACGCCGGTCGCCTCGATCCGCCGGCCCGCTTCGTCGACGATCTCCAGCGTGCCGCCGGGAACGGGGATGCCGATCGCGTCGATGCCGCCGGGCAGGCGCTCGGGCGGCACGAAGGCCATGCGGGCGGTGGCCTCGGTCTGGCCGTACATCAGGACGAGCTGCGCGCCTCGCTCGGCGAGGTGGCGATGGTAGCGCTCGGCGAGCTCCGGCGGCAGGCGCCCGCCGGCACAGGTCATGAAGCGGAGGTCGGGCAGGGCCTCGTCGCGAAAGCCGATGCGCTCGAGGAGTTCGAAGGAATAGGGCACGCCGGCAAGGTTGGTGCAGCCCGCGCTTCGCATTCCGTTCGCGAAGCCCTCGTCGAGGATCGAGCTGCCGGGCAGGAACACCCCGGCCCCGACCGCGAGGTGCGAGTGAAGGACGGAGAGGCCGTAGGAATAGTGCAGCGGCAGGACGAGGGCCGCCCGGTCGCGGGACGACAGGCCGAGATAGCCGGCGATGGCGCGGGCATTGCTGTCGAGATTGCGTTGGGACAGCCGGACGAAGCGGCCGAGCCCCGTGCTGCCCGAGGTCGAGAGCAGAAGCGCAAGGTCGGGATGAAGCGGCTCGGGCGAGGTCTCGGCGAGCCGTTCCAGGCGCCAGCGGGCATCGACCCGCCGGGCGCGGACCTCCGGGCGAAAGGCCGCCTCGAAGCGCTCCGCCGCCTCGCCGCCGGGCGGCAGCATCGCGACCGCGTGGCCGCCGGAAAGGGCCGCGAGATAGGTGACGATCGCGTGCTCTGATCCATCGACCTGCAGCGCGACGAGGCGCTTTTCCGCCCCGAGCGCCGCCGCCGCGCTGGCGACGCGCGCGGCCAGCTCGCGATAGGTCAGCACCCAGGTCCCGGCAAACAGGAGGGCCGGGGCGTCGCCCCAGCGCGCCAGATCCCGGACGAAGGCGGGAGCCGTCGATAGTGCCAGCATAGCCTTGCTCCCCGCAGCCCCGTACCGAAAGGCGAACGGCGGTTAGCAAAAGAGGAGCGTTCGGGTCAATTTTTTGTCCGTGGGGGACGCGTCCGGCGGGTGAGGGCCTCGATCGGCCGCGCTCAGGCGGACGCTCGCTCGCGGCGCGCCAGATGGATCTCCACGAGCGTCCGGACGACGAGAGAGGCCAGGGCGACGAGAAGGGCGACCAGCCGCACCCGGTTCTCGTCCCGCGCCACGAGAACGCCCCGCGCGTCGAGCAGGGCGTGCTCGGCCTGCGTCACGGTGCCGATGACGCGCCGGATCTCGTCCATGGTCCCGCGCTCCATCATCTCGATCGCGCGGCCTCGCGCGAGCTCGAAGCCGGCGTCGTCGCGCAGCGCGATCGACGCCGCCAGCTCGTCGAGCTTCGCGTCGACGAGGTCGTCGAGCCGTTCGAGGCGGCCGATCTGCTCGGCATTGTCCGCCACGAGGCCGCGCAACGCGCCGCGCATCGAGCCGAGCCGCGCCAGGGCCTTGTCATAAGGGTCGAGAAAGCGGCGGTCGCCGCTGAGAAGATAGCCGCGCTCTCCCGTTTCCGCGT
>CANJKV010000248.1 GCA_947474855.1 Aurantimonadaceae bacterium | reverse complement strand
GGCTGGGCCGCGGCCGGCAGGCTCATCTGCGGCGCGAGCGAGCAGCAGGCGAGCCCGACCGAAACCAACACGTGCTTCAACATCCTGGCACCCCAGCGAGATCGACGAACGACGAGACGGGCCGGTGCTAGGTAATATGAATTAGCTAGTCAAGTTTCGTGGCGGCCGGCCACTCCGACAGCCCAGGCGATCGTCCGGACCCGGCCGGCTCGATGCGCGCGCCGCTCGCCTCGTCGAAGATGTGCATGTGCTCGCGGGGCAGGCGGACGTGGACCCTCTGGCCGGCCGTCCATTCGGTGTAGCCGGGCCGGTAGGCCTTGAGGGCGACGTCGCCGAGGCGGAGATGGACGATCGTGCCCATGCCGGTCGGCTCCACCAGCTCGACGCCGCAGCCGATCGTGCCCGGCGCGTCGCCGGGCTCGACGAGGACGTGCTCGGGCCGGATCCCGACGGTCACCGCGTGGCCGTCGGGCCGGTCGAGATCCGGCACGGGGAGGGCGGCGTGGTCGGCCTGGAGGTGCACCGGGCGGCCCGCCGCCGCGGCGCGGTAGGTGCCGGACACGAAGTTCATCGCGGGCGAGCCGATGAAGCCGGCGACGAAGCGGTTGGCGGGGCGCTGGTAGAGGTCGAGGGGCGTGCCGATCTGCTGGATCTTCCCCGCGTCCAGCGCCACGATCCGGTCGGCGAGGGTCATCGCCTCGATCTGGTCGTGGGTGACGTAGATCGAGGTGGCGCCGAGGCGCGCGTGGAGCTTCTTGATCTCGGCCCGCATCTGCTCGCGCAGGCGCGCGTCGAGGTTGGACAAGGGCTCGTCGAACAGGAAGGCCTGGGGGCGGCGCACGATCGCACGGCCCATGGCGACGCGCTGGCGCTGGCCGCCGGAAAGCGCCCGGGGGCGCCGCTCGGTGAGCTTGGAGAGGCCGAGCGTCTCGGCCGCGCCCTTCACCGCTTCCGCGATCCGCTCCTTGGCGGTCTTCCGGAGCTTCAAGCTGTAGCTCATGTTCTGCGCGACGGTCATGTGCGGGTAGAGCGCGTAGGACTGGAACACCATGGCGATGTTGCGGTCCTTCGGGGGCACCTCGTTGACGCGCTCGCCCGCGATCCGGATGTCGCCGGAGCTCGCCTCCTCGAGGCCCGCGATCATGCGCAGGAGCGTGGACTTTCCGCAGCCCGACGGGCCGACGAGGACGACGAACTCGCCCGAGCGGATCTGGAGATCGACCGGCTCCAGGACGTGGACGGGGCCGAAGGACTTGGCGACGGCTTCGAGGTCGATGGTGGCCATGAGTGTCGTTTCCTTCAGCCCTTCACCGCGCCGGCGGTGAGGCCTTGAACGAGGAAGCGCTGGATCAGGAGGAAGAAGAGGAGGGCGGGGATCAGCGCGAGGACGCCCGCGGCCATCATCTGCCCGAAGTTGACGCCGAACTTCGACACGAAGGACAGGAGCCCGACGGGAAAGGTGCTGGCGTCGGCTCGCGAGATCAGCATCAGCGCGAAGAGGAGCTCGCTCCAGGCGGCGGTGAAGACGAAGCCGAGCGTCGCCGCCATGCCGGGAAGGGTGAGCGGCACGATGATCTGGCGGAAGGCCTGGAAGCGGCTCGCCCCGTCGATCATCGCGGCGTCGTCGAGGTCCTTCGGAATGGCGTCGAAGAAGGACTGCATCAGGAAGACCGCGAAGGGCACGTTGAAGGCGGAATAGACGATGACGAGGCCGGTGAGGCTGTTGGTCAGGCCAAGGGGCGTCAGCATCCGGAAGATCGGCGCGATCAGCATGACCAGCGGGAACATCTGCGTGACGAGCAGCAGCCCGACGAGCCAGAGCTTGCCGCGGAAGGAGAAGCGCGACATCGCGTAGCCCGCGCCCGCCGCGATGATCGTCACGATCACGGCCGTCGACAGCGAGACGATGAGGCTGTTGCGGAAGAACAGCGGGAAGTCGCTGTTCCGGATCACGAAGGCGAAGTGCTCGAAGCTCGTCTGCGACGGCCAGAGCCGGACGCCCTCGCTGTAGAGGAGGGGGTTCGGCGTCACCGACACCTTCAGGAGCCAGAACAGCGGAAACAGCGCGACGAGGATGTAGAGGAGGATCGCGGCGCGGTGGGCAAGGGTGCCGGCGATGCGCCGGCGGGCGACGGCGGCCATGGCTCAGGACCTGTTCAGGAGGGTCTGGCGGAGCGCCACGAGGAGGAGCGAGTAGATCATCAGGAGCGCGAGCAGCACCATGGCGATCGCCGAGGCGTAGCCGAAGTCGAGGCGGCGGAAGGCGGTGGTGAAGATGTAGCTCGCGACGATCTGGGTGCGGTCGGCCGGTCCCCCGTTCGTCATCACGACGATCAGGTCGGCGAAGTTGGCGATCCAGACGGTGCGAAGGAGGATGGTGATCGCGATCGTGGGCGCGAGAAAGGGCAGGGTGATCGAGCGGAAGCGCTCGAGAGCGCCCGCGCCGTCGATCGAGGCCGCCTCGTAGATGTCGCGCGGGATCGACTGGAGCGCGGCGAGCAGCGTGATCGCGAAGAAGGGGATGCCCCACCAGACGTTGGCGACGATCGGCCCCCACATGGCGAGGTCCGGGTCGGCGAGGATGTTGAACGGCTCCTCCATGAGGCCCAGCCCCGTCAGCCAGTGCGGGATCGGCCCGACCACGGGGTTGAACAGCCAGGCCCAGTCGAGGCCGGACAGGAAGCTCGGCACCGCCCAGGGCAGGAACACCAGCGCCTGCGCGATCCCGCGGCCGGCGAAGGGGCGGTTGAGGAGGAGGGCGAGGATCAGGCCGAAGGTGAATTGGAGGATGACCGAGGTGCCGGTCCAGAAGACGGTGTTGCCGAGCGCCAGGCGGAAATCATCGTCGGAGGCGAGCTTCACGAACTGGTCGAGCCCGACGAAGCCGCCGCTGAAGGGGTTGAGGAGGCGGATGTCGCGGAAGGCGTAGGAGATGCCGATGACGAGCGGCACCAGCATGATCGTCGCGATGAGGATCACCGCCGGCGCGGCGTAGAGATAGGGCTCGAGCCGCGTCGCCCAGCGGCGGCGCGCGGGCAAGCGTCCGGGCTCGATCCCCGTATGGCCGATAGCTGTCATGGGCGCTTCGTCGCGGGTTGGAGAGGGAGGCGAAGGGCCGCGCGATGCCGCCCTTCGTCGAGGCGCGAAAGGCTCAGTTGCCCATCTGCTTCTGCTTGGCGGCGGTGAGGTAGTCGGCCCATTGCTTGGCCAGATCCTCCGGCGTGATCGAGCCGAGAAGCGCTTCCTGGCTGGTCTTGATGACGAGCGAGTCCTTGAAGAAGGCGAACTCCTCGAGGTCGGTGGGCATTACGGTGGGGACGACGTTCGGGTCGGACAGCTCCTCGAACCAGCCCTTGAACTTGTCCTGCGCGTAGAAGGGGTCGTTCTCCGCCGACTTGTGGATCGGCAGCGCGCCGGTGCGCTTGTTCCAGGCGATGTTTCCCTCCGGCCCTTCGAGCGCGGCGATGAGCTTCCAGGCGAGGTCCTTGTTCTCGCTCGCCGCGAACATCGACCACCCGGCATAGCCGATGGTCGGGAAGGCCTTGCCGGCCGGACCCTTGGGCATCGGCGCGACGCCGTACTGCTCGGGCGTCAGGTGCTCGTCGACGGCGATCAGCGCGTCCGGGTCCTGGTCGAGCATGGCGCAGGTGCCGGAATAGAAGCCCGCGACGATCTCGTTGAAGCCCCAGTTGATCGAGTCTTTCGGGGCGTGGCCGTTCTTGTAGAGGTCGACCACGTAGGTCAGGCCCTTGACCCATCCGTCCTGGTTGAAGGTGGAGGTGCCGTCCTGCGTGAAGAAGGCGTTGTCGCCGTTCATCGTCGCGCCGAACATCACCCAGCCGTTGAGGCCGCCGGGGCCGCCGCGCAGGCAGTAGGCGGACTTGCCGGCCGCCTTGATCTTCTCTGCGGCGGCGGTGAACTCGTCGAGCGTCTTCGGCGGCGCCTCGACGCCGGCGGCCTTGAAGACGTCCTTGTTGTAGAACATCGCCCGGAGATAGAAGCCGTAGGGCAGCATGTAGGCCGTGTCGTCGACGGCGCGGGCGAACTGGAGCGCGCGCTCGTTGAGGCCGGCGGTGTGCTCCCACTTTTCCAGATAGGGCTCGAGGTTCTCCAGCGCGCCGTTCTTGGCGTAGAGCGCGAGCCAGGTATCGGGCATCTCGACGACGTCGGGCGTTTCGCCGGCCGAGACGGTGGTCGCGAACTTCTCGAAGGCCTCGCCCCAGGGCAGCGAGGTGATCTCGACGGTGACGCCCGGATTCTCCTGCTCGAACTTGGCGACGATCTCCTTCAGCGTCGCGGTCCGCTCGGGGCTGGTGATGACCTCGGTCAGCTTGAGGGTCTGGGCGAGGCTCGGGCTCGCGGCAAGCCCCGCGAGCATGGTTGCGGCGAGAAGCGTCCTGATCATGGTGTTTCCTCCCTTGGGTTCTGCGTCGTCAAAGCGTGGCGGCCGCGATGGCGGCTTCGAGGTCGCTCCACAGGAGCGCCTCGCCTTCGAGGCCGATGTGGAGGCGCACGGAGCGCGGATGGATGCCGAAGGCGAGGGCCGAGTTCGGCTGCGCGGCCTGGGCGCGCACGATCGCGCCGGGGACCGCCAGGCTCTCGTGGCCGCCCCAGCTCACCCCGAGCGCGAAGGTCGAGAGCGCGTCGGCGAAGCGCACGACGTCGACGCCTTGCCTGAACACGAAGGAAAAGAGGCCGGACGTGCCGCGAAGCCCCGGCGGCAGCGCGTTGGCAAGGCCCGGATGCGACACGCTCTCCACCGCCTCGTGGTCTCGAAGGCGCCGCGCGATCGAGAGCGCCGCCGCCTCGTGCGCCTTCATGCGGATCGGCAGCGTGCGCAGGCCCCGGACGAGGAGCCAGCCGTCGAAGGGCGAGAGCTTGCCGCCGAGATAGGGATGCGTCTCGCCGCGGATACGTCCGATCAGTGCCTTCGACCCGGCCACGACCCCCGCGACGACGTCGCTGTGGCCGCCGAGATATTTCGAGGCCGAATGAAGGACGAGGTCGACGCCGAGCGCGATCGGCGTCTGGAAGACGGGCGACGCCCAGGAATTGTCGATCACCGTCATGACGCCGGCCTCGCGCGCGAGGCGCGCCAGCGCGCCGACGTCGTGCGCCTCCATGACCCAACTCGTCGGGCTCTCCAAGTAGAAGAGCTTCGCGCCGGGAAGGGCTTTCGCGACCGCGTCCTCGTCGAGCCCGTCGACGTAATCGACGGCGATGCCCATGCGCCTGGCGAAGGTCTCGAACAGGCGGTAGGCATCGGGATAAACGTGGCGCACGGCCACGATCCGCTCGCCGGGCGACACGAAGGTCAGCACCGTCGAGGAGATCGCCGCCATGCCGCTGGCGAAGGAGAGCGCATCCTGGGCGCCTTCGAGCGCCGCCACCTTCTCCTCGAAGATCCGCGTCGTCGGGTTCAGGCCGCGCGAATAGGTCGGGCGCTGCACCTCGCCGCGATAAACGCCCTCCATCTCGGCATAGGAGTTGAAGGTGAAGAGCGAGGTCTGGACGATCGGGGGCACCACCGCGGCATAGGGGTTCGGCGCGTCGTGGGCGACGATGCCTGCCGCCAGATCGAGCCAGTCGGCCGCGTCGGTCATTTCGACATGTCCTTGATGTCTTCCTCGACGATGGCGAGGATCTGCAGCGTCTTCTCGCGGGCGAGGGGCGCGTCGCGCCCGGCGATCGCCTCGAAGAGCTCGCGGTGGAAGGGGAAGGAGCGGCGGGCGAAGTCGGGCCGGTCGAAGGGCTTCTCGAAGAAGCTCTCGAAGGCGCCGCGCATCTGCTCCATGATCTGGCCGAAGAGCGGGTTGTGGGTCGCGTCGTAGATCGACAGGTGGAAGGCGAGGTCCTCGCGCCCCGCCGTGCCCTTTTCCAGGTGGACGCGCTCCATCTCCTCCAGCGTCGTCCGCATCTTGGCGATGTCGTCCGCGTCGGCCCGGACCGCCGCCAGCATGCTCGCCTCGACTTCCAGGCCGCGGCGCACGTCCAGCGTTTGCAGGAGGCCGTCCCGCACCGGTCCGGGATCGAAGGAGAGCGGCACGTGGATCGTCTCGGCCGATACAGGCTTGAGAAGAAACGAGCCGGAGCCGCGCCGCGTCTCGACGACGCCGAGCGCCTGGAAGTGGCGCATGACCTCGCGCACGGTCGATCGGCCGATGCCGAGCGCCGCCATCACCTCGTGCTCGGTTGGTAGGCGCTCGCTCGGCTTGAGGCCGGTACGGGAAATGTATTCCGCGATGACGTTGATGGCGTCCCGCGTTCGGTTGGCCGGGGGGAGGCGCGGCAGTCCCGTTGTGCTCCCCGACATGACCCCCTCGCCACCGTCCCAAAGTTATCAGACAACAGACATCAGGGCGAACTACGAGTCAAGAAGCGGCCGGAACGCTGCTCGGGCGGGTCGGCTCGGCTAACGAATCCGCATCGTCGCGGCCCGTCGCCCCGCGGAACATTGCCCTTCATCGAGCGGTTGCTCTTCACCCTGATGGAGAGGAACGGGACCAATGATCGATTTTGACATCGTCCGCAGGACAGGCCTGGCCGCGGCGGTCGGCCTCGCGATGGCCGCGAGCGCTCCGGCGATCACCTTTGCGCAGGACTCCGGCGGATCGTCGTCGAGCTCGGGCGGCGGCACGTCCGGCGACGGCGGCGGCACCTCGGGCGACGACGGCACGACGGGCGGCGACAACGGCACGACGGCGGGCGACGACAGCACGTCCGGCGGCTCGGGGGCGGCGTCGGCCGCTTCGGGATCCAGCACGTCGGGCGGCACCGGCAGCGACACCTGCGGCGGAACGGACAACGTGCCGGGCGGCGAGGACGTCCAGTGCGACAACCCCACCAACAACGGCGCGACCTCGTCGAGCGGCGCATCCTCGTCCCAGTAAGCGGAACGTCTCGGAACACGGGAATGGCCAGGCGGCCCGGCAGCCCAGCTGCCGGGCCTTTCGTTTGTTGCCCAGGCGCTCGACGACGGGGCGGCCTCGGACCCGGCACGGCGTCCTCCGTTGCGGGCACGATGCCGAAGCGAGCCCCCCATCCCACTCCGCCTGAGGCAGCCCCCGGGGTTGCCCTTCCGCCCGCCTGTGCGGCATCCAAGCAACGCGTTTCGTTTGAAACGACAAAAAAGTATCGGCCGGCGGAAAAGCGCGATGTAGCCCGGCACCCGCCGGCTCTCGTAGGTTGAGGGTCGCAGAGGGCGGGGAACGCGCTCCTGCGGCGGGGCGCCGGGAGGCTTCGAACGGGAAGCGGGCGCCGGGAGGATCCAACATGCATCCGGACCTGGAGCTCGTCCAGATCAGGCAAGGTGAGTCGTTCAAGGCGTGGGTGCACGGCTATCCGTTCCACACGGTCCGCTGGCACTTCCACCCCGAATACGAGATCCACCACGTCGTCGCGACGAAGGGCGACTACTTCGTCGGCGACTTCATCGGCGCCTTCGAGCCGGGCAACCTCGTCCTGACCGGCCCGAACCTTCCGCACAACTGGGTCAGCGACGTTCCCTCGGGCGAAGCGGTCGCGCTGCGCTGCCGCATCGTGCAGTTCTCCGAATGCTTCGTGGGGGAGACGACGCGCGCCCTTCCCGAATTCGCCGCCTGCGCCGACCTTCTGGAGCGCAGCCGCCGGGGCGTCCTGTTCGGCGCCGAGGCCACCGCCGCGGCCGGCGCGCTGATGGAGGCGATCGTGGGCGCCGCGGGCCTCGGCCGCCTCGC
>CANJKV010000247.1 GCA_947474855.1 Aurantimonadaceae bacterium | reverse complement strand
GCGGCGCGCACGGCCTCGGCCGAGCGGCCGAGCGAGATCTTCGCCGCGTGGTAGCGGCAGCGCGTCAGCTCGGCGAGCCGCAGGTCCCGCTCCAGCGGAATGAGCTCGGCTTCGGCGGGAACGCCGGGCAGGCCCAGCCAGGAGGCGAGCAGCCCCTCGTTCATGACGCCGTGCCCGGCGAGGTCGGCGTCGCGCGTCTCGTGCATGACGAGGGCGTCGAAGTCGCGCGCATAGGTCATGATGCGGCGCAGCAGGCCGGCATTGGAAAGTGAGCGCCTGCCCTCGGTGAACGCGCGCACGCCCGCGCGGGCGAGAAGGCCGATCTCGGTCATCTCGCGACCTTCGAGCTTCTTCGTTAGCGCGGCGGCGGGATAAACGTTGATCGCCGCCGTCTCTCGGGCGGTGCGCATGACGAATTCGGCGAGCGCGACGTCGTCGATCACCGGATCGGTGTCCGGCATGGTGAGTATCGACGTCACGCCGCCGGCGGCCGCCGCGCGCGAGGCCGACCCGATCGTTTCGCGATGCTCGCCGCCGGGCTCGCCGATGAAGACGCGCGCGTCGACGAGGCCGGGGATGAGAAGGAGGCCCGAACCGTTGACCACGGTCGCGCCCTCCGGCCGCCCCTGGTTCAGCGCCTCCGGCCCGCCGGCCGCGACGAGACCGTTTTCGACAACAAGCGTACCGACCGAATCGACGCCACGGGCAGGATCCAGGATGCGGGCGTTCTCGACGAGAAGGATGCTCATGCGCCGACCGCCTCCGGCAGCAATGCTTCCATCACCGCCATGCGCACCGCAACGCCCATCTCGACCTGTTCCTCGATGACGCTCTGCGGCCCGTCCGCGATCTCCGATGCGATCTCGACGCCGCGGTTCATTGGCCCCGGATGCATGACGAGCGCGTCCGGCCTGGCGAGCGCGAGACGCGCCGCGTCGAGGCCGAAGAAGCGGAAATACTCGCGCACGGACGGCACGAAGGAGCCCTCCATCCGCTCGCGCTGGAGGCGTAGCATCATCACGACGTCGGCGCCCTCGATGCCTTCCTCGAGCCGGCGATGGAATGTCACGCCCATCTCTTCGATGCCGCTGGGCAGCAGCGTCGACGGGGCGACGGCGCGAACGCGCGCGCCGAGCGCGTTGAGGAGGAGGATGTTCGAGCGCGCCACGCGGCTATGCAGGATATCGCCGCAGATCGCGACCGTGAGGCCTGCGATGCGCCCCTTGCGGCGGCGGATGGTCAGCGCGTCGAGAAGGGCCTGCGTCGGGTGCTCGTGCGCGCCATCGCCGGCGTTGACGACCGCGCAGTCGACCTTCTGCGCGAGAAGCGCGACGGCGCCCGCGGCGTGGTGGCGCACGACGAGGATGTCGGGGCGCATGGCGTTCAGCGTCATCGCCGTGTCGATGAGCGTCTCGCCCTTCTTCACCGAGGAATTGGCGACGGCCATGTTCATGACGTCGGCGCCGAGCCGCTTGCCTGCGAGCTCGAAAGAGGCCTGCGTGCGGGTCGAGGCCTCGAAGAACAGGTTGATCTGCGTGCGGCCCCGCAGGGCCGCCTTCTTCTTCTCGCGGCTGCGGCTCACGGCCACGGCCTCTTCGGCGCGTTCGAGCAGATGCTCGATCTCGAAGGGCGACAGGCCGGCGATGCCGAGGAAGTGGCGGCGGCTGAAGGCGGGGAGGGAGGAGGACGGAGCGCTCATCTGGTCCGCGGCTATAGGAGACGGCGAGCCGTCCGGCAAGGACGCCGAAGCCCCGTTAACCATTGCGACGGGATCGCGTTGCGCGGCGCGAACGAAAGGAGGAGCTTGCCGTTAACGCTTCATTAATGATCTCGGGAGGTGAGGGCCCATGCGGCGACCCTTGAGCAACTTCTCGCTCAGCACCTGGATGGGCTTCTGCGGAACGCACGCCCTCCTTTTGGGCTGCGCGGCTGCCGGCGTCGCGCCGGGCGAGCTGGTGCATCGCTGGACGGGCTTTCAGATGGAGGTGCCGGCCGCTTCCGTGCCGTCGCTCGACGCGGGCGTCGGCGCGCTGTTCCTGACGGGCGCGGCGGCGACCCTGGCGATGTCTCTCGTCCGGCTGAACGGCCGGCGCATTGCCGACCGCATGCAGGGCGAACGCCTCGCCGGTTCGGCGCTCACCGGCATCGCGGTGCTGTTCGGCTCGGCGGCTCTCGCCGGGTCGCCGCTCGGCTCGGTCGCCGGGGGCGGGGGCCTGGTGATGTGGCTCGCCCTGACGCTCGGCTTCATGCTCTTCGACCATGCCATGGACGACGACGCGACGGAGGCCGACGCCGATTTCCGTGAGGCCCTGACGCTCTCAACCGGCGCGCGCCCGAAGAGCACCCCGTCCGTCGAGCGAAGGAGGAGCAAGCGATGATCCGGGCCGCGCTTTTCGGCTGGGTGCTTCCGGTCGCCATGCTCGGCGGCTGGTTCGGGCTCGCGTCCAACGACATCAGCTTCGGGACGATGGTCCTGTCCCGCGAGTTCTACGACCAGATCTTCGTCATGTATGGCGGGCTCCTCGGCATCGACCCGGCGAAGCTCCCCGGACTCGTCCTGAACGCGATCGTCGTCGACAGCCTCATCGTCGCCGGCATCGTGGCGCTGCGCCATCACCGCCGCGTGCGGGCCTTCGTCTCCGCGCGCTGGCGCGACTGGCGCGGCCGTCACTCCTCCGCGGCGCTGGTGCGCAGCGACGAGAGCCTGTCCAGCGCGCCCTGAAGGATGAAGGCGGCGGCGGCGGAGTCGATGCGGGCCGCGCGCTTGGCGCGCGACATGTCCTGCTCGATGAGGCCGCGCTCGGCCGCGACCGTCGACAATCGTTCGTCCCAGAAGACCACGGGCCGCGGGTCAAGCGGCGCGTAGCTTCGGATGAAGGCACGGGTGGCCTGGGCGCGAGGTCCCGAGCTTCCGTCCATGTTGAGCGGCAGGCCGACCACGATGCCGACCGCCCCGGCCTCGTTCAGCGCCGCCCGCAACACGCCCGCGTCCAGCGTGAACTTGCGGCGCATGATCACCGGCCGCGGCGATGCGAATCGCTGGCCGAGATCCGAGACGGCGAGCCCGATGGTCTTCGTGCCCAGATCGAGCCCGGCGACGATGGCGGGCTCGGCGGCGAGCTCCGCCAGTTCCTCGATCGTGACGACGGGCATGTCGGCTTCTCCTTGAACGCGTGACCCGATGCGGCAATTAGCACGCCGGACCGTCGCCGCGAGCGGCGTACGCACCATTCGCCAGACCCGGGAGCCGTCCGTTGAGACTTACCCATTTCGGCCATTCCGCCTTTCGTTTCGAGACCGGCCGCTCGGTTGTCCTCGTCGACCCGTTTCTCCAAGGCAACCCGCACTACAAGGGCAGCCTGGACGACGCGATCCGAGGGACGACGCACATCGCGCTGACCCACGGCCACTCCGACCATGTCGGCGACACCATCGCCATCGCCGAACAGACCGGCGCGAAGGTCGTCGGCACCTTCGAGCTGGTCAGCTGGCTGGCCGGCAAGGGCGTCAAGAACATCGAGCCGGCCAATACCGGCGGCACCGTCGCCTTTGACGACTTTTCCGTGACGCTGACGCAGGCCTTCCACTCCTCGGCCGCCGTCTCGGAGAACGGCCAGACGACCTACCTCGGCATGCCGAACGGCCTCGTCTTCCACTTTTCCGACGGACCGACCGTCTACGACATGGGCGACACGGACATCTTCGGCGACATGGCGCTGATCAACGAGCTGCATCAGCCCAAGGTCGGTCTCGTGCCGATCGGCGACCGGCTGACGATGGGCGCGGCCGTCGCGGCGCTCGCCTGCCGCCGCTACTTCCAGTTCGAGACCGTGATCCCGATCCACTACGGCACCATGCCGATCCTCGACCAGTCGCCGGACAAATTCCGCGAGGCGATGGAAGGCGAGGCCTCGAAGATCCGCGTGCCGAAGGTCGGCGAAGCCATCGAACTCTGATCAAGACCGGGCATGTCCGGCGGCGTTGCGCCGCCGGACATGCCTTGGTAGAGCAGCCGGAACCCGAAACTCCCGGCAAAGCTCGTCATGTCCGTCGATACAGCCACCGTCCGCCGCGTCGCCCGCCTGGCGCGCATCGCCCTCAGCGACGAGGACGCGGAAGCCATGCGCAGCGAGCTGAACACGATCCTCGGCTTCGTCGAGCAGCTCGGCGAGGTCGACGTCTCGTCGGTCGAGCCCATGACCTCGGTTACGCCGATGGCCATGAAGTCGCGTCCCGACGTCGTGACCGATGGCGGCATCGCCGACGACGTCATCGCCAACGCGCCGGCCTCCGACGACCACTACTTCGTCGTGCCCAAGGTCGTGGAGTGAGCCGGACTCAGGACGGCGTCGCGATCGCCGCCGAGACGCCGCTGCAGGACGACGTGCGCCGGATGGTCGCCGCTCTCAACGAGGCGATGATCCCGCTGACGCCCCGCGAGTTCCAGTTTCAGCTCACGGTCGAGCAGATGGCCGAGCCGGGCGTCACCACCTTCGTGGCCCGCGACGAGGAGGGTCGGGCCATCGGCATGGCTTCGCTGAAAGTTCACGGCGATGCGCTCGGCGAAGTCAAGCGCATGTGGACCGATCCCGAAGTGCGCGGCCGCCGGTTCGGCTCGGCGCTGCTGCGGCGCGTCGAGGCGCTGGCGCAGGAGCACGGCGTGACGCGGCTGGTCCTCGAGACCGGCGAGGCGCCCGGCTTCGAGGCGGCTTGGCGCGTCTACGAGCGCGGCGGATTCGCGGTCTGCGGCGCGGTGCTCGACTACCCGGATTCCGGCTGGTCCCGATTCTACGAGAAGAAGTTCGCTCCATGACCGACCTCACCGCCCTGACCATAGCCGAGGCCCGCGACGCGCTGCGCGCGAAGACCTTCTCGGCCCGCGAGCTGACCGACGCCTATGTCGGCGCCATCGACGCTGCCAACGGCGCGCTCAATGCCTATGTCGCGCTGACGCCGGAGAAGGCGCGCGCCATGGCGGATTCCTCGGACGCGCGGCTTGCCAAGGGCGAGGGCGGGGCACTTGAGGGCATCCCGCTCGGCATCAAGGACCTCTTCGCGACCGAGGGCGTCCACACGCAGGCCTGTTCGCACGTCCTCGACAAGTTCGAGCCGCGCTATGAATCGACCGTCACGGCCAATCTCTGGGCGGACGGCGCGGTGATGCTGGGCAAGCTGAACATGGACGAGTTCGCGATGGGCTCGTCCAACGAGTCCTCCTATTACGGCCCGGTCGTCAGCCCATGGCGCGCCACGGGTTCCAACGCCGACCTCGTGCCGGGCGGCTCGTCCGGCGGTTCGGCGGCGGCGGTCGCGGCGCGGCTCTGCGCCGGCGCGACGGCGACCGATACCGGCGGCTCGATCCGCCAGCCCGCCGCCTTCACCGGCACGGTCGGCATCAAGCCGACCTACGGCCGCTGCTCGCGCTGGGGCATCGTCGCCTTCGCCTCGTCGCTCGACCAGGCCGGCCCGATCGCCCGCGACGTGCGCGACGCGGCGATCCTCCTGAAGTCGATGGCTTCGACCGATCCGAAGGACACGACCTCCGTCGACCTGCCCGTGCCGGACTACGAGGCCGCCGTCGGCCGCTCGGTGAAGGGCATGCGCATCGGCATCCCGAAGGAGTACCGCGTCGAGGGCATGCCGGCCGAGATCGAGGCGCTCTGGCATCGGGGCGTCGAGTGGCTGCGCGACGCGGGCGCGGAGATCGTCGACGTTTCGCTGCCGCACACCAAATACGCGCTGCCGGCCTACTACATCGTCGCGCCGGCCGAGGCCTCGTCCAACCTCGCGCGCTACGACGGCGTGCGCTACGGCCTGCGCGTTCCGGGCCGCGACCTCATCGAGATGTACGAGAACACCCGCGCGAGCGGCTTCGGCCGCGAGGTGAAGCGCCGCATCATGATCGGCACCTACGTGCTCTCGGCCGGCTACTACGACGCCTACTACCTGCAGGCGCAGAAGGTGCGCACCCTCATCAAGCGCGACTTCGAGACCGTCTTCCACGACGGCATCGACGCACTGCTGACGCCCGCCACGCCGTCGCCGGCCTTCGGCATCGCCGACCAGGAGATGAACTCCGATCCGGTGAAGATGTACCTCAACGACGTCTTCACGGTAACGGTGAACATGGCGGGCCTGCCGGGCCTCGCCGTTCCCGCCGGCCTGTCCGCGAGCGGCCTGCCGCTCGGCCTCCAGCTCATCGGCCGTCCCTTCGACGAGGAGTCGCTCTTCGCGACGGCCTCGGTGATCGAGAAGGCGGCGGGCCGGTTCGAGCCGGCGAAGTGGTGGTGAGGCTTCAATTCACGCCGCGATAGATTTCTTCGAGCGGCGGTTCGAGCTGAAGCATCGTCACGGTGGCGGAATGGTCGTCGGTCACCACGTCCTCGGACGGCCACGACCCGTCGTCCGACCGTATCCAACTCCAGACGTGAACGCGGTCCTGGTCGATGACGACGTAGCAAGCGAGAGCATCGAGCGCCTGATACTCGTGCGGCTTCGCATCGAGATCGAGGTGCACGGTAGATTCGGAGAGCACCTCGACGAGCAGGACCGCGTCGCTCACGGTGCGAAGACGCCCGTCCTTGCCGGCCGGAAACACCATCACATCGGCGAAGCGAACACTGTTCGGTCCGACCTGAACGGCGAAGTCGCCGGCCGTGACTTCGAGAACGTCACGGTCGATCCGGCTCGCGACCAGGGTCAGCAGGTTCGTCACGATGCGCGCGTGATTGAGTTTGACCCACGGCAGCACGTGGGGCGCTCCATCGACGAGTTCGTAGATCCTTTCCTGCCGCTCGGCCCAATTGAAGAACGAGGCGATCGAGGAGAAGCGGGGGGTAGGGTGATGGGGCTGCCGGAGCGACTGCATGTTCATGGCGGTTCTCTCTACCCGCTCCCACATATAGCGCGTTCCGCCCCCGGCCGAAAACAGTCGCGCCTTGAACGGCGCGCGCGTTTCCTCTAGCCAAAATCGACCTTCCGCATCGCACCGGACGACCTGATCCATGACCATCGTCGACACCCGCACGCCCGATCCGAAGACCTTCATCAAGGGTGCCACCGGCGATTGGGAGATCGTCGTCGGCATGGAGGTCCACGCGCAGGTGCTGTCGGAGGCGAAGCTCTTCTCGGGCGCCGCGACGAGCTTCGGCGCCGAGCCCAACGACCATGTCAGCCTGGTCGACGCGGCCATGCCCGGCATGCTGCCCGTGATCAACGAGCATTGCGTGCGGCAGGCGGTGCGCACCGGCCTCGGCCTCAAGGCGCAGATCAACAAGCGCTCGGTCTTCGACCGCAAGAACTACTTCTACGCCGACCTGCCGCAGGGCTATCAGATCTCCCAGTACAAGGACCCGATCGTCGGGGAGGGCGTGGTCCAGGTCTCGGTCGGGCCGGACCGGCAGGGCAACTACGAGGACATCGAGGTCGGCATCGAGCGCCTGCACCTGGAGCAGGACGCCGGCAAGTCGCTGCACGACCAGCACCCGACGATGACCTATGTCGACCTCAACCGCTCGGGCGTGGCGCTGATGGAGATCGTCTCCAAGCCCGACATGCGCTCGGCCGACGAGGCGAAAGCCTATCTCACCAAGCTGCGCTCGATCCTGCGCTACCTCGGCACCTGCGACGGCAACATGGACGAGGGAAGCCTGCGCGCCGACGTCAACGTGTCCGTCCGGCGCCCGGGCGGCGCCTTCGGCACGCGCTGCGAGATCAAGAACGTCAACTCCATCCGCTTCGTCGGCCAGGCGATCGAGTC
>CANJKV010000246.1 GCA_947474855.1 Aurantimonadaceae bacterium | reverse complement strand
GGGAGGAAGCCTTGCTCAATCGAAACGCCACCATCCTGTCCGCCGCGCTTCTGGCGCTGCCGCTCGCCGGCGCGGCTCAGGCCGACACGTCCGACAAGACGATCGCGCTCTCCAACAACTATGCCGGCAATTCCTGGCGCCAGGCGATGCTGAAGAGCTGGGAGACCATCACCTCCAAGGCGGTGGCCGACGGCGTCGTCCAGAGCGCCGAAGCCTTCACGACGGCCGAGAACCAAGCGACCGAGCAGGCCGCGCAGATCCAGAACATGATCCTGCAGGGCTACAGTGCCATCGTCATCAACTCGGCCTCGCCGACGGCGCTGAACGGCGCGGTGAAGGAAGCCTGCGACGCGGGCATCATCGTCGTGTCCTTCGACGGCATCGTCACCGAGCCCTGCGCCTGGCGCGTCGCCGTCGACTTCAAGAAGATGGGCTCCGGCCAACTCGACTACCTGGCGAAGCGCTATCCCGACGGCGGCAACCTCCTCGAAATCCGCGGCCTCGCCGGCACCTCGGTCGACACCGAGATCCACGAGGGCATCGCGGCGGGCGTTTCGGCCCATCCCAACTTCAAGGTCGTCTCGGAGGTCCAGGGCGACTGGACGCAGACGGTCGCGCAGAAGTCGGTGGCGGGCGTCCTGCCGAGCCTGCCCGAGGTCGTCGGCGTCGTGACGCAGGGCGGCGACGGCTTCGGCGCGGCCGAGGCCTTCAAGGCCGCCGGCCGCCCGACGCCCACCATCATCCTGGGCAACCGCGACGACGAGCTGCGCTGGTGGAAGGAGCAGAAGGACGCCAACGGCTACGAAACCATGTCGGTCTCGATCGCGCCGGGCGTCTCGACCCTTGCCTTCTGGGTCGCCCAGCAGATCCTCGACGGCCAGGAGGTCCCGAAGGACCTCGTCGTTCCCTTCCTGTCGATCGACCAGGCGGGCCTGGAAAAGGCGCTGGAGAACACCGAGGCCGGCGGCGTCGCCAACGTCGAATACTCGCTCGACGACGCCAAGAAGGTCATCGAGGCGGCCAAGGCCGGCGGCTGAAACCCGACCGTTCGAGGCGCGGCGACGACGCTCGCCCTTCTCCCGCTGGCGGGAGAAGGTTCCGGCAGGGGATGAGGGGCCCGAAGGGCGGGCGAGACGAGTGGCTCGCCCAGGGGCTCATCAAGGCGTCCGCCCCTCGGATTGATCCTTGCCTAGCCGCTCTCGCGGCCGGCACCCTCGCCCGGCCCTTCGGCCCACCCTCCTCCGCCGAGCGGGCGGGGGAGAGCGCCTCATTCCGATGGGGTCAGCGCATCGTATCGACAGGCTCGCACCCCCATGCCCCATCCCACCGCCGCGCCCTCGCCCGGCACGCCCTTCGTCGCCCTCGCCGCCGTCGCCAAGAGCTTCGGCGCCGTGCGGGCCCTGCGCGGCGTCGACCTCGACGTGCGCTCGGGCGAGTGCCTGGGCCTTGCCGGCCACAACGGCGCGGGCAAGTCGACGCTGATGCAGGTGCTCGTCGGCAACGTGTCGCCGGACGAGGGGCGCTTCACGGTGCAAGGCGAGGACGTGGCGGGCCGCCTGACGGTCGCGCGGGCGCGCCGGGCGGGGATCGCCTGCGTGTTCCAGGAGCTTTCGCTCTGCCCGAACCTGTCCGTCCTCGAGAACGCCCGCATCCGCCACGCCTCGCTCAAGGGCTTCGGCTGGCGCGCTCGCGCGGCGCGCCTCATCACGCGAACGCTCGACGAGATCTTCCCCGGCCACGGCATCGCCCCGCAGGCGCTCGTCTCCGACCTGCCGCTCGGCCAGCGCCAGATGGTGGAGATCGCCAGCGTCTTCGCGCAAGGCGACGACGAGGCCCCCTTGCGCCTCGTGATCCTCGACGAGCCGACCTCCTCGCTCGACAACAGCGTCGCAGCCCAGCTCCTCGCCCATGTCCGCCGCTTCGTGTCCGCCGGCGGCAGCGTCATCCTGATCTCGCACATCCTCGGCGAGATCCTGTCGACCTGCGACCGCATCGCCGTGATGAGCGACGGGCGCGTGGTGGACCTGCGGGACGCCCGCGCCTTCACCCGCGCGAGCCTCGTCGAGGCGATGGGCCACGTGGTTTCCGATGAAACCTCCGACATGCCCGCAGCCGAAGCGGCGCGCAGCGCGGCGCCCGTCGTCGCCAGCGCGACGACGCCCAGGGGCGGATCGATCCGGCTGGAAGCGCGCCGCGGCGAGATCGTCGGCCTCGGCGGTCTTGCCGGCCACGGCCAGACGAGCCTTCTCGTCCTCCTCCACAACGCCGCGCAGGGCCGCTCGCGCTATGCCACGCTCACGGGCCGCGTCGCCTTCGTCGCCGGCGACCGGCAAACGGACGGCGTCTTTCCGCTCTGGTCGATCGGGGGCAACGTCACGGTCCGCTCCCTGTCGCGGCTCGGCCGCTTCGGCCTCGTCGATCCCGCCCGCGAGAAGCGCCTCGCCGAGGAATGGCGCGGCCGCATCAAGATCCGCACCCCCGACATGGACGACAACATCCTGACCCTTTCCGGCGGCAACCAGCAGAAGGCGCTCTTCGCCCGCGCGCTCGGCTCCGACGCCGAGGTCATCCTGATGGACGACCCGATGCGCGGCGTCGACATCGGCACCAAGCAGGAGGTCTACGCGCTCGTGCGGGCCGAGGCGGACAAGGGCCGCACCTTCGTCTGGTACACGACGGAGTTCGACGAGCTGAAGAGCTGCGACCACACCTACGTCTTCCGCTCGGGCAGGATCGTCGCCGAGCTCGGCCGGCACGAGCTGACCGAAGCGCGCGTCCTCCAGTCCTCCTTCGAGGGAGAGGCCGCGTGACCGGGGCGCTCGCCAATCCGCGCCTGCTTCGCGCGCTGCTGCCGCCGGTCTCGCTGATCCTTCTCCTGGCGGTGATCTTCACCATCCAGCCGCGGGCGATGAGCTATCTCGGCCTGAACCTGATGCTGAACCTGGCGCTGCCGATCGCGCTCGCGACGATCGCCCAGCTCTGCGTCATCGCCGTCAACGACCTCGACCTGTCGATCGGCGCCTTCGTCAGCCTCGTCGCCTGCATCGGGGCGACGATCCTCCCCGAGAACCCGGCCCTCGGCCTTGCCGCGCTCGCCGGCTGCATCGCCGTCTACGCCGCGCTCGGGGCGCTGATCCACTGGCGGAACCTGCCGGCCATCGTGGTCACGCTCGGCATGAGCTTCGTCTGGCTCGGCGCCGCCGTCCTCCTCCTGCCCTCGCCCGGCGGCTCGGCGCCCGCCTGGCTGTCCACCCTTGTGAAGCTGCGCACCCCGCTGATCCCGTTCGCGATCCTGGCGAGCGCCCTTCTCGCGCTTCTCGTCCACCTCTTCCTGATGCGCTCCTCGCTCGGGGTGGTGCTGCGCGGCGCCGGCGGCAATCCGCAGGCGGTGCGCCGCGCCGGCTGGTCGCTCCTCAAGACCAAGATGGCGATGTACGCGCTCTGCGGCTTCTTCGGGGTTCTGAGCGGCCTCTGCCTCGTCGGCCTGACGACCTCCGCCGACGCCAACATCGCGCTGCGCTACACGCTCCTGTCCATCGCCGGGGTCATCCTGGGCGGCGGCGAGTTCACGGGCGGGCGCGTGTCCCCGATCGGCGCCGTGATCGGCGCGCTGACGCTGACCCTGGCAGGCTCCCTCCTCACCTTCCTGCGCATCTCGCCGGACTGGCAGATCGGCGCGCAAGGGGCGATCCTGATCCTCGTCCTGGCGCTGCGCGCCCTCGTCAACCGCACCGAACGGAGGGCGGCATGAGCGCGGCCGAGAGCGAAACGCGCGGTGTCCGCCGGCGCCTGCCGCAGATGCCGCAGGCCTTTTCCTTCATCGGTGCCGGCCTGATCTTCGCCGCGACTCTCGCCTTCACCGGCGGCGCGGGCGGCGGGCAGATCCTGTCGACGGCGCTGACCTTCGCGACGATGTACGTCATCGTCGGCCTCGGCCAGATGTTCGTGATCACCACCGGGCCGGGCAATGTCGACCTGTCCATTCCCGCGACCATCGCGCTGGCCGGCGCGGTCGCCATGACGGTCATGGGCGGCGAGGACGGCATGATCGCGCTCGGGCTTCTCGCCGCGCTCGGCACGGGCGTCGCGGTGGGCTGCTTCAACTACGCGCTGATCCGCCTCCTCCAGATCCCGCCGATCATCGCGACGCTTTCGGCGAGCTTCCTCGTCCAGTCCACGGCGATCGCCTACGGGCGCGGCCTGCGCGTGCGCCCGCCCCCGGCCTTGGCGGATTTCGCGACGGGCCGCATCATGGGCGTACCCTATCTCGCGATCGCGACGCTCCTCCTTTCCGTCCTCATGGCCGTCCTCCTGCACCGGACCGTCTACGGCCGCTCGGTCGCGGCCGTCGGCCAGAACAGCCGCGCCGCCCACCTCGCCGGCATCCGCGTCGACCGCGTGCGCTTCCTCACCTACGTCCTGTCGGCCGTTCTCGCTGGGCTCTGCGGCGCCGTTCTCGCCGGCTTTTCCGGCGGCTCCTCGCTCAACATGGGCGAGGAATACCTCCTCGCCTCGATCGCGGTGGTGGTGGTCGGCGGCTCCTCCGTGTCCGGCGGGCAGTCCAACGTGTCGGGGCTTTGGGGCGCCTCGCTCTTCCTCTACCTCCTCGTCACCATGCTCAACACCTTCGGCGTCGGAGCGGGGCTGCGCTACCTCCTGACCGGCCTCATCATCATCGCCATCATTACGCTCGCCGGCGGTCCCCGCGCGGGCCGCGCCTGAGGATAGTCCATGCCCTACGAGATCCTCGATCCGCGCTTTTCCGAGGTCGCCCTCATCAACGTCGAGCTGGAGCGCCTCCATACCGGCTGTCGCTGGGCGGAAGGACCGGTCTGGTTCGGCGATGCCGGCCACCTCCTGTGGAGCGACATCCCGAACGACCGGATGCTGCGCTACATTCCGGACGTCGGCGTCTCGGTCTACCGCTCGCCCGCCAACCACGCCAACGGCCACACCCGCGACGATCAGGGCCGGCTCGTTTCCTGCGAGCACGGCACGCGGCGCGTCACGCGCACGCAAGCTGACGGGACGATCACGGTTCTCGCCGACAGCTTCGAGGGTAAGCGCCTGAACTCGCCGAACGACGTCGTGGTCCACCGCGACGGCTCGATCTGGTTCACCGATCCGAACTACGGCATCCGCGACGACTACGAGGGCCACAAGGCCGCGCAGGAGCAGCCCTGCCAGGGCGTCTACCGCATCGATCCGGCGCGCGGCGCGATCACCCGCGTCGTCGACGACTTCGGCCAGCCGAACGGCCTCGCCTTCTCGCCGGACGGCTCCCTCCTCTACATCGCCGACAGCGTCGGTAGCCACGATCCGACGGGCCGCCGCCACATCCGCCGCTTCCGGGTGGAAGGCGAGCGCCTCGCCGGCGGCGAGGTCTTCGCGGAGTTCGAGACCGGCGTGCCGGACGGCATCCGCTGCGATACCGAGGGGCGGGTCTGGTCGAGCGCGAAGGACGGCGTCCACGTCTTCCATTCCGACGGAACGCGCCTCGGCAAGATCCTGGTCCCCGAGGTCGTCGCGAACCTCTGCTTCGGCGGCCCCCGCAGGAACCGCCTCTTCATCACCGCCACGACCTCGCTCTACGCGATCTACGTGCGCGCGAAGGGCTGCTGACGCGCCAGCGAGGCCCGGCTGCGCAACGAAGCGGCGTTGAACGGAAAAAGGGCCCGGCGGTCTCCCGCCGGGCCCTCCGATCGTCAGCCGCGGATGCTCAGCCGCTCATGCGCTCGAAGCCGGCATCGTCGCTGCCGCCACCGAGGTCGAGGGCAACGCCTCGAGCCGAGGCGGTGAAGGATCTCCGCGGCTGGAAGCTTGCCGCTCGTGCCTGCAAGGCTCGAACGCCCTCACCCGACGCGACAAAGGCGACCGGCGAGGCCGGCCCGCGACCGGCCGCCGGTCGACTGGCGAGGGTCCTGGGAGCGTCAGCCGAGACGCGCTCGGCACTCGCAGCGATCGAAACGTCGGCATTGTCGAAACGCGCACCCTCCAGCTTGAAGAACCCGGCGCGCTCGTTGAGGCTCGACGCTTCCCCTGAGAGATGTTCGGCGGTCGCCGTCATCTCGTTGGCGGCGCCGGCATTGGCTTGCGTGACCTGGTCGAGCTGCTGGATGGCCTGGTTGATCTGCTCGATGCCGATCGACTGCTCGCGGCAGGCCGCCGAGATCTCGCCCACCAGCTCGGCCGTGCGGCGGATGTCGGGAACGAGCCGCTGCAGCATCGCGCCCGCTTCCTCCGACACCTGCAGCGTCGACACCGACAGCTCGCCGATCTCGGCCGCCGCGGCTTGCGAGCGCTCGGCAAGCTTCCTCACTTCCGAGGCGACGACGGCGAAGCCCTTGCCGTGGGAGCCGGCACGGGCCGCCTCAATGGCGGCGTTCAGCGCCAGGAGGTCGGTCTGGCGGGCGATCTCCTGCACCACGTTGATCTTCTCGGCGATGATGCGCATGGCTTCCACCGACTGGGCGACGGCGATACCGGTCTTCTCGGCGTTGGCGTTCGCCTGGGCGGCGATCTTCTCCGTCTGCGAGGCGTTCTCCGCGTTCTGGCGAACGTTCGCCGTCATCTCCTCGACCGCAGCCGAGGCCTGCTCGGAAGCCGCCGCCTGCTCGGTCGAGCCCGAGGAGAGCTGCTCGGCCGTCTGCGCCGACAGGGCCGAGCCGGACGCCACTTGGTTCGCAGCGCCGCGCACGTCGGCGATCACGGTGGACACGGTGCTTGCCATCTCGGACAGGGCGCGCTGAAGGTCGCCGATCTCGTCGCGCCGGTTCGACGCTTCGACGCCGCTCGACAGATCTCCTGCCGTCAGACGCAGGACATCCGCCCGCAACCGGCCGAGCGGGCGGAAGATCGCACCGGTGACCAGGAAGACGACGGTCCCGATCGCCAGGAGCGTCGCGAGGTTGGTCAGAGCGAGGTTCAGGAGGAGTCCGTCCATGGCTCCGAGAAAGGCGGCCTTCTCGGTGCCGACGAACAGGATGCCCACCGTTCGCCCGGCGGAGTCGCGGATCGGATCGTAGGCGACGAAGAACGGCCGATCGAGGATCGTCGCCTCGCCCCGATACGGCTCGCCGCGCGTCAGCACGGCGTCGATCACGGGCTGAGATGTCAGCTTCGTTCCGACCGCGCGGCTACCGTCCGGCTTCACCACGTTGGTGGCGACGCGCGTGTCCCCCGCGAAGATGGTGGCGACGCCGCCGACCAGTCCCTTGATCCGGTCTACCGGCTCGTCGAAGCCGTTCAGCGTTCGCACGCCGACCTTCAATTCGTCGCCAACCAGCCGGAACTGGGCGCCGTGGCGATGCAGCACCTCCCAGGCGACGCGCATGTTGGCGTCCTGCTGCTCGATGCCTCGGCGACCGGCATCGGCGAGGATGGTCTCGCGGACCTGCCAGAAGTTGATCAGGCAGACGAGGCAGAGGCCGCCCAGAGCGAGAAGCGTCACTTTCAGGCGCAGTGACAAGCGCGGCTTGAACATCATCGGCGAGCCTCTAATTTGCGTCGAACTTTCGCGCAGATTAGAGAGTGCGACTTACGAAACGGTTGCATGGCAACGCGTCTGTTGTCGCCGGTTGCAACGACCGGGGCGCGATCGCTCGCGGGGATGCAACGGCCGGCGTTCGAGGTCCAGCATCGGCCGAACGCACCAAAGCCCCGCGAGTTTTGGCTCGGCGGGGCTTTGCTGGTGTGTGCGGTGTGTTGGATCGGGTTTCGAGAAGAGGGCCTGGGGGCGTTTGCGATCTTTTGGATCACGGGCGCGCGTGTCGGACGCGGATGCGAGCGTTGC
>CANJKV010000245.1 GCA_947474855.1 Aurantimonadaceae bacterium | reverse complement strand
TCCTTGGTGACGCCGTAGGCGCCGCCGTAGCGGCCGACCTCCTCGCCGATGACGACGACCGTCTCGTCGGCCTGCATGGCGTCGATCAGCGCCTGGCGCAGCGCGTCGCGATAGGTGATCTGGACCATGGCTCAGGCGGCTCCCTTGGACAGGATGCGGTCGAGACGGACGCGCAAGGGTTCGGGCTCGGGCTCGCCCACGGCGTAGACGTCGCGGAACATCGAGGAGAGCGGCGGGGCGGTGCTGGCGGCGGCAAAGTCGATCGTCGCGTCCATCTCGGCCGCGATCTCGGCGTCCATGGCGTCGAGCTGGTCTTCCGCCGCGCCGCCGCGCTCGATCAGGCGCAGGCGCGCTTTCAGGACGGGATCGCGCAGGCGCCCTTCCGCCTCCTCCGCCTCCGCGCGGTAGGGGCTCTTGTCCATGCGGGCATGGCCGTAGAAGCGGTAGCAGGACACCGCGAGAAAGCCCGGACGGCCCGCCCGCGCCTCGTCCACCAGTTCCTGGGCGGTCGCCGCGACCTCCTCGACGTCGTCGCCATCCACCATCGCGCCGTTGAGGCCGAAGGCACGGGCGCGCTCGTCGAAGGCCTGGTTGCGCGTCGCCTGGTCGATGCGCGTGCCCATGCCGTACTGGTTGTTGATGCACACGAACAGCACCGGCAGCTCCCAGAGGGCGGCCATGTTCATGCTCTCGTAGAGGATGCCCTGCCCCGTCGCGCCGTCGCCGAAGAAGGCGACGGACACCGAGTCCGTCTTCAGGCGCTTGGCCGACAGGCCCGCCCCGACGACGGCGGGAATGCCGCCGCCGACGATGGCGTTGGCGCCGAGATGCCCGAGCGCCATGTCGGCGATGTGCATCGAGCCGCCCTTGCCGGCGCAGTAGCCGCTCTCCTTGCCGGCGATCTCGGCCATCATGCGCGCAGGGTCCGCGCCGCGGGCGAGAAAGATCCCGTGGCCGCGATGGTGGGTGGTGAAGGTGTCCTCCGGGGCCATGGCCTTCACGACGCCGGCCGCGGCCGACTCCTCGCCGATCGAGAGGTGCAGCATGGAGCCGGCGGAGAGGCCCCGCACGAAGAGCTCGCCGACGCGCTCCTCGAAGGACCGGATGCGCCGCATGGTCCGGTAGAGCGGCAGGAGGCCGGAATTGCCGCCGGGCGCGCTCGCGGCCGCGCGGATGTCGGGTCGAAGTTCGGTCATAGGGCGAGATGTCCTGGGTGTCGTGGCGGACGGGGCGCGGAACGGGGCGCGCCCTCAGATCAGCTTCAGCTTCGTGGTGCGGGATACGACCGCGACGGCGACGATGATGATGACGCCCTTCACGATGCTCTGGATGTACGTGTCGAGGCCGACGAGGTTCAGGCCGTTGTTGATGACGCCGATGAACAGAGCGCCGAAGAAGGTGCCGGCGATCGTCGCGGTACCCGGCCGGAACATGGTCATGCCGATGAACACGGTGGCGAGGCCGTCGAGGAGGTAGTCCTGGCCGGCATTGGGCTGGCCGGAGCCGAGGCGCGCGGACAGGAGAAGGCCGGCGATCGCCGCGAAGAGGCTGGAGATCACCAGCGCCGCCTGCCGGTAGCGCCGCCCCCGGATGCCCGAGAGCTCGGCGGCCTTGAGGTTGCCGCCGACGGCGTAGACGTAGCGGCCGAAGATGGTGCGCTCCATCACGAACCAGGCGAGCGCGACGGCCCCGAGCATGATGAAGGCGACGACGGGAATGCCGAGGATGCGCCCTTGGCCCAGCACGAGGTAGCTGTCGGGCAGCCCGCCATAGATCGCGCGCCCGCCCGACAGGAAGAAGTTCACGCCGAAGAGGATTGAGCCCATGGCGAGCGTCGCGATCAGCGAGGGCACGCCGACGAGGGTGACGAGAAGGGCGTTGGTGAGCCCGACCGCGAGCCCAGCGCCGAGCCCGGCGAGAAGGGCGACCGGCATCGGCCAGCCGGCGACGAGGAGAAGCGGCGCGATGAGGCCGGCGAGCCCCGCCATGAAGCCGACGGACAGGTCCATCTCGCGCGCGGCGAAGCCGAAGGTCAGCCCGATCGCGACGATGGTCAGCATCGAGATCTGCTGGAGGATGTTGAGGAGGTTCGTCGTCGTCAGGAAGCGGTCGACGCCGATCGAGAAGCCGATGAACAGGAGCGCCAGGACGATCAGCGTCGAATAGCGCAGGAGACCCTGCTTCAGGCGCCCGCGACCTGCGGCGGCGTCGTGCGGGCCGGTCAGGGTCGCGCTCATGCCCGCACCCCCGCCATGGCCGCGATGAAGCTCTGTTCCGAGAAGTTGGGCCAATGCAGTTCTCCGATTGCGTTCCCGCCGGCGAAGGACACGACGCGGGTGGCGAGGTCGGCGATTTCGATGAGGTCGGACGAGGCGACCACGACGGCGCAGCCGGCGCGGGCGAGATCGCGCAGGAGCTGGTGGATCTCCCGCTTGGCGCCGATGTCGACGCCCTCCGTCGGCTCCACGAAGATCATCAGGCGGTAGCGCCCCTCGGCGCCGTAGAGCCACTTGCCGATCGAGATCTTCTGCTTGTTGCCGCCGGACAGCTCGGCGACGACCTGTTCGGGCGAGGAAGCCTTGACGGCGAGGCGCTCCATGACGCGGCGCGCCTCGCGGGTCTCGCGCGAGGGGCTGAGAACGCCGAGGCCGGACAGGGCGCCGGCTTCCGGATGGACCATGGCGAGGTTCTCGCGCACGCTCCAGTCGCCAACGAGCGAATGGATCATGCGGTGGTCCGGCACGAAGGCGACGCCGCGCCGGCGCATCGCGGCGGCGGACACGTCCGCCACCGTCTCGCCCATGAAGCGCAGCGTGCCACCGAGGCGGTCCGGCGCGTCGTAGAGCGAGCGGGCGAAGGCGAAGTGGCCCGAGCCCGTCAGGCCGATCAGCCCGACGATCTCGCCGGGGCGCACGGCGAAGTGCTCGGCGCCGGCCTCCGCCGTCCGCCAGTCCGATACCTCGACGACCGGGGGAACATCGGCGGCGGGCGCCGCGCGGGGGATCCCTTCGGCGCTCGCGCTCCGGCCGCGCTGGAGCATCAGGCTCACCAGCCGCGCCTCGTCGGCGCCAGCCGCGGGGAAGGTCTCGACGAGCCGGCCGTCGCGAAGAACGGTGATACGGTCGGACAGCGCCAGGATCTCCGACAGGAAGTGGCTGATGAGGACGACGCCGACACCCTGTTTCGGAAGGCGGCGCACGATCGCCCAGAGCCGCTCCTTCTCGCGGGCGGGCAGCGTCGCGGTCGGCTCGTCGAGGATCAGGATGCGGACCCGGCCGCGCAGCGCCCGCACGATCTCGACGATCTTCTGGTCGGCGTAAGGGAGGCTCTCCACCGGCGCGTCGAGGTCGATCGAAACGTCGGGGAACCAGCGGGCGAGAAGCTCGCGAGCCTGACGCTTGAGCGCGCGGCGGTCGACCACGGCGCCCAGATGCTTCGGCTCCGCGCCGAGGAGGATGTTCTCGGCGCCGGTCAGCCCCGGCACGAGGCTGCCCTCCTGCGAGACGTGGGCGATGCCGCGGGCGAGCGCGTCGCCGGCCCCGGCCAGCCGCAGCTCCGCCCCGTCGAGCGTCATTGTCCCGTCGGTGAAGGCGCGGCTGCCGCCGAGGATCGAGACGAGCGTCGTCTTGCCCGCGCCGTTCTCGCCGATGAGGCCGTGGACTTCGTCGTCGCGGAAGTCGACGCTGACGCGATCGAGGGCGCGGGTGCCCGGATAGTCCATGACGATGTTGCTGAGGACGATGGCCATGCCGCCGGAATGCCTCGCTTGGCTGAGGACGGACGGGGCCCGTAGCACGGGCCGCGACGGTCCGGCCGGCGACGCGGGAGGCCCGCCGCCGGCCGGGGCGGTTACTGCACGAAGTCCTTGCAGTTCGCCTTGGTGACCAACGGGGCGTCGAGGTAGACGACCTTGGACGGGATCACGGCGGCCGCGTCTTGCTTCTCGACGACGATGTCCTCGATCCACTCGCCGGTCTGCGCGCCCATTTTCTCGAAGGGCTGGCTGACCGTCGCGATCATCTGGCTGCCGTCCTTGCAGACCTCGGCGACCGCCTGGGGGTGGCCGTCGATGCCGATGACCTTGGCATGGGTGTTGCCGGCGGCCTTCAGGGCGTTCAGCGCGGCCTGGGCCGGCTCGTCCCAGGGCGCCCAGACGCCGTCGATCTCGTCGCCGAAGCGCGTCGCGTAGTCCTGCATGGAGCGCGTCGTGTCTTCGAAGAAGGCGGTGTAATCGATGTTGTGCTCGGCCAGCACCTCGATGTCCGGATACTCCTTGAGCACCGTCGCCATGGTGTCGCCGCGCTTGCGAGTGCCGTGGTGCTCGGCCATGCGCAGGAAGATGATCTTCGAGCCCGGGCCGAGCTCGTTGAGGAAGAAGGGCGAGACGGTCGCGCCCATGGCCCAGTTGTTGGTGGTCACGTCCACCATCGTGCCCTTCACGTCGCCGCTGTCGACGGTGAAGATCGGGATGTTCGCATCCACCGCCGCCTGGATCGCGGCGGCCGAAGCGCGCAGGTCCGCCATGGTGACGATGATCGCGCCGACGCCGCGCGAGGCCGCGTCCTGGATGTTGGCGGCGGTCTTCTCGCCCGAGCCACCGGAGTCGAGGTAGCTGACATTCCAATCGGCCTTGCCGGTCTCTTTCAGCCACGCATCGAAGCCGGCTTTCACGCGCTGCTCGGACTGCGCGGCTGCGTTGGCGTGGACCCAGGCGATGTCTAGCGCGAGCGCCGGGGCGCTGACGGACACGCCGAGCCCGGCCAGCGCCGCGAGGACGCCGTTCCTCATTGCACGAAGCTGCATTTTGAAGTTCCTCCCATGCCGCGGGCACTTGGTCCGCGCGGCTCCCAGCGTCGCTCCCAGACGCGAGTTGAACGCTAGCTCCGATCGATTACAAACGTCAAGCGAAAATACAAATGTACGAGGCCGCGATGATCGAGAACGACGAGACGCTGATGGTGAAGGCCGCCTGGCTCTACCACGTCGGCGGCCTCAACCAGGCGGAGGCGGCCGAGCGGCTGGGGCTCACACGGGCGCGGGTGAACCGTCTCCTGTCCGACGCGCTGGAAGAGGGTGTCGTGTCGATCACGGTCGACCGGCAGCTCGCCGGCATGGTGCCGGTGGAAGAGGAGCTGCGCGGCCGCTACGGCCTTCGCTTCTGCCAGGCGACGCCGGCGCTCGACCTGAAGCCCGCCGGGCGCGAGGAGACCGACCGCGCCGGTCTATCCGCGACGCAGAAGGTGGCGTTTCGGGCGGTCGGCCTTCTCGCCGCCAATCACCTGCGCGCGCATCTTTCGCGCGACGAGCCCTCCACGGTCGGGCTCGGCTGGGGCCGCACGGTCGAGCAGATGACGCTGCACCTCGCCGGCGTCAGCGCGCCAGGCGCCCGCTTCATCTCCCTGATGGGTTCGCTGACCGCCAACTCGGCCTTCAACCCGTTCGAGCTGGTCTACACCCTCGCCAAGCGCACGGGGGGCGAAGGCTACTTCCTGCCCGTGCCCTTCATCGCCGATACGCTGGAGGACCGGCAGGTCCTCCTGTCGCAGCGCTCGGTGACGAAGGCCATGGCGATAGCCGAGGAAGCCACGCTCTGCATGATCAGCGTCGGAGAGCTGGAAGAGAATTCGCTCCTGCGCCGGCAGGGCATGTTGTCGAAGGCGGACGTCGCGAGCCTGCGCGCGGCCGGTGCCATCGGCGACACCAACGGCATCTTCTTCGACGAGACGGGCTGGCCGGTCGACCACGAGCTGAACCGGCGCACCATCGCCGTGTCTTTCGACACGCTGCGCCACCTCGACGTCGTCCTGATGGTCGCGAGCCCGGAAAAAACGCGGGCCGCGGCGGCCCTCCTGTCGAGCGGCCTCGTCAAAGGCCTGATCATCGACGGCGACGCCGCCCTGCAGCTCCTCGCAAAGCCCCGCTGACGCTTCCGCGCCTGCAGTCCGGGCATTCGACCAAGTGCGAACGTCGGGCAGATCATGACGCGAGCGGTCGGGAATAGAGTTTCGGCCGGTGACCGGCGCCGAGGGAGACGCCACCTGATTCGTCAGCGGAGCAACTCGCCTTCATGCGGACGGCGACCGCCTGGTATAAAGATGGGCGGTGGGGAACCCGGTCCTCCCATGTCGCAGTTCCTCCGATGGACGAGCCCAAGAGCGATGACAAGGCAACGTCAGTCGATCTTCGCAGCCGCGCTCTGGCGGCGATCTCTCGGGCGTGTCCGGCCGACAGGCGGCGCAGCGGTTTGGCGTCAGCACCGCCAACACCAGCCGTATCGTGAACAGAAGACGGCGCACATGGCCGAGCAGACCCGTCCCGACATTCCGAAGTGCAGGAAGGACAGATTCGACGGCCGGATCGATCTCGATCCATCTCGCCTCGTCTTTATAGACGAAACGTGGGCCTCCACGAACATGGTTCGCCGGTGTGGCCGGGCGCCGAGAGGCCAGTCACCGCGTGCCGCGATCCCGCCCGTACACTGGAAGACCACGACGCTCATTGCCGGGCTCAGCCTCGGCGGGATCGTAGCGCCCTTCGTGCCGGACCGGCCGATCAATCGCGTTGCGTTCGAGAGCTACTTCGAGAGGGTGCTCGTTTTCGAAGCCGCAGGCTATAATGCAGAGTGATCGATTTCGGCTCTCGTTCTCGGTTTAGGTGCCGACTCGTTCCAGCCGCCGTCGCGGTGAAAATGCCCACACGATGCCGCCCTAAGAGCGTCTAACAAAACCGTTTAATCTGGTTGAGGCAGACGAGGGCGCAGCCGAGTTTCAGGAAGGCCATGTGTATGTCGGCGCGGCGTTCGTAGCGGACGGTAAGGCGGCGGAAGCGGGCGAGCCAGGCGAAGGTCCGCTCGACCACCCAGCGATGGCGTCCGAGCTTCTGGCTACTTTCGACGCCGCGTCGGGCAATGCGGGGCGTGACCGCGCGGGCCCGGCATTCCCGACGGCAACGCTTGTGATCGTAGCCTTTGTCGGCGTGCAGCTTGACCGGGCGACGACGCGGTCGACCGCGCCCGCGCCGTACACCGGGAATGGCGTCCAGGGTCGGGGCCAGCATCATGCTGTCGTGTCGGTTGGCACCCGACAACGTCACGCCGAGCGGCGTGCCATCCCGGTCGACCACAAGATGGCGCTTCGAGCCCGGTTTGCCGCGATCCGTCGGGTTCGGGCCGATCTGCGATCCCCCCTTTTGGCCGCAACGCTCGCACTGTCGAGCGAGCAACGGCTCCAGTCGAGGTGTTCCGCATCGGCCAGCCGTTCCAGAAGCACGCGGTGCAGCCGATCCCAGACCCCGACCGCCTGCCAGTCGCGCAATCGCCGCCAGCACGTCATGCCCGAGCAACCAATCTCGGCGGGTAGCATCTCCCACGGGACGCCGGACCGCAGGACGAACACGATCCCGCCCAGCACGGCCCGATCGTCACGACGCGGGCGTCCGCCCTTCGGTCGAGACGGCAGCGGTGGCAACAGGGGCTCGATCGACGCCCACAACTCATCGCAAACGAGAAGTTTTCCCATCCTCCGTCAACGCGCGAGACGCGGTTTCGTTAGGCGCTCTAGAACGCACCAAAGCCCCGCGAGTTTTGGCTCGGCGGGGCTTTGCTGGTGTGTGCGGTGTGTTGGATCGGGTTTCGAGAAGAGGGCCTGGGTGCGTTTATGATCTTTTGGATCACGGTCGCGCGTGTCGGACGCGGATGCGAGCGTTGCGTTTGGCGGACCTGGCGGCGACCGACTTTCCCGCGTCTTGAGACGAAGTATCATGGGCGCTGGGGCGTTTCACGGCCGAGTTCGGAATGGGATCGGGT
>CANJKV010000244.1 GCA_947474855.1 Aurantimonadaceae bacterium | reverse complement strand
CCCGCCAAGGTCGCCGGCGGCGAGGCCGACCTCCAGGCGAACTTCCTCAACTTCGGCAACTACGCCTTCATCAAGCGCGCCGCCGAGCGGCAGGACTACGAGGTCCGCCGTTGGCGCTCGGGCCGCGGATCGCGCGTCGCGCTCTATCCGAACCTCACCGTCGCCGATCCCGCCTGGCGCGCGATCCTGCGCGACGTGCGCTTCCGCCGCGCGCTCTCGCTGGCGATCAACCGCGAGGACATCAACCAGGTCGTCTATTACGGCCTCGCGCGACCCTCCAACGACACGGTCCTGGCCGGCACGCGGCTCTTCGAACCGGACCTTGCCACGCGCTGGGCCGGACACGATCCCGCCGCGGCCGACGCCCTCCTCGACGCGATGGGCCTCGGGACGCGCAACGGCGCCGGCATCCGCCTGCGCCCCGACGGCGAGCCGGTGACGATCGTCCTGGAAACGGCCGGCGAGGAGGCCGAGCAGAGCGACGTCCTGCAGCTCGTGACGGAGGACCTCGCCCGCGTCGGAATCGGGCTCATCGTCAAGCCGGTCGAGCGCGACACGCTGGAGCGCCGCCTCGCCGCGGGATCGACGGTCATGGCCGTCGCGCCGGGCCTCGAAAACGGCGCGCCGGTGCCCTCCGACGCGCCCGACGAGCTGGCGCCGACCGCTTCCGCCCAGTTCCAGTGGCCGGATTGGGGCCTCCACTTCGAGAGCGCCGGCCGCCTCGGCTCGGCCCCGGACCTGCCCTTCGCCGCCGAGCTCGTTCGGCTCGCGACGGCGTGGCGGGCGACGATCGACCCGCGGGCGCAGGCCGACATCTGGCGGCGCATGCTCGAGATCAACGCCGACGAGGTCGTCCGCATCGGCCTCGTCGCCGATGTCGACCAGGTGGTGGTGGTCTCGAACCGCCTGCGCAACGTGCCGAAAGCTGCGCTCTACAACTTCAATCCGGGCGCCTTCTTCGGCATGCACCGGCCCGACACCTTCTTCTTCGCGCCCGCCGACCAGGTGGCGGCGCGTGGCGCCGAGGCGCGGCCGTGAACTTCGCGCGCTTCCTCGGCTGGCGCCTCCTCACCATGGCGGCGACGCTTCTGGTCATCAGCCTCCTCGTCTTCGTCATCATCCAGCTGCCGCCGGGCGACTACCTCTCGAGCTACATCGCGGAGCTCAGGGCCGAGGGCGACACGAACTTCGAGGAGAAGGTCGCCTTCCTGCGCGAGCTCTACGGCCTCGATCAGCCGCTGCCGGTGCAGTACCTGCAATGGGTCGGCGGATTCTTCCGCGGCGATTTCGGCTATTCCTTCGAATACGGCCTGCCGGTCGCGGACGTCGTCGGGGACCGCCTGTTCCTGACGCTCCTCCTGAACTTCGCGACCGTCCTCTTCATCTACCTCGTGTCCTTTCCGGTCGGCCTCTACGTCGCCTCGCGGCAGTACGGCGTGGTGGATTACGGGCTGACCTTCCTCAGCTATCTCGGCCTCGCGATTCCCAATTTCCTGCTGGCGTTGATCCTGCTCTACGGCGCCAACGTCGTCTTCGGCGTCTCGATCGGCGGTCTGATGGACCCGGCCCTCGCGGACGAGCCCTGGAGCGGCGCCAAGATCGCCTCGCTCCTCGCCCACCTCGTCGTGCCCGTCGTCGTCATCGGCATGTCCAGCACGGCCGCGATGATCCAGCGCGTGCGGGCGAACCTCCTCGACGAGCTCGGCCGCCCCTACGTCGTGGCGGCGCGCGCCCGCGGCGTGCCGGAGAGGCGCATCCTCCTGAAATACGCGCTGCGCTCGGCGATGAACCCCTTCGTGTCCGACATCGGCGACCTCCTTCCCAGCATCGTGTCGGGCTCGGTGATCGTGTCGGTCGTCATGTCGCTCCCCACCACCGGGCCGATGCTCCTGTCCTCGCTGCGCAGCCAGGACATGTACCTCGCGGGCTCGTTCCTGATGTTTCTCGCGATCCTGACGGTGATCGGCATGCTGGTCTCCGACATCCTCCTCGCGCTGCTCGACCCGCGCGTGCGACTGTCCGGCGGAAAGCGACGGCGATGAGCGCTCCCATCGAGCACTGGGTCTCGACCGCGCCCTTCGATCCCGAGCGCACGACGAGCCTCCATTCCAACCTGTCGGACAAGCTCCTGGCAGCGTCGCAGGCGCGGCTGTTCTGGTGGCGGCTGAAGCGGCACCGCATGGCGGTGATCTCGCTCGTCGTCCTCGCTCTCGCCTATCTCGGCGCCGCCTTCGCCGAGTTCGTCGCCCCTTACGGCCTCTCGACGCGCGACACGAGCCACATCTTCATGCCGCCGCAGGCCATCCACCTCTTCCACGACGGCGCCTTCGTCGGGCCCTTCGTCTACCCCATGAAGGGAACGCTCGACCTCGACACGCTGGAGCGGCATTACGCGGAGGTGCGGACCGAGCCGCAGCCGATCCGGTTTTTCTGCCGGAGCGAGCCCTACCGCTTCTGGGGCGTGATCGAGTCCGACCTCCACCTCGTCTGCCCGCAGCCGGGCGGCACGCTGTTCCTGCTCGGCACCGACCGGCTCGGGCGCGACATGCTCTCGCGCCTGATCTTCGGGGCGCGCATCTCGCTCACCATCGGCCTCGTCGGCGTCGGGCTGTCGCTCGTCCTGGCGCTCGTCTTCGGCGGGCTCGCCGGCTATCTCGGGGGGCGCACCGACTACTGGGTCCAGCGCGTGACGGAGGTCCTGCGCTCGCTGCCGCAGCTGCCGCTCTGGTTGGCACTGGCGGCGGTGCTTCCCGCGACGCTCGATCCCCTCTTCGTCTATTTCGGCATCACGCTGATCCTGGCGCTCCTCGACTGGCCCTCGCTCGCGCGTGCCGTGCGCTCCAAGCTCTTCTCGCTGCGCGAGGAGGACTTCACGGCCGCCGCCGAGATGATGGGCGCGCGGCCTTCGCGCATCATCACGCGCCATCTCCTGCCGAACTTCGCCAGCCACATCATCGCTTCGGTGACGCTCTCGATCCCCGCCATGATCCTCGCCGAAACGGCGCTGAGCTTCCTGGGCCTCGGCCTTCGCCCGCCGATCACCAGCTGGGGCGTGCTTCTCACGGAAGCGCAGAACATCGAGGCGGTGGCGCTCTATCCCTGGCTGCTCCTGCCGATGGTGCCGGTGGTGGTCAGCGTCCTCGCCTTCTCCTTCCTCGGCGACGGGTTGCGCGACGCGGCCGATCCCTTCGCGGCGAGCGCAGGATAGGGAGCGGATCTGACGGTCAAACGTCCGGGCGCAGGCCGAAGAGCTCCATCGGCTGCGCCATGCCGCGCAGGAGGTGCGGCCCGACCGAATGCCATTCCTCCGGCGCCAGCGAGGCGACGGCGTCGGAGGCGAGGATCGTCGCCGGCAGCACCTTGGTCATCTGCTCGATGCGCGTCACCTCGTTGACGGTCGAGCCCACCACCGAGAAGGTCAGGCGCTGGGCGAGGCCGATATTGCCGAAGCGCACGTCGCCGATGTGGAGCGCGATGCCGAAGTGGATCGCCGGCTCGCGGGCTCCCGAGCGCTTGGCGTTCAGCCGCTCGGCGGCGGCGCGCGCGGCCGCCGCCGCTCCGACGGCGGCGCGGGCGGTTCGCGCCGCGGCCTCCCCGTCCCCGGCATCGATCGGGAAGATCACGAGCACCGCGTCGCCGATGAAGGTGAGGATCTCGCCGCCCGCATCGACCGCCGGTCGCCCGACGCATTCGAAGTAGGCGTTGAGGAGGTTGAGGTAGTCGGTCTCGTCGAGGGTTTCCGAGAAGAAGGTCGAGTTGCGCAGGTCCGAATACCAGACGAGCGCGCGGGCGCGCGTGCCCGCTCCCAGCATGATCCGCCCGCCCAGCACCTCGCGCGCCACCGTCGGCCCGAGATAGGCGTCGGTGACGTTGATCATCAGCCTGGGATAGATCGCCGACTTGCAGGCGAGGCCGAGCGGGCGAAGGAGGTGCTGCAGGGTGTCGAGGTCCGCCTCGTCAAAGCCGCCCGGCCGGCGGCTGGCGAAGGTGACGTAGATCCCGAAGTTCTCGTTGCGCCAACGAAAGCGCGAATGGCGGGGGAAGGTCGACAGGTAGTACGCGACGAAGTCGGTATAGCCCTGCTCCTTCAAGTCCCGGAGGAGCGGAAATCCGTCCGGCGCGAGGTCGTCCTCGAGCCGCTGGCGCAGCGAGGTCACGTCGTTGTCGATCAGCCACTTGATCGGGCTGCGGCGCCATTCCTCGCTGTCGACGTCCTGGTGGGGGAAGCTGCCGACCTCGATGCCGTCCTCGACGCGCCAGCGCACGCTTTCGGCCTCGAACAAGGGATGAAGCGTCGGCCAGGACAGGCGCGAGCGGTCGACGGGGATGCCGAGGCGGATCAGGCGCTCGCAGAGCCCGGCCAGAAGGTCGCCGATGTCGCTCTCGTGGAGCGCCTCGTCGACCAGCCATTCGGACACAGCCAGAACGTCTTTCGATTCGAGCCCCATGATTCCGTCCGTTTGCTTGGCGATGCCGACGACTGGCGGGCGCCGGGCGTGCGTGTCCCGGTCGCGACGGTGTGGCGTGCCGGAGATACGGGGCCGAAACAAGGTGGCGCGGACGCGGCGCTTGTCGTGGGCGGCGTCAGCTCTCCGCTTCGGCGCGCTGGCGGGCGAGCTCGGCCGTGGTGCGGTTCAGCCGCATGGCGATCTCGCGCAGCATCACCAGCGACATGGAGGGAAAGTGCTGGAGATGCTCGATGAGGCACTCCTTGCCGATCCGCAGCGTCTTCAGGTCCGACATGGCCCGCACCGTCGCCGAGCGGGGCACGTCGGCGAGGACGCCGATCTCGCCGACGAAATCGGTTTCGCCGAGCCGGGCGATCTCGATCGGGCCGGCGGGGGTGTCGATCTCCACGGCCGCCTCGCCGGCGAGGATCACGTAGGCGCTGTCGCTCGGGCTGCCCTGGCGGAAGATCACCTCCTGCGGCCGGAAGCGCATGGCGCTGGCGGTGAAGGCTAGGAGCTTCAGCTTCGGCGGATCGAGACCCTGGAACAGGGGGACGCGGCGCAGCACTTCGACTTCAGTGGCGAGATGGCTCATAAACCTGTGTCTCCATCCGGTTCCGGCGCTCGGGGCTCTCGGCTTTCCATCGGTTCAGGCGACCTGCGCCGGGCGCTCGTCGGCGAGCGGCTCGGCGGCCGGCTCCTCGACGGTCCGTCCGTTGCGGAACCGGACGGTCCTGTCGAAGAGCGCCGCGTGATCCGAAACGTTCACGACCCAGAACGTTCCGAAGGGGCGTTTGGCCTCGCGGGCGCGCTCCAGCGTCGCCGCGATGATCTGGCCCTGCGTTTCCGCGTCGAGAACGGACAGGCTGCGATTGGCGATTAGATAGTCAGGCGACTTGAGGATCGCACGGGCGAGGCTCAGCTTTTGCTGCTGGCCGAGCGACAGGCGCTTGGCGCCCGAGCCGATCTCGAAGGACAGGCCCGCCTTCTGGACGAGCTCCGACAGGCCGAGCTCGTCGAGCGTCTGGAGGAGACGCTCCTCCACCTGCTCGGTCGCGCCGGCGAACTCCTCCGAGATGCGGCCGAACAGGACGTTGTCCTGGATCGTGGCGAAGGGGTTGAAGGCGCCGCCCTCGTAGAAGGCGATGGCGCTCGTCACGTCCGGCGTGGCGTTTCTCTGGAAGAGCTGGCGCGCCTCGATGATGCGCGCTTGAAGCGCGGCGTCGACGAGGCCGAGCCGGTGGCGCGGCTCGATGTAGTTGAGCGCCAGCCGGAACAGGGCGACGCGGTCGGCTTCCGACATCTCGGGGAGCCTGCGCCCCTCCGTGCGCATCAGGATCTGGCGGTAGTCGTCGAGCTCGTCGGGGCGCATGATGACGATCCGGCGCAGGAGCGGGCTGCCGGGCTCGAGGTCGCCGAAGATGTCGATCATCGTTTCCGCGATCTCGCGGCCGATGGCGAAGAGTGGCTCGCGAAGGCCGGCCGCGCCGATCACCGCCCGGGCATGCCCCCCCATCAGCGTCCAGGCCGCTTCCATGTCGCCCATGCGCGACACGCCGAAGACGATGTTCTCCAGGATGCTGGCGTTCACCAGGAAGCGGTCGGGATCGAAGGGCTCGACGTAGCCCTCCATCCCTTCGCGGGCGAGAAGGCTCCGGAAGGCCCGGCGCGCCCGCAGGATCGGGTCGGCGACGCGGGACTGGTACTCGGTGGGAATGCGCGTGCGAAGGCCGAAGCGCTGGACGTCGCTGTCCAGCTGCACGATCCGCAACACCGCGGCGATCTCGCGCCCCAGCGCCTGTTCCGTCGCCGCGCCGACCGCGTCGTAGTCGATCCAGTCGTCGCGCGGGTCGAGCGTGGAGTTGCCGGAGACTTCCGTTTCCATCCGCGCGAGCCGCTCGCGCCGGCTCGCTTCGCGGCTCTCGATGCGCGTCGGATAGCGCTTGAGCGGGTAGAGGAGGGCATCGCGCAAGGTGGACTGGGGATAGAAGGGGGCGGCGTCGGTGTAGGCGAGGCGCCGCCCGGTGACGGACTCGGGATAGCCCGAGAGGGGCTGCCCGGCGAGGCGGACCTCGCCGCCGCTCGGAAGGCTGAGGCGAGCGAGGATCTCGGCGAGGTACTCGGCGCCCTGGCCGACCGCGCCGACGCCCGCGACCCTCTGGGCGAGCGGCAGGGTGAGCGAGACGCCGTCGAGGAGCTGCGAGCCGAGCTCGTCGGCGAGCGACACGTCGTTCAGGTCGAAGTCGCCGGTCAGGCGCGGCACCGGCCCGGCGGTCGGCGCCTGCAGCGTTTCGGGCGCGATGTCGGCGACGTCGAACTGCTGGACGACCTGGTCGTACTTCACCGCGACGTCGAGCCGGGCGAGGTCCCAGTCGATGAGGTCCTTCAAGGGCGCGGGCAGCTCGCGATAGGCGGCGATGACGGCGACGAGCTGACCGATGTCGAGGCTGCCGCGGATGGCGAAGTAGCCGCCGAACATGTAAAAGATGAAGGGCGTCGCCTGCGACAGGAAGTTGTTGAGAAACTTGACGAAAAACTTCCAGCGGTAAATGTCGAAGCGGATCAGGAAGATCGTGCCGAGCTCCTTGGAGATGCTGGCGCGCTCGTAGTTCGACGTGTCGTTGGTGTGGACGCTGGTGATGCCGTCGATGATCTCGCCGATGCGGCCCGACAGGTGGCGCGCCGTCAGCTGGCGCTGGCGCCCGAGAACCAGGAGGCGCTGACGCATCTTCGGGATGACCACCGCCTGGACCAGCGTGACGCCGAGCGCGACCAGGCCCAGCGGCACGCTCTGGACGAAGATGAAGATCATCGCCGTCAGCACCTGGCTCAAGAGGTAGAGCGGCTGGACGATGGCGTCGCCGATGAAGCCGCCGACCGGCTCCAGCTCGTCCTTGATCATGCTCGCGACCTCGGGCGAGCGCAGCGAGCGGAACTGCTTCTGGGGGAAGCGAAGGAGGCGGTCCACCATCTCGAAGCGCAGGCGCCGCAGCATGCGCTCGCCGAGCCGGCCCTTGTAGATGTTGAGGTAGAACTTGAACCCGCCGTTGAGGACGACGAGAGCCAGGAACAGGCTGGATAGGGCGAACAGCGCTTCCATCCGGTCGAGCTGGAAGCCGCCGAAGAGCTCGACGCCCTCGCCCCCCGTCAGGAAGCCGGGCAAGGCGAGGCGCAGGACCGACAGGGTCGCGCCGGCGTTCTCGAAGCCCTCGCCCTGGATCGGGCCGTTGATGATCTGCTTGGGCAGGTCGAGCGAGACGTAGAGCGTCGGGATCGAGGCCAGAACCACGCACAGCATCCAGATCTGCTGGCGGCGGGTATGGCGCCAGACATATCTGTAGATCGGTTCGGCCATGGTCTCGCTTCGT
>CANJKV010000243.1 GCA_947474855.1 Aurantimonadaceae bacterium | reverse complement strand
TTGGCGGCGAGTTCCCGCGCCTTGAGCGTGCGGCCCTTCTCCACCAGGAATTCCAGCGACTCCGGGAGGCGCCAGATCATCAGCGGCACCGCGAGAACGGGAAGGGCTCCGATGAGCACCACCCAGCGCCAGCCATGCTCTTCCAGGATGGTCCGGCCGACAAGCGCCGCGGCGAGGATGCCGAGCGAATAGCCCGAATACATCAGGCCGTAGTTGAGGCTGCGCCGATGCGGGGGCGAGTACTCGATCGTCAGGGCCGCGGCGATCGGGATGATGCCGCCGAGCCCGAGGCCGGCGACGAAGCGCGAGATGCCGAAGGCGAGGGGGGTGGGCGCGAGCGAGGTCGCGGCCATGCAGAGCGTGAACAGCGACAGGCAGGCGACGAACAGCGGCTTGCGCCCGTAGATGTCGCTGAGCGTGCCGATCAGCAGCCCGCCGATCAGCATCCCGAGAACGGTGTAGCTGCCGAGCGCGCCGAGCTCGATGGGCGACAGGTCCCAGCCCGGCTCGACCGCGAGCGCCGGCAGCACGGCACCGAGAACGCCGACATCGTAGCCTTCGGCGAAGATCGCGAACCAGCATAGGATCAGGACGAGGGTGCTGGTGCGTCGGGCCGCGCCGGGCCAGGCCGCTGCGGGCGCCTCGGTCGCGTCGGACGGGGAGGATGCCATGGCGGCGTTTCCTGCGCTGTTTGGAACTGGGGAACGACGCCCGGCGCGAAGGACGCCGGGCGCAAAGGGGCTTCAGTAGATGCCGGTGTCGGTCGCCACGCGCCGGTAGGCGGCGCCGGCGGTGAAGCCGCCGTCGATGACGAAGTCCTCGCCGGTGATGAAGCTCGACGCGTCGGTGCTGAGGAAGAGCACGAGCTCGGCGATCTCCTCCGGGGTGCCCGAGCGCTTCATCGGCGTCATGGCGATCATCGGCTGGAGGTGCGGGCTGTCCTTGTTGAGGCCGGTGACGACGAGGCCGGGGCAGATCGCGTTGACGCGGATGTTCTTCTCCGCGAACTCCATCGCCGACGAGCGGGTGAGGCCGCGAAGGCCCCATTTGCTCGCCGTGTAGGCCGGGTCGTAATGGCCGGAAAAGGCGCTGTTCGAGGAGATGTTGACGATCGAGCCGCCGCCGGTCTCCGCCATCAGCGGGGCCGCGGCGCGGATGCCGAGGAAGGCGCCGGTGAGGTTGACGTCGATCACCCGGCGCCAGGCCTCGGGCTCGGTCGAGGCCACCGTCGAGCGGTTGATGATGCCGGCATTGTTGACGAGGACGTCGAGCCGGCCCGTCCAGGCGCGGCAGGCCTCGACGGCCGCCGACCAGTGCGCCGGGTCGGTCACGTCGAGGGCCATGAAGCGGGCTTGCAGGCCCTCGGCCACCAGGGCGGCGGCATGGGCCTCGCCTTCCGCGACGAGAACGTCGCCGATCAGAACGCATGCGCCTTCGCGGGCCAGCAGCGCGGCTTCCGCCGCGCCCTGGCCGCGCCCGCCGCCGGTGACGATGGCGGTGCGCCCTTCGAGGCGGCGGCTCATGCGGGCCTCCGCTCGCGCGCTTCGACGGTGCGCTGGCGCTGCTCGCCGAGCCCTTCGATGCCGAGGCGCATCTCCTGTCCGGGCTTGAGGAACACCGGCGGCTTCATTCCCATGCCGACGCCCGGCGGCGTGCCCGTCGCGATCACGTCGCCCGGCTCCAGCGTCATGAACTGGGAAAGGTAGGAGACGAGGTGCGCGACGCCGAAGATCATAGTGCGCGTGTTGCCGGTCTGGCGGCGCTGCCCGTCGACGTCGAGCCAGAGGTCGAGCGCCTGCGGGTCCGGGACCTCGTCTGATGTCACCAGCCAGGGACCGGTCGGCCCAAAGGTGTCGTGGCTCTTGCCCTTGGTCCATTGCCCGCCGCGCTCGGACTGGAAGGCGCGCTCGGACACGTCGTTGATCACGCAGTAGCCGGCGACGTGGGAAAGGGCGTCGGCCTCCGAGACGTATTTGGCGACGCTTCCGATGACGACGCCGAGCTCGACCTCCCAGTCGGCCTTTTCCGAGCCGCGCGGGATCTCCACGTCGTCGTTCGGGCCGCAAAAGGCGCTCGTCGCCTTCATGAAGATGATCGGCTCGGGCGGCGGCTCCTTGCCGGTCTCGCGGGCGTGGTCGGCGTAGTTGAGGCCGATGCAGATGAACTTGCCCGGCCGGGGCACGCAGGGGCCGATCCGGGCATCCGCGGGGGCGAGCGGCAGGCTCGCCGGGTCGATCGCGGCGAGGCGCGCCAGCGAGGCGGGCGACAGCGCGGCGCCGTCGAAGTCGGTGACCACCGAGGACAGGTCGCGCACCGCACCGTCGGCATCGAGAAGGCCGGGTTGCTCGCGGCCGGCCTCGCCGAAACGAAGAAGCTTCATGGGGTCTGGCTCCCGTTCGTCTCAGCGGGCGGGCGGGACGTAGCCGACGAGCATCTCGTCCGGCACGTCATCGAGGTTGACGACGATGTTGTCGGGCGTCCGGCAGGTCATCCAGACCAGCTCTTCGGTGGTCGACATGTTGACCTCGACGTGCGGCATGAAGGGCGGCACGAAGACGAAGTCGCCCTCGACCATGTCGATAAACTCCTCGTAGTTCTCGCCCCAATAGATGCGCCCCTTGCCCTTCAGGACGTAGCCGCCGGTCTCGGCCTCGCCGTGGTGGTGGGGCAGCGAGCGGTAGCCCGGCTCGTTCGACACCTTGCCGAACCAGATCTTGGTGGCCGGCGTGTGCTGGGGACTGACGCCGGAGATGCGCTTGGCGCCGCCGGACTGGCCGGTGCCGGCGTGTTCGTGGTCCTTGCGCGTGACGATGGGCTTGACCGATGCGGGCATGAGCGGGTCCTCCGGGAGATCGTGCGGCACGTTCAGCCGCTTGGCGGGGAAGGCTTCCCCAGATTAGTTTAAGTGTCAAGTAATGGCGGGCGGACCCGCCGGCTTGGCGGGCCGGCCGCTTGCTGGCATGAGGGACGGGCACAAGCGGAAGGCGATGCGGGAATGAGCGGCGCGAAGGTCTGGATCGACGCGGAAACCAAGATCGCCGACGCCCAGGGCGACGAGCACGACCAGCTCCGCCTTTGGCTGCGGCTGTTCAGCGTGGCGCGGCTGATCGAGAACGAGGTGCGCCGGCGCCTCCTCCAGGAGTTCGACACGACCTTTCCGCGCTTCGACATCCTCTCGCAGATCGAGCGCGTGCCGGACGGGCTGAACCTCGGCGAGCTGTCGCAGCGCCTCATGGTCTCGCCGGGCAACATCACCTCCGTGATCAAGCGCCTCGCCGAGGACGGCTGGATCGTGCGCGAGCAGAACCCGGCCGACCGGCGCGAAAGCTTCATCCGGATGACGCCGGAAGGGCGCGCGAGCTTCGCGAAGATGGCGACGGCGCACGAGGGCTGGATCCGCTCGCTGACCGCCGGCCTCGATCCGGCCGAGACGCGCCAGATGCTCGGCCTCCTGCGCAAGATGAAGGGCTCGGCGCGCGGCGCCCTCGACGACGCGCCTACGCCGCCTCCGGAATGACGGCGAGCGCCACGATCTCGACCTTCGCCCGGTCCTCCATCAGCGCCACGACCTGGACGGCGGCCATGGGCGGAAAGTGGCGGCCGATTACCTCGCGATAGACCCGGCCGATCTCCTTCAGGCTTCCGCGATAGGCGTCGCGATCGGTGAAGTACCAGGTGATCTGGACGATGTGCTCCGGCTTGGCGCCCCCCGCCTCCAGCACGGCGACGACGTTTCGCAGCGCCTGCTCGACCTGGCCGACGAAGTCGTCGGTCCGGAAGGTGCAGGTCTCGTCCCAGCCGACCTGGCCGCCGACCTGAAGGACGGTGCCCTTGGCGAGGATGCCGTTGGAATAGCCGATGGGCTTGGCCCAGCCTTCGGGCTGGAGGATCTGGTGGGTCATGCCGCGGGCTCCAGGTAGCGGGTGAGGCCTTCGCGCACGTCGTCCGGCCAGGGCGTCGACTTGTGGTCTTCGAGCGAGGTCGCGACGATGCGCTGGCGAATGGTCCAGATGGTTTCGCCGCGCACCGTCACCACCGTCTCGAGATCGAGCGAGGCGCGCCCGACCTTGCGAACGTGGACGGCGAAGTCGAGGACGTCGCCGTAGGTCGAGGGGCGCTTGAACTCGACGTTCATCGTCACCGTCGGCAGGCCGATGCGGCGCTCGAACATCAGCTCCTTCCAGGTGACGCCGAAGCTCGCGAACATCGCCTCGTTCACGTCGACAAGCATGGAGAAGTAGGCCGGGTGATAGGCGATGCCGGTGAGGTCGCAATCGCCGAAGCGCAGGGGTTTCGACTGAGTGAAGGGCATGGACGATCCTTTATCCGGCCATGACCTCGCCGCCGGAAACGGCGATGGCCTGGCCCGTGACGGCGGAGGATGGGGGAAGCGCGAGCCAGAGCACGGCGTCGGCGACCTCCTGAGGGGAAACGAGCCGGCCTTGGGGGTTGGCACGGGTGAACTCGGCCAATGCCTGTTCTGGGCTGCGGCCGGTCCTGGCGACGATGGTGTCGATCGCCTCCGCGATGATCGGCGTGTCGGTGAATCCGGGGCAGACGGCGTTGACGGTGACGCCGGTCTTCGCCAATTCCAGGGCAAGCGCCCGCGTCAGCCCGACGACGCCGTGCTTGGCGGCGCAGTAGGCGGAGACGTAGGCGTAGCCGGTGAGGCCGGCGGTCGAGGCGACGTTGACGATGCGACCGCCGGGCGCGCAGGCCTTGATGTCGGACAGCGCCGCTTGCGTGACGTTAAAGACGCCGGTGAGGTCGACCGCCAGGACGCGCGACCAGGTGTCGAAGCTCGTTTTCTCGAAGGGCGCGCTCGGTGCCTCGCCGGCATTGTTGACGAGGATCGCCACCGGACCGAAGGCGGCGCGGGCGGCATCCAACCCCGCCTCGATCGCCGCGCGGTCGGTGACGTCGAAGCCGGCGGCGACGAAGCAGCGTTCCGCGCCGATCCGCGCCGCCACCTCGCGCAGCGGCGCCTCGCGCCGGCCGGCCAGCGTCACGCGTGCGCCGGCCGCCGCCAGCACGTCCGCGATCGCCGCGCCGATGCCGGAGCCCGCGCCCGTGACGAGGGCGTGACGCCCGGCGAGGGGACCCGTCGCTTCCGCGCTCACTGCGCGGCCGCCCGTTCGAGGTTGGTCTCGTACTGGCGCTTGGCCGAGGCGTACTGCTTGGGCCAGGCGACCTCGCGGATGCCGATCCTGGCCGCCTCGTGCAGCGCCCAGGCGGGATCGGCGAGGTGGGGCCGCGCGACGGCGCAAAGGTCGGCCCGGCCCGCCGCGATGATCGAGTTGGCGTGATCGGCCTCGGAGATCGCGCCGACCGCGATGGTCGGGATGCCGACCTCGTTGCGGATCTTGTCGGAGAAGGGCGTCTGGAAGAGGCGGCCGTAGACCGGCTTCTCCTCCTTCCACACCTGTCCCGAGGAGCAGTCGATCATGTCGGCGCCGGCTTGTCTGAACATCGCCGCGAAGATCGCGGCGTCGTCCGGCGTGTTGCCGCCCTCCGTCCAGTCGTGCGCCGACAGGCGCACCGAGATCGGGCGGTCCGCCGGCCAGGCCTCGCGCACCGCGCGGAAGACCTCGAGAGGATAGCGCGCCCGGTTCTCGTGGCCGCCGCCGTACTCGTCTTCGCGCTTGTTGGTCAGCGGCGACAGGAAGGAGGACAGGAGATAGCCGTGGGCGCAGTGCAGCTCCAGCCAGTCGACGCCCGCTTCCGCCGCGCGGCGCGTCGCCGCGACGAAGTCGGCGAGCACCCGGTCCATGTCGGCCCGGTCCATGGCCTTCGGCACGGCGGAATGCTTGAGGTAGGGCAGGGCCGAGGCCGAGTAGAGCGGCCAGTGCCCCTCCGCCAGCGGCTCGTCGATGCCCTCCCAGGCGAGGCGCGTCGCGCCCTTGCGGCCGGCATGGCCGAGCTGGATGCCGAGCTTGGCGTCGGTGTTGCCGTGGACGAAGGCGGCGAGGCGGCGCCAGGACGCGGCCTGATCGTCGTTCCAGAGGCCGAGGCATCCCGGCGTGATGCGCGCGTCCGGCGAGACGCAGGTCATCTCGGCGAAGACGAGGGCCGCCCCGCCCATGGCGCGGCTTCCCAGGTGCACGAGGTGGAAGTCGTCGATGAGGCCGTCCGTCGCCGAATACATCGCCATCGGCGAGACGACGATGCGGTTTTTCAAGGTCACGCCCCGGATGGAGTAGGGGGTGAGCATCGGCGGGAGCGGCCGCTCGCCGGACTTCGCCGGCACGCCCGCCTGCGCGGCGAACCAGCGCTCGTAGCCTTCCAGCCATTGCGGATCGCGCAGGCGCAGGTTCTCGTGGCTGATGCGCTGCGAGCGCGTCAGCATGGAATACATGAACTGCTCCGGCGGCAGCGTGTCGGCGTAGCGCTCGCCCACCACCTCGAACCATTCCATGGCGTTGCGCGCCGCGTTCTGGATGCGCGCGACGTCGACGCGGCGGATCGCCTCGTAGTCGGACAGCACCGCGGGAATCGCATCGGCCGAGTGGCCGTGGAGGTCGAACTGGCGCGTCAGCTCGATCGCGTCCTCCAGCGCGAGCTTGGTGCCCGAACCGATGGCGAAATGGGCGGTGTGCGCCGCGTCGCCCATCAGAACGACGTGGGAGCGGCCGTTGAAGTGGCTCCAGTGACCGCAGACGAGGCGCGAGAAGTTCAGCCAGGCCGAGCCGCGCAGGTGGCGCGCATTGGTCATCAGCGGCGCGCCCTCGAGCGTGTCCGCGAAAAGCGTCTCGCAGAAGGCGATCGACTCGTCCTGGCTCATCGCGTCGAGGCCGTGCGCCTTGTAGGCGGACTCCGTCGTTTCCACGATGAAGGTCGAGGTGGTCTCGTCGAACTTGTAGATGTGCGCCTGGAACCAGCCGTGCTCGGTCTTTCGGAAGTCGAAGGTGAAGGCGTCGAAGAGCTTGTTGGTGCCGAGCCACACGAAGCGGTTCGGGCGCACCGCGAGGTCGGGCTCGAAGACGTGCGGGTACTTGTTGCGGATCTTGGAGTTGAAGCCGTCCGAGGCGATCACGAGATCGGCGTCGGGGAACTCCTCGTCGCTGCCGACCTCCGTCTCGAAGCGCAGCTCGACGCCGAGCGCCTCGCAGCGCGCCTGGAGGATGTTGAGGAGCTTGCGGCGGCCGATGCCGACGAAGCCGTGGCCGGTGGTGCGCTGGCGCGTGCCCTTGAAGACGAGCTCGATGTCGTCCCAATGGTTGAAGGCGTCCTCGATCTCAGCCGCGGTCTCCGGGTCCCATTTGCGCATGGCGACCATGGTCGCGTCGGAGAAGACGACGCCCCAGCCGAACGTGTCGTAGGGCCGATTGCGCTCGACCACGGTCACGACGTGCTCCGGATGGCTCTTCTTCATCAGGAGGGCGAAGTAGAGGCCCGCCGGACCTCCGCCGATGCAGACGATGCGCATGGACAGCCCCTTCATGGGCGGCGGCGAGCCGGCGCCTCGATATGATTTAGGTCTAAACTAATATGCCGCGGACGCCGCGGTCAAGCCCGCCCGCTGCACGCTCCGATATCGGCATCTGCATGAGGCCGGATGTGCCCGGATCCGCCCGCCGCCGCGACCTGCGCCGGATTTTCGGCACGCTGCGCCGGAAAGCGGCAGCGCCCGCCGCGAAGATCGGCAATCCGCCCCCTCGCGGATGCTTGCATTTTCATTGATCGCTGGTCATCCTCCCTCCCATGCGGCGATGCCGGGACCCCTGCGGCCGCTCGTTCCCCAAAGGGTTGAAGGACCGCTCCATGCCTGCCGCCGAAAGCTTGTCCGCCGTCGCCTCCGCCATCGCCTCGGGCGCCATCGAGGTCGTCGACCTCACCGCCCCGCTCGGCCCCGACACGCCGGTCCTC
>CANJKV010000242.1 GCA_947474855.1 Aurantimonadaceae bacterium | reverse complement strand
GTGCGCGACGTCGACCTGAAGACGCCGGTGGACATCGCCATCCGCGAGTTCGACCTGAACAATCCCGACATCTTCCCCGCCTCCGCGACGCAAGCCATGTCGGCGAGCTTCGCCGAAAACCTGCCGACCATCCTCGTCGATCCCGGGCACGTCCGCGGCAAGGACTACGAGATCACCTACGAGAGCACGATCGAGATCACCGGCCCCGAAAAGGCCGAGACGCGCTCGATCGTGACGGCCCGCGGCATCGACGCGATCATCGCCAACCTCCAGAAGGTCGGCACCAACGAGGCCTTCAGCGCCGTCGGCGGCCTGAACTTTGCCAAGGGCTTCGCGGAGACTCTGCCGGACGGTCGCCTGCGCTGGAACGTCGAGACCAAGGCCGACGGCGCCGTTCTGGTCAACGGCAACCAGGTCGTTGCGCCGGATGCGGCTGCGACGGACGACGGCGCGGCCGACCCTTACGCCGACGACGGCATGACGGTCGATCCCCAGCAGGACGACGGCGCGACCCAGCAGCCCTGAGTCTAGAGCCTGTTATGGACCATGGATAGGTGTTGTGCTGGCTGTGCCGAGCCGCCGGGTAGGAGCCGAAGGCCGCCGATAGCCGGGGCGATCGGCAAGGTCGGCGACGCACTCCGGCGGCTCGGCACGGCCAGCCCGAAGGGTCGGGTGACCTCGCTGACCCGACACAACATCTATGCATGGTCCATAACAGGCTCTAACGGCGGGAGGGCCGAGGGAGATGCCCCCTCACCCCTCCCGTCTCACCCAGACCTTGTTGTCGTGGAAGGCCGCGCCGCCGAAGGGCGCGACCGGGTCGGCGCCGGTCAAAACGTTGATGCCTTCCCCGTCGAGGAAGTCGCCGTTCGCCCACAACCCCTCGTGGATCACGACGCCCGGCTTGGCGACGTCCGTCACCTTCGCGTGCAGGCGCACGCTGCCGCGCGCGTTGCCGAGCTCCAGCACGTCGCCGTCGGCGATCCCCAGCCGCGCAGCATCCTCGACGTGGATCATCGCCTCGGGTCGGCCCTCGCGCGACCTCGACCCCTTGGTCTCCGCGAACGTCGAGTTCAGGAACTGGCGCGCCGGCGAGGTCGCGAGGCGGAACGGATGCTCGCCATCCGGTTCCTCGATGACGGCCACGTGGTCGGGAAAGCCGCCGAGCCGGTCGTGCGGTCCCTGGAGACCCATCGAAGGCGGTGGCCGGTTCGGTGCCGCCATGCCGGCCCAATCCGGCTTGAAGCGGAACTTCCCGTCCTTCCAGGCGAAGCCGTTCAGGAAGTGCGCGTCTGCGAAGTCCGGCTGGCAGTCGATCCAGCGCCCCGCCTCCAGCTCCGCCAGCGTCCCGCGCCCGCTCGTCAGCAGCATCGCGTCGATCAGCTCGCGCTCCGTCTTGCCGAAGCCCGGCCGGTCCGCGACGCCGAGACGCTTTGCCAGCTCCTCCACCACGAAGTGGTTGCTTCGAACCGTTTCCGGCGGCTCGACCACCTTGGGGCCGAGGAGGATGTGGTTCTGCCCGCCGCCGCGATAGATGTCGTCGTGCTCGGGGAACATGGTGGCGGGCAGGACGAGGTCGGCGAGCTTGGCCGTATCCGTCATGAACTGCTCGTGGACGCAGACGAAGAGGTCGTCGCGCATCAGCCCCGCCCGCACCTTGCGCTGCTCGGGACAGACATTGGCGGGATTGGTGTTCTGCACCAGCATCGCCGTCACCGGCGGCCCGCCGAACAGCGCGTCCGGCTCGTTCGTCAGCACCGGTCCGAGCCGGCTCTGGTCGAGGTGGCGCACGCCCGGATCGCGATCAGCCACGCCCATGATCTGTGACTTGTCGAGCCGGAAGATGTCGGAGTTCGAGTGGAACGCGCCGCCGCCCTCGTGCCGCCAGGAGCCGAGCACGGCGGGGAGCGACAGCGCCGTGTGCATGGCCGGCGCGCCGTTGCGCTGGCGCGTGAAGCCGTAGCCGAGGCGGAAGAAGGTCCGCGGCGTCGTGCCGACGAGGCGGGCGAAGGCCTCGATCTCATCCACCGTAAGCCCGGTGATGCCGGCCGCCCAGGCGGGATCGCGGCCGGCGAGGTGCGCCTCCAGCCCCGCCGGATCGTCGGTGTAGGTCGCGAGGTAGTCTCGGTCGGCGTAGCCGTCGCGGAAGGCGACGTGCATCGCCGCGCAGGCGAGCGCGCCGTCCGTCCCCGGCCGCAGCTTCAGCGTCATGTCGGCCTGGCGCATCGTGGCGTTGTCGTAGATGTCGATGGCGACGATCCTGGCCCCGCGCTCCTTGCGGGCGCGCACGGCGTGGGTCATCACGTTGACCTGCGTCGCCACCGCGTTGGTGCCCCAGATGACGACGCAGTCGCTCGACGCCATCTCGCGCGGGTCGCTGCCGCGAAGCGTGCCGGCGCCCGCCACCCAGCCCGTCCAGGCCATGTTGGTGCAGATCGAGTCGAACTGGCCGGAATAGCGCTTGGCGTGGCGCAGCCGGTTGATGCCGTCGCGCTGCACGAGGCCCATCGTGCCGGCGTAGAAGTAGGGCCAGACGGCCTCGCTCCCGTGCCGCTGCTCGGCCGCGACGAACCTCTCCGCCACGAGGTCGAGCGCGTCGTCCCAAGAGATCTCGCCCCAGGCGCCCTCGCCCTTCGCACCCAGCCGCCGCATCGGCTTCAGCAGGCGGCCGGGGTGGTGCAGCCGCTCGGCATAGCGCGCGACCTTGGCGCAGATGACGCCGGCCGTGTAGCTGTTCGCCTCCGCCCCGCGCACCCGGCCGATCCGATCCGCCGCCAGCACCTCGATGTCGAGCGCGCAGGTCGAGGGACAGTCGTGCGGGCAGGCCGAATGGGCGGTGTGGGGGAAGAAGGGCTTGTTCATGGAACTCTTCTAACCCCGCCCGCGAAAACGCAAAAGGCCGGGCGTCGCCGCCCGGCCTTCCTGTTCGGTCCGATCGAGACGCGTCAGGCCGCCTCGGCCTGGCGCTTCTCCTCCTCGGTCAGCGCGGGGTAGTCGATGTAGCCCTTCTCGTCGCCGCCGTAGAAGGTCGCCTTGTCGCCTTCCGCCAGCGGCGCGCCGATGCGAAGGCGGGTGACGAGGTCGGGGTTGGCGATGAAGGGCCGGCCGAAGCAGACGAGGTCGGCCTCGCCGGCTTCCAGCTCCTTCTCCGCCAGCTCCCGCGTCAGACCGTTGTTGGACATGTAGACGCCGCCGAAGGCCTGGCGGAGCTTGGCGTAATCGAAGGGCAGGTCGCGCGAGCCGCCGGTCTGGCCCTCCACGACGTGGAGGTACATGAGCTTGCGCCTGCCGAGCTCCTCCACGAAGCGGTCGAAGACCGGCTGCGGGTTCGAGTCCGTCAGGTCGTTGGCGGGCGTCACCGGCGAGATGCGGATGCCGACGTGCTGCGCGTCCCAGGCCGCGACCACCGCGTCGACCACCTCCAGGGGGAAGCGGATGCGGTTCTCGATCGAGCCGCCGTAGTCGTCGGTGCGCTTGTTGGCGCCATCGCGCAGGAACTGGTCGAGGAGGTAGCCGTTCGCCGCGTGCACCTCGACGCCGTCGAAGCCGGCGGCCTTGGCGTTCTTCGTCGCCTTCACGTAGTCGGCGACGACGCGCGGCAGCTCGTCGCGCTCCAGCGCCCGCGGCTCCTCGTGCGGCTTGAAGCCTTCTTCGGTGAAGGCCTGGCCCTTCGGCGTCACCGCCGAGGGCGCGACCGGCTTGGCGCCGTTCTCCTGGAGGTCGGGATGCGAGATGCGGCCGACGTGCCAGAGCTGCAGCACGATCTTGCCGCCCTTGGCGTGGACGGCATCCGTCACCTTGCGCCAGGCCGCGACCTGCTCGTCGGTGTAGATGCCGGGCGTCCAGGCATAGCCGCGGCCCTCGACCGTGATATTGGTCGCCTCGGTGACGATCAGCCCGGCCTCGGCGCGCTGCGCGTAGTAGGTGACGTGCATGTCCTTGACGACGCCGTCGCTCGTCGCGCGCGAGCGGGTCAGCGGCGCCATGACGATGCGGTTGGCGAGGCGGATCGGGCCGAGGTCGAAGGGTTCGAAGAGTTTGGAATGGGTCACTCGAACAAGTCCTCTGGACAGGCCGGCCGCCATTGCGGCGCAGCAAATTCATGTGCGGACTGCGAGATGGGCTACGAGCGGGCGGGCGTAAAGGCGATGAACGCAGTGTTTTCGATCGCGGCACCGCGGAGGGCCGGTCGATGAACTATCGCCACGCCTTCCACGCGGGAAACTTCGCCGACGTCGTCAAGCACGCGCTCGTGTGCCTCATCGTCGACTACCTCAAGCGCAAGGAGAAGCCGTTCCGCGTCCTCGACAGCCATGCCGGCCGCGGGTTCTACGACCTGGCATCCGACGAGGCGCGGCGCACCGGCGAGTACCGCGAGGGCATCGCGCGCTTCCTGGCGGCGCCCGAATCGGCCGACCCGGTCTTCGCGCCCTATCGCGAGGCGCTGGGGCCGGAAGCGCTGGCCGATCCGCCCCTCGCCTATCCCGGCTCGCCGCTTCTCGTGCGGCGTCTCCTGCGCCGCCAGGACCGCCTTTCCGCCTACGAGCTGCATCCCGTCGACGCGGAAAGCCTCGCCGCCCTCTTCGCCGGCGACGTCCAGGTGAAGGCGATCGAGCTCGACGGCTGGCTGGCGCTCGGCGCCCACCTGCCGCCGAAGGAGAAGCGAGGCCTCGTTCTCGTCGACCCGCCCTTCGAGAAGCCGGGCGAGTTCGAGCGCATCGCCGCCCACCTCGCCAAGGCGCAGGCGCGCTGGGCGGGCGGCATCTACGCCCTGTGGTACCCGATCAAGCGCCTGGCCGAGCGCGACGCCTTTCTCGCCGCGCTCGCCGCGAGCGGCGTTCCCGATATCGTGGCGGCCGAGTTCCTGCGCGAGGCGCCCGGCCCGGACGAACGCTTCGTCGGCACGGGACTCGCCGTGGTCAACCCGCCCTTCACCTTCGAAGCGAACGCGACGCGCGCCCTGCGCCTGTTCGAAGGGATTTTCGGCAACACCGGGGGCGCAACGAGCAGGATCGAGCGCGTTTCGCCCGAGCGCGGCTGATGCAAAGCCCCTCGATCCGAACTATTCTTTCGCGAAACTGCGGGCGGTTCCTCCGCCAGCCCGCCGCCGATGCCCTTCGAAGGACCCGCTCCATGCGCCGCCCGATCCAGACCCTGCTCGCGAGCGCCCTCGCCGCGGTTTCGGCCATCGCCTCGCTCGGGTCGGCCCAGGCGGCGGATCCGATCGCGCGTCGCGAGCAGCTTCGCGTGACGCAGAACCTGCCCTTCTGCGACGATGCCCGCGTGCTCGCCCAGGTCGAAGACCAGTTCGAATACGGCGCGCCCAACATGCTGCGCACGCCGCTTTCCATCCTCGAGTTCAGCGACATGCGCGAGCGCGGCTACCTGCCCCGCATCGACGAGGCCCGCCCCTTCGAGCGCCGCTGGTGCCACGCCCAGGCGCTGATCTCGGACGGCCATCGCCGCCCGGTCTACTACGTCATCGAATTCCCGATGGGTCTCGCCGCGATCGGCGGCTATGTCGGCCTCCTGTCGCAGACGACGCTCGGCTTCCGGGCCGAGGGCTGCGTCGTCGGCCTGGATCGCTGGCGGATCTACGGCGCCGAGTGCCAGTCGCTGCGCCGCATCGAGGACCCGGACAGCCGCCGGTTCCTGCCGCACTGAACCTCCGCTCGCTTCGCGCCGGCGACCGGATCGGCTAAGCCTCGATCCCGGACCCCGAATCGGAGCCTCTTAATGCGTCTTCTCTACGCCCCCGCCTCCCCCTTCGCGGCCAAGGTGCGCATGGCCGCGCACCATGTCGGCATCCCGCTGGAAACGACGATCGTCGACACGGCGGCCGATCCCGCCGAGCTTCTCGCGGTCAACCCGCTCGGCAAGATCCCGACGCTGATCCTGGACAATGGCGAGGCGATCTACGACAGCCGCGTCATCGTCGAGTACCTCGACCGCCTGAGCGGCAACCTCCTGATTCCCCAGACCGACGCGGAGTGGCTGACGGCCCGCCGGATCGAGGCGACCGCTGACGGCGTCACCGATGGCGCGATCCTGACGGTCTACGAGAGCCGCTTCCGCCCGGAGGACAAGCGGCACCAGCCGTGGGTCGACCGGCAGTGGGCGAAGGCGATTCGCGGCCTCGCCGTTCTCGAGCGCGAGGTGCCGACCCTCGCTCCCGAGCCCAACATCGCCCACTTCGCCATCGCCGGACTACTCGGCTGGATGAGCCTGCGCTTCGCCGGTCGCTGGGAGTCGGATCACCCGGCGCTGACGACCTGGATCGGCGGCTTCGAGAAGACCTTCCCGGCCTATGCGGATCTGAAAAGCGCCGGCTGACGGCCGCTGACGCGAAGAGCAGCGCCGGAGCTACACCCTTCTCCCGCTGGCGGGAGAAGGTGCGGGAAGCCGGATGAGGGTGGTTCGTGAAGGCTGCCGCGTGTCGCGAGAGTCTTTGCTGGCCGCTCGCGCGGCCGACACTCTCGCGCGGTCGGCTTCGCTGCCCGCCCTCGCCCGCAAGCGGGAGAGGGCGCGGCGCCCCGTTCGGGTCGGTCGTTCCGCCTCAGAACTTCAACGCAACGCCCGCCCGCACCGAGTGCTCGTCGAAGCCCGACGAGATGCTCGTATTGCCGAGGTCGAAGGTCTGGTCGCCGAAGTTGGAGTAGCGGTACTCGATGCGCGAGGTGATGGTGTCGGTGATCTGCCCCTCGACGCCCGCGCCCACCGTCGCGCCGACGGCGGTCTGGGTGTCGGACGCGCCGCCGAGGCTGAGTTCCTGCTCGGACACGGCGAGACCGCCCGTGGCGAAGACGAGGAACGGGTCCATCGCCACGCCCACGCGTCCGCGCAGCGAGCCGAAGATGTTGTTGTCGCCCTCGATCGGCAGGCCGAGCGCCGCGTTGTCGCCGCTGGCGTCGAAGCCGCCGCCGCCCACGTCTGCCTCGATGCCGTAGACGAAGTTGCCGTTCTGGACGTTCACGCCGCCGTAGACGCCGCCGACGAAACCGTCGCCCTTGAAGTCCGCGCCCCCGCTCTGGTCGAAGCGCGTGGAATTGTAGCCGACGAAGGCGCCGGCATAGGGGCCGGACCAGATATAGACCGGACTCGCGCCGGTCGCCGTCGCGTCCATCGGCGCCGTCGGCTCGACGAGATCGGCGGCGAGCGCCGGCGCCACCGTCCCGGCGGACAGCACCGCGAGAATGGGCAGAACCTTCAAGACACGCATCCGATGCACTCCATCACCTTTCGACCGCATCCTACACCCGTCATCACGTGAATGCTTCAGGGCCGATACATTCGTGAGATGGTGTGATCGCCCCTCGCACAACAGGTTGAGGCTTCATCGGGTCGCAACCCCTAACGGATTCTGAAGACGCGTTGCGCGCCCGCCACAGTCGGCCCGCGACCCCGTCCGGCGACGGCCGCCGCCGCGACGCGAAGGCCCGGTGCAAAGCGGCGGCGAAGAATCCTATATGGGAATCAACGGACAGGCCGGCCCGTGGCGGAGCCGGACGCAAGCATTCGAGGACGTGCCGCATGGGCCGGTCGAGGCCGCAGCGATTCTCCAGGCATAGCGGACGGGCGCTCGTCGCCCGCCCGGCCGGCGAAGACGACATTCCGGAGATCGAGGCTCCCCAGCCGGACATCGATCCGAGCTTCGACGACGAGACCGGGGATGGCGACGACGTGGCCGCCGCCGCCGAGCCGGACGAGGCCGCCGCGCGCCTCGCCGCCATCGACTGGTCGGACGGGGGCGCGGGCGCCGAGGCGAGCGGCCTGACCGGCGCCGAGCTGATCGCTGCCTATGTGAAGAAGCTGCCCTTCCAGCCGGGCGTCTACCGCATGTTCGATCAGGCCGGCGAGGTGCTCTACGTCGGCAAGGCGAAGTCGCTGAAGAAGCGCGTCGCGAGCTACACCCGCACGACCGGCCACACC
>CANJKV010000241.1 GCA_947474855.1 Aurantimonadaceae bacterium | reverse complement strand
AGCTCAGCGACGAGTAGCCGGTGCCGAAATCGTCCATCGAGATGCGGATGCCGAGGTCGCGCAGCGCGTGCAGCGTCTTCAGGACGTTGGACGTGTCCTCCAGGAGCGCGCCTTCGGTGATCTCGATTTCCAGCCGGTGCGCCGGCAGGCCGGAATGAGTGAGCGCCGAGACGATCGTCTCGATCAGGTTGTCCGACTTGAACTGCACGGGCGAAACGTTGACGGCGACCGACATCTCCTCCGGCCACGTCGTCGCGGTGGCGCAGGCCGTCCGAAGCACCCACTCGCCGATCTTGCTGATCAGCCCGGTTTCTTCCGCGAGCGGAATGAAGTCGGCCGGCGTCACGCGGCCGCGCACCGGATGATCCCAGCGGATCAAGGCTTCGAAGCCGATCGTCCGCTCCGTCTGGAGGTCGATGAAGGGCTGATAGTGAAGGCTGAACTGCTTCAGCGCGAGCGCGCGGCGCAGGTCGATCTCGAGTTCGCGCCGGTCGCGCAGCGCCGCGTCCATCCCGTCCTCGAAGACGCGGAAGCGCCCGCGCCCCGCGCGCTTGGCCTCGTAGAGCGCGAGGTCGCCGTTGCGCAGGAGATCGCGCGTTCCCTGGCCGGGCTCGGCCAGCGCCACGCCGACGCTCGCGCCGATGTTCACGGTGTGACCGCTGAGTACGTAGGTCCGTCCGACGAGGTCGACGAGCCGGGCCGCCAAGCGCTCGGCATCGGTGCGGTCGCCGACTCCGGCCTGGATGACGACGAACTCGTCGCCGCCGATGCGCGCGATGCAGTCCTCCTTGCGGCAGGCCGCGCGCATCCGGTCGGCCACCTTCTTCAGGAGACCGTCGCCGACGCCGTGGCCGAGCGTGTCGTTGACGGTCTTGAAGCGGTCGAGGTCGATGCAGTGGATGGCGAGCCGCGCGCCACTCCCGGCGAGATCGGCGAGCGCCGCATCCAGCCGGAGGGCGAGGCCGGCGCGCTTCATCATGCCGGTGAGCTCGTCCGCCTCCCCGTCAGTCGCCGCGTCCGCCTCCTCGGCAGTCAGGCTGAGGACGAAGCCGCCGGCGGCCATGGCGCCGACGAGTCCGCGAAAGCGGGCCTGCGTGCTGGATACGAGGCCGAGTGCCCGTCCAGCCGTGGCCAGCTGCTTGAAAGGGGCCGGGCCGCTCGGGAAGAGGTCGGCGAAGTCCGAGCCGACGATCCGCTCGCCGAAGCAGTCGCGAGCCGAAGCGTTGGCGAAGGTGACCTCGCCGTCCCGGTCGAAGCCGACCACCGGATGGGGCAGGGCGTCGAGAACGGCGTCCGACCCCGGTGGGGCGCGGCCCCGCCCATCGGAGTTCGGCAAAGGATGGACGGACATGGGTTTCCCGATCGGAGTGATCGGAGCAGCCTACCTGCGAAAAACTACGTAGGAGTGAATGTCGGCTGCGCCTGTTCCGTCGGCAGAACGGCTTCGCAGCGGGGTCGGACGACGATCGGCCGGACTCCTCGCCCATCGTCGTTCAGAGCTCGCGGCCTCCCGGTGGTCAGCGCAGCCAGGTCTCGTAGTCGGAGACGAGGAGGCGGAGCGGGGCCTCGTCCTCCTGGATCGTGGCGAATCGGCCGACCGGATCGCGGAAGACGTTGTCGCCGAGATCGTCGTTGACGGTGGACACCTCGCCGACGAGGACGTCGCCGCCTTCGCCCCAGAAGGCGTGCCAGTGAAGGCGAGGCAGGAGCGTGACGCTCTCGCCGGGGCGGAGCGTCAGGACGTCGCCGCCGCGCAGGCGGCGAAGGATGCCGTCGGTCTGGATCTCGACCGGCCGGTCCGGGTCGATCGAGCCATCAGGCGCTGCCGAGAAGAGCTCGATGGCGAGGCGCGCGCCCCCGCGGTTGACGATGTCCTCGGCCTTCCGCTCGTGCCGGTGCATGGGCGTCAGCTGGTCGCGGCGGGCGATCATGATCTTCTCGGCATAGACCATGCCGCCGCCGCGCCCGAGGTCGGCGGCCAGTCCGTTGCGGGCGGTGAACAGCAAGAGGCCGGTGCGGGCGAAGTTGCCGGAACCGAAATCGGTGACGTCCCAGCCGAGCTGGCGCTCGGACAGGGCCCGCAGTTCGGACGTCCGGGCCTTCATCTCGGCCGGCGGGAGATAGGCGAAGGGCGGCAGCACCTGGCCGAAGGAGCGCATGAAGGCCTCGCCCTCGCGCAGGATGTGGTTGATCTCCGAGCGCTTCATCGCGTGGTCCTCAACGTGCGAAAGGGTCAGGCCGACAGGCGCCGGTCGGCGGACACGCCGTGCATGACGCCGCGGATCTCGGCGAGTCCGCGCAGGCGCCCGATCAGCGAATAGCCGGGATTGATGCGCTCCTTGGCGAGGTCGTCGGCCATGAGGTGCCCGTGGTCGGGCCGGAACGGGATCTGCCAATCCGTGCGGCCCTCGGCGCGGCGCCGTGCCTGCTCCTCCATCAGCGCGATGATGACGGCGGGCATGTCGGCCGAGCCGCCGAGATGATCGGACTCGTGGAAGGAGCCGTCCGGCTCGCGCGTCACGTTGCGCAGGTGCGCGAAATGGATGCGGGAGCCGAACTCGCGGACCATCCCGGCCAGATCATTGTCGCCCCGCGTCCCGTAGGAGCCGGTGCAGAAGGTGAGGCCGTTGGCGGGACTGTCGGCGGCGGCGAGGATGCGCCGCGCGTCGTCGGCCGTGGACACGATGCGCTGGAGCCCGAAGAGCGGAAAGGCCGGGTCGTCCGGATGGATGCAGAGGCGCAGGCCGACCTCTTCCGCCACCGGCACGATCGCCCGCAGGAAGTAGGCGAGGTTGGCGTGAAGCTCGTCCCGTCCGAGCCCGGCATAGTCGCCAAGCGCGGCGAGAAAGCGGGCGCGGTCGTATTGCCGTTCGCTGGCGGGCAATCCGGCGATGAGGTTGCGCTCGATCAGCGCGATCCTGTCCGCGTCCATCGCCTCGAAGCGCGTCCGCGCCTGCTCGATCCGCGCGCCGTCGTAGTCGGCTTCGGCGTCGGGCCGCCGGAGGACGAAGAGGTCGTAGGCCGCGCAGTCCACCGCGTCGTAGCGCAGCGCCAGCGCGCCCGACGGCATGGGGTGGCGCAGCTCCGTGCGCGTCCAGTCGAGAACCGGCATGAAGTTGTAGCAGACCGTCTCGATCGCGCAGGCCGCGAGCGCCCTCAGCGTCTCCTGGTACCAGCCGATGTAGCGGTCGCGCTCGGGCGTGCCGATCTTGATGGAGTTGTGGACCGGGATGCTCTCGACCACGGCCCATTCGAGGCCCGCCGCCTCGATCAGGGTCTTGCGGGCGCGAATGGCGGCCTCGCTCCAGGCCGATCCGTCGTAGATTTCGTGGAGCGCGGTGACGATGCCGGCCGCGCCCGCCTGCCGAATATGGGCGAGCGGGACGGGATCGCTCGGCCCGTACCAGCGGAAGCACTCCTTCATGTGATCCATCGACGACCCCTTTTACTCGAGCGCGATCTGGTTGGTCCAGATGGGCGAGAATTGTCGGAAAATCCGCCGATCATCAACCCTCTCCCCGATAATCTCTTGCTTCTGGACCAACCAGAAGGGCATTATGGCGTGATGATGGGGTTGAAGCCTTCCGCAGATCCGGGCGTTTCCGAGGCGCCCGGCGGGTCCGTGGTGAACCGGCTCGTGGACGAGATCCGCGGGCTCGTGGCCGCGCGCGGTCTGAAGGTCGGCGACCCCTTTCCCACCGAACGCGAGCTGTGCGAGCTCCTCGGCGCGTCCCGCAACACGGTGCGCGAGGCCCTGGTGATCCTGCGCGCCTTCGGGCTGATCGAGACCCGGCCCAAGAGCGGGGCGGTGGTTTCGGACGGACATGCGGCCGCGGTGGAGAAGCTCTTCTCCTTCCACGGCGACGTTTCCGCCGAGAACTTCCGCGACCTGCAGGGCTTCCGCCGCATTCTCGAGACCGGCATCGGCGATCACCTGATCCTCCACGCGACGAACGCGGACCTCGACCGCCTGGAGGCGATCAACGGCCGCATCCTCGGCGCCGGCGGGGTCGCCGAACTGGCGCGCGCGGACTACGAGTTCCACGAGGCGCTGATCGCGCTGTCGAACAACGGTACGACGCTCGCGACCTTCCGCATGCTGCGGCCGGCTATCGAGAACCTGATGCGCGTCGGCAAGGCCGCCCGCACGGTCGAGGCCGACACCCACGCCGCCCATGCGGACATCGTCGCGGCGCTGCGCGAGCGCGACCGCGTCGCCTACGCTTATCTCGTCGGCCGGCATCTCAGCTACGGCCTGCGCTTCATTGGCCCCGGCACGCCGGCGGACACGATCTGAACGAGGACAAGCAGATGGAATTTGCCGGAAAGGTGGCGCTCGTCACGGGAACGTCGGGGATCGGGGCCGCGACGGCGGTGCGGCTCGCCTCGGCCGGCGCCGCCGTCCTTGCCTGCGGCATCGACGAGGCGGCGAACGCCGACCTCGACCGCACGGCCGAGGAGCGGGGCCTGTCGGTGCGCGTCCGCCGCACCGACGTGTCGCGCGAGGCGGAGGTGAAGGCGGCGGTGGCCGCGTGCATCGAGCGCCACGGCGGCGTCGACATCGTCGTGAACGCGGCGGCCGTTCATCCCTACGGCACGGTGGTCTCGACCGCCTTGGCCGACTGGGAGCGCTGCATGGCGGTCAATGTCGGTTCGATCTACCTGACCGGGCGCTTCGCCGTCCCGCACATGATGCGCCGCGGCGGCGGGGCGATCGTCAACCTGTCGTCCGTGCAGGGTCACAACTGCCAGGAAAACGTCGCGGCCTACGTCGCGAGCAAGGGCGCGATCCACGCGCTGACGCGGGCAATGGCGCTCGACCACGCGGCGGCCGGCATTCGCGTCAACTCGGTCTCGCCCGGCTCCGTGCGCACCCCGATCCTGTCGCTGGCGGCGCGCACCTATGGCGGCGAAGGCGTTTCGGAGGCGGACGCCTTCGCGCGCTTCGGCGCCGCCCATCCGCTCGGGCGGATCGGCGAGCCGGAGGAGATCGCCGAACTCATCGCGTATCTCGCTTCCGATCGCGCCGGGTTCGTCACCGGCGCGGACTTCCTGATCGACGGCGGGCTGAAGGCCGGCCTCGCGGTGCGCTGAGCGCGATGACGGGCAAGAGGATCACGAGCATGCGGGCGATCCGCCTGGAAGGGCTGAAGGAACTGGCGCTGCGCGAGGTCGCGGTGCCCGCGCCGGGGCCGGGCGAGCTTCTGGTGAAGGTCGCGGCCTGCGGGGTCTGTGGCACCGACCGTCACCTGTTCCTCGGCGAGTTCCCGTCGCGTCCGCCGGTGACGCTCGGGCACGAATTCGCCGGATGGGTCGAGGCGGTGGGCGAGGGCGTGTCCGCCTTCGCGCCGGGCATGCTCGTCACCGGCGATCCCAACATCGCCTGCGGGCGGTGCCCCGAATGCCGCCGCGGCCGCGTGAATCTTTGCCGGAACCTCCAGGCGATCGGCATCCACCGCGACGGCGGCTTCGCGGACTATGTCCGCCTGCCCGAGACCCAGGCGCACCGGCTGCCGGACACCCTCGACCCTGTCCTCGGCGCTTTCTGCGAGCCGCTCGCCTGCTGCATCCACGGCATCGACATGGCCGAAATCCGCGGCGGCGCTTCGGTCGTCGTGCTCGGCGGCGGCCTCATCGGGCTTCTCGCCGTGCAGCTCGCCCGCCTCGCCGGCGCGACGCGCGTCGTCCTCGTCACGCGCAGCGCGGACAAGCGGGACCTCGCCCTCAGGCTCGGCGCGACGCACACGGTCGACCCGTCGAGCGGCGATGCCGACGCTGCGATCTGCGGCGAGGGTGGCCTCCTTCCGGGCGGGGCCGAGGTGGTGATCGAGGCGGCCGGTGTTCCGGAAACGATCGAGCAGGCGCCGCGGCTCGCCTGCCGCGGCGGCACGGTGGTTGTCCTCGGCGTCCTGCCGCAAGGCAAAAAGGTCTCGGTCGAGCCCTTCGATCTCCTCTTTCGCGAAATCCGGCTCTTGTCGTCCTTCGTCAATCCGTTCACTCACGCCCGCGCCGCCGACCTGATCGCGAGCGGGCGGATCTCGGTCGAGCCGCTCGTCTCGCGTCGGATCGGCCTCGATGAAGGCGTCGGCGCGGTCGCGGGCGCCGCGCCCGCCGGAGAGATCCGGACGATCGTCGTGCCCTGAGGGGCAGCGCGAGCGACAACCAATACCCAGGAACGACTGTGAAGGAGAACGACCATGGCAGGTGAACTCGCCGGCAAGGTTGCCGCGGTGACGGGTGCGGGCTCGGGAATCGGGCTGGCCAGCAGCCGGGCGATGCTCGCCGCGGGCGCCCACGTCGTCGCCATCGACCGGGACGAGAGGGCGCTCGGCGCGATCCGCGACGAGTTCGGCGACGCCGCCTCGACGCTGGCGGTCGACCTGCTCGATCCGCAGGCCTGCGCGGCGCTCGTGCCCCGCATCATCGAGACGGCGGGGCGAATCGACATCTTTCACGCCAATGCCGGCAGCTACATCGGCGGCAATCTCGTGGAGGCGGACGGCGCCGCCATCGACCGGATGCTGAACCTCAACGTCAACGTCGTCATGAAGAATGTGCGCGACGTCCTGCCCCACATGATGGAGCGCAAGAGCGGCGACATCGTCGTGACGAGCTCGCTGGCGGCGCATTATCCGACTCCCTGGGAGCCGGTCTACGCCTCGTCCAAGTGGGCGATCGACTGCTTCGTCCAGACGGTGCGACGGCAGGTCTTCAAGGACGGCATCCGCGTCGGCTCGATCTCGCCCGGGCCCGTCATCACCGCGTTGATCGCCGACTGGCCTGCCGACAAGCTCGCCGAGGCCAAGGCCTCCGGCAGCCTGCTGGAGCCCGAGGAGGTCGCGAACGTGATCCTGTTCATGCTGACGCGCCCCCGCGGCATGACGATCCGGGACGTCGTCATGCTGCCGAGCAACTTCGACCTTTGACAGCCTCGGGGACGCGCGGGCGTGCCCGTCGCGGGCTCGCGCGTCCAAGCCCCTCACTCGTCACGTCTTGCCCGTGCAAACGACGGGCGGAAGCTTTTCCGGCTGCCGCCCTCCATCGTTCAGGCGCCACGCTGGTACCGATGCCGGAAGCGCTCAACATAGTGATGTCCGGGCGAGGGGGCCTCGACCATGTCCGTGATCGCTTCGAGCGGGATGCCCTCGAAGACGCGGGTCTGCCCGTTCGCGAAGCTGAGCACGACACGCCCGTCAGGCGGGCTGACGGGAATGCCCTTGATGATGCGAGATGCGACAGGGATGTCCGTCATCCGTTGCTGCAACCGCGATCGGCGCGAAGATGACCGGCGAAGGCTTCATACGCCGTCGGAGAACGGCTTGAACTTCACCCTTTGTTTCTGACGAACGGCGAGCAGCTCCAGCGAGATCGTGATGGCGGCAGCCACGCTCAGGCCGATGCCGCCTCCGAGAACCTTCATGCCGAAGTCCACCCACTTGCCATGTCGGTCGGGGGTCAGGTGCTGGGCGGCTTCCAGACCGCCCGCAACGAGCACGATGCCTGCTGCCACGAGGGGCAAGCGCCGAGGATGCGCGATGCCAAACAACAAGCCGACCACCGCGAAGGCGCCGATGTGCTCGATGCCTTGCGAGGAAAGGTGAGGCCGGGCCTGGATCGGCGACATCGTGGCGAAGGCGATGAAAGCGACGCTGCCCCACGCCGCGATGGCTGAGGCAGTCTTGAGCGCGCGGGGAAAATCCATCCGCTTGATATAGCGCCGTTTGTGTGCGCTGCAACACGCCGGCCCATTTCGTGTGCCGAGGCGTGCCGTCACAGATGGCATCGTTCCGTGGTGAGCTCGGCCAATTTTTGGGGGAGTGGTGCCGCTTGCGTGACTCGAACACGCGACCCCATCATTACGAATGATGTGCTCTACCGGCTGAGCTAAAGCGGCCCTGTCAGGCGGTGGCGCCTGCGGATGGGGGTCTCATAGACTGGT
>CANJKV010000240.1 GCA_947474855.1 Aurantimonadaceae bacterium | reverse complement strand
GGCGGACGTGCCGGTGCCGTAGGTCGGCCCCATGCAGCCCGACAGCCCGATCCCCGCCGCGACGACCAATCCGAGCCGCGCGGCGGCCTTCAGCGCAAAACCTGCCATGCTTCCTCGGCCCCCTCGCCGCCTTGTTTCCTGGATCGGGATGCCCGCCGCCGACCCCCGCCGGCCGGGCTATCCCTTGTGTTCTCGCACGCCCTTGAACCGGGAATCGGGCGATTCTTCGTCAATGGTTAAGCAAGCCGTCGCCCGGGAGCAACAGGACGGGTGCGTCTCGACGCGCCCGCCCCGCCGCCGCCCTCCTCAGGCCGCGAGGCGGCCCGCCGCTCGCAGCTCGCGCAGCGCTTCGGCATCGCGCGGCGTCACGTCCGGAAACTCCGGGTCGGAGCCGACCTCCGGCAGGATCTTCCAGGACCGGGCGCACTTCTGCCCCGCCGCGCGCGCGAACACCACGCAGACCCCCGGCACCTCGGGGATGCGGAAGGCGTCCGCCGGCCCCTCGCCCGCCTCGATGCGGATGGCGCTGGTGATCGCGACCTCGGCGAAGTCGACCGAGCGGCAGAGCTCTGCGAGGCCCGCATCCGCGACGAAGACGGTGGGCGCGGCTTCCAGCGAGGAGCCGATCGTCTTGTCGCGCCGCTTCTCCTCCAGTGCGCCGAGCACCACGCGCCGCACGCGGCGGATTTCGGCCCAGCGCTTGGCCAGCGCCTCGTCGCGCCATTCGGCGGGCACTTGCGGGAACTGCTCCAGATGCACCGACACGGCGTCCGGCTTCCTCGACAGCCAGGCTTCTTCGGCCGTGAAGGGCAGAAGCGGAGCGAGCCACAGCGTCAAATGGTCGAAGATCGCCCCCACCACCTGCAGCGCCGCCTGGCGCCGCGTGGAGGAGAGCGGGTCGCAGTAGAGCGCGTCCTTGCGGATGTCGAAGTAGAAGGCGGAAAGCTCGACGACGCAGAAGTCGAGAAGCGCGCGGGAGATACGCTTGAAGTCGAAGGCGTCGTAGCCGGCGCGCACGAGCTGATCCAGCTCGGCCAGCCGATGCAGCATCAGCCGCTCCAGTTCCGGCATCTGCGCGAGCGGCACGGTCCCGCCCTCGTCGTGCTTGAGCGTGCCGAGCATCCAGCGCATGGTGTTGCGCAGCTTGCGGTAGCTGTCGACGTTGGTCTGGAGGATCGTCTTGCCGAGGCGCAGGTCCTCCGAATAATCGGACGAGACCACCCAGAGCCGCAGGATGTCGGCGCCGGACTGCTTGATGACCTCCTGGGGCGTGACGACGTTGCCGAGGGACTTCGACATCTTGCGCCCCTCCTCGTCCATGACGAAGCCGTGGGTCAGCACCGCGTCGTAAGGCGCGCGGCCGCGCGTGCCGCAGCTTTCCAGGAGCGAGGAGTGGAACCAGCCGCGATGCTGGTCCGAGCCTTCGAGGTAGAGGTCGGCCGGCCATTTGAGGTCCGGCCGCTTCTCCAGGCAGAAGGCGTGCGTCGAGCCCGAATCGAACCAGACGTCGAGGATGTCGCGCACCATGGTCCACTTGGTGCCGTCGTGCTCGTTGCCGAGGAAGCGCTCCTTCGCCCCATCCGCGAACCAGGCGTCGGCGCCCTCCTTGGCGAAGGCGTCGAGGATGCGGGCGTTGACAGCCTCGTCCTTGAGGATCTCGCCGTTCTCATCCGCGAAGACGCAGATCGGCACGCCCCAGGCGCGTTGCCGGGAGAGCACCCAGTCCGGCCGGTCGGCGATCATGGCGTGGAGGCGGTTCTGCCCGGCGGCGGGCACGAAGCGGGTCTGCGCGATCGCGTTCAGCGCGCGGGCGCGCAGCGTGTCGGCGCCGGAGGCAGGCTTGTCGGTGCCGTAGCCCTTCAGGTCCTTGTCCATGTGGACGAACCACTGGGGCGTGTTGCGGAAGATCACCGGCTTCTTGGAGCGCCAGGAATGCGGGTACTGGTGCTTCAAGCGTCCGCGCGCGAGCAGAGCCCCCCGCGCGATCAGCGCCTCGATGACGCGCTTGTTGGCATCGCCCTTCTTGCCCTTGTCGTCGATGACGCGCGCCGGCCCGCCCTCGGCGTCCGGACCGAAGCCAGGCGCGTCCTTCGTATAGAAGCCCTCGTCGTCGACCGGGAAGGGGATTCCCGCGTCGATGCCGCGCGCTTCCAGCGCCCGTCGGTGTTCCATCCAGACGTCGAAGTCCTCGCGGCCGTGGCTCGGCGCCGTGTGGACGAAGCCGGTGCCGGCATCGTCGGTGACGTGATCGCCCGGCAGCAGCGGCACGGCGAAGTCGTAGCCGCCCGCCAGGCCCTTCAGCGGATGGTCGCAGACGAGGCTCGCGAGGTCCGCTGCCGAGACGTCGCGCACGCGCCGGAAGCCGTCCTCCGGCACGCGCGACTTGGCGAACACGTCGGCGCAGAGCGCGTCGGCGAGAACGAGCCGCATGCCGTGCTTCGCCCAGCGCGGGTTCTGCGCCTCGTCCGGCGCGGTCACCTCGTAGAGGCCGTAGGCGACGCGGTCCGAAAAGGCGATGGCGCGGTTGCCCGGCAGGGTCCAGGGCGTGGTCGTCCAGATCACGACGTGGGCGCCGTCGAGCGGACCGGGATCGGGCTGGCCGGCCTTGGGGAAGCTCGACACGCCGCCGCTGAAGGCCGGAACGAAGCCGTTGCGCTCGGCCCGCACGGGGAAGGCGACCCAGACCGTATCCGATTCGTACTCGTCGTACTCGACCTCGGCCTCGGCGAGCGCCGTGCGCTCCACCACCGACCACATCACGGGCTTGGAGCCGCGATAAAGCTGGCCGGACATGGCGAACTTCAGGAGCTCGCCCGCGATGACGCTCTCGGCGCCGAAGGCCATTGTGAGGTAGGGATCCTCGAAGTCGCCCTCGACGCCGAGCCGGCGGAACTCGGCCGACTGGACGCCGACCCAGTGCGCGGCGAACTCGCGGCACTCGCGGCGGAACTCGTTGATCGGGATCTCGTCCTTGTTGCGCCCCTTGGCGCGGTACTGCTCCTCGATCTTCCACTCGATCGGCAGGCCGTGGCAGTCCCAGCCCGGCACGTAGTTGGCGTCGCGCCCGCGCATCTGGAAGGAGCGGGTGATGACGTCCTTCAAGACCTTGTTCAGCGCGTGCCCGATGTGGAGGTTGCCGTTGGCATAAGGGGGACCGTCGTGGAGGACGTATTTCGGCCGGCCGGCGGCCTCTTCGCGCAGGCGCTTGTAGAGGTCCATGCCTTCCCAGCGCTCGATCCACTTCGGCTCGGCCTCAGGCAGCCCCGCGCGCATCGGGAACTGGGTTTCGGGGAGGAACAGGGTCTTGGAATAGTCGAGGGCTTCGGCCGTCTCGGGGGTCTTGGCGCGGGTCGGGCTCTGGTCGGTCATGTCGGATGTCCGGCGGCTCGCCGGCGGCGAGAACAGCGGCCGGCAGGAAAATCGGAGAAGAAGGAGGTGCGGCGCGCAGACACGCCGTCGCGGCCCGGACCTTCCGCGGCGGATGCGCCGTTCAGAAGGCCGGGCGGCTAATTCGAGGATCGCGGATGCGCGCGCAGGATCTCGGCATGGAACGGGGCTTTAGCAAGTTCGGCCCGCGAGGGAAAGCATGAGCGGGCAAGGCGCCCCGGAGCCTGACCACGTCGCTCCGCTGAACGCGCTGGCCCGCCGCATCGCCGCGGCGCACGGCCGGGCGCCGCTGTTCGATCCGGCCGGCGGCGGCACGCGGGCGCGCATCCTTCTGATGCTGGAAACGCCGGGGCCAGCGCGCGGGAGCGATCCGGCCGTGCCGCGCGTCGTTTCGCAGTTCAACGCCACCGGCACGGCGCGCAACCTTCGCCGCTTCTTCGCCGAAGCCGGAATCGAAGCCGCCGACGTCGTGATCTGGAACGCCGTGCCCTTCCTGATCCACGCGCCCGGCGCCCGCAACCGGCCTCCGAAGGCCGCCGAGCGCGCCGCCGGCCTGCCCTGGATCGAGCCGCTCCTGGACCTCCTGCCGGACCTTGCGGTCGCGATCCTGTCCGGCCGCGTCGCCCGCGCCGCACGCCCGACGATCGAGGCTCTCCGGCCGGGCCTCGCGATCCTCGAAATGCCGCATCCGAGCCCGACCTTCGTGGTCACCGATCCCGCCATCGCGCCGGCCATGATCGCGACCTGCCGCGCGGCGAAGCGTCTGGCGGGGAATAGTATGCAGTGCTGATAGGCAGGGGCTATGGATTGACGTCGAGCGCGATCCGGCGTGGTGATGCGCCAGGTTTTTGCAATTACGGGCGGCTCGCCGATGGATCGCTCGATCGTCTCCGATCTTCGGGACGTTCCCCAGTTCGTCGATGTCGTTTCCGAGCGGATCTGGCGCGAATGGTGGTTCCAGCAGGGCTCGACGCAGGCGGAGATCCGGGCGCGGGTGGAAGAGAGCCTCGATGCGCGGCTGATCCCGTTCACCCTCGTCGCGCATCGCGAAGGCGTCTTTGTCGGCACCGCCTCGGTGATCGAGAACGATTTCGCGACGCGACCGCGATACGGCCCTTGGGTCGCCGCCGTCTTCGTCGAGCCGGAGCGCCGCGGACAGGGCTTCGGCACCGCGCTCGTCACCGCCGCGACGGAAACCGGCTTCCTGATCGGCGCGGATCGTCTGTATCTCTGCGCCGCTCCGGTCAACGCCCCCTTCTACGAGCGCCGCGGCTGGCGCCTGACGGAGGCCGACGTCGAGGGGCTGAGCATCTACGAGAAATCCGGCTGACGAACGCCGAGCGGCGGTTCAACCGTCCAGGACGGTATCGCTGCCGTGTCCGGAAACGAGAGACCCGGCATAGCGCGGCATGACCTGCGGCATGATCGTCTCGCCGTCACGCGGCCGAGCGACGCCGAAGACGTATCGCGGGAAGTCCAACGCCTTCTGGATCGCCCAGATGTCTTCATGGCGGTCGGGTGGCAGGATCTGCGCGGGACCGCCGACGGCGACCCATCCCAAAGGCACGGTGGAATGCGCGGGCAGGACCGTGCGGATATGAACGATGCCGTTGATGCGCACCTCGGCTCCGCGTCCGATACGGGCACCATTGAAGATGGTGCATCCGGTGGCAAGGAAAGCGTCGCTCTCGATCGTGCACCCCGTCAGATAGGCCCGCGGTCCGACCAGCACGTTGTCGCCCCTGACGAGAGGGGCGCCGCGCACGCCTCTGAGGACCGCCGTTTCCATCACCACGCAGTTGGCACCGATCCGAATGGGTCCGCTTTCGGCGTTGAGGACGGCGCCGAACCCGATCGAGCAGTTCGGGCCGATCACGACATCGCCGCAGATCGTGGCGTTCTGCGCGACTCTCGAGCTTCGATCGATCCGCGGCTCCATTCCCCTATGCTTCAGAAGCACGGCGTCCCTCCATCGGCGTGGCCGGCATCATGATGCCGCGACGCGAAGAGGCATGTCCAGCCGGCTGGACAATCCGGAAGGAGGGATCAGAACGCCGTCGCCCGGTCGAGCTCGGACAACGGCGCCGCTTCGGCCAGCACGGCCCTCGCATCCACCGAATCGCGGTCCATCTGCTCGACCAGGGCCTCGGCGCTGTCGAAGCGCTCCTCGCCGCGCAGGCGTGCGAAGAGGGAGACGGAGACGGTCTCGCCGTAGAGATCGCCGGAGAAGTCGAAGACGAAGGTTTCGAGGAGGGCGGCGCCGTCGTCGAAGGTCGGGCGGCGGCCATAGCTCGCGACGCCGTCGTGGAGGCTGCCGTCGGCGCGGCGCAGCTTCACGGCGTAGATGCCGTGGGCGAGGAGGTCGTCGGGCTGCAGCGCGAGGTTGGCGGTGGGATAGCCGAGGGTGCGGCCGAGCTTGGCGCCGTGGACCACCGCCCCTTCCGTCGTCCAGCGCCAGCCCAGAAGCGCGTTCGCGGCCCCGAGGTCGCCGGCGGTGAGGAGCGCGCGGATGCGCGAGGAGGACACGGTATGGCCGGCCCCGTCGAGAAGCGGCTCGACGACGTCGACGGCGAAGCCGCGCGCGGTCGCCGCCTCGCGCAGAAAGGCGGGGGTGCCCGCGCGGCGGGCCCCGAAATGGAAGTCGTGGCCGACGACGACACCGCGCGCGCCGAGGTGCCCGACAAGGATGCCGTCCACGAAGGCTTCCGGCGACAGCGCCGCGAAGCTGCGCGAGAAGGGCCACTCCACCACCGCGTCGAAGCCGAGACCGTCCAGGAGCCGGGCCTTCAGCCGCGCGGGGGTCAAGCGCGCCACCGGCTGTTCCGGCCTGAAGACGGTGCGCGGATGCGGCTCGAAGGTCAGGCAGACGAGCGGCGCGCCGAGCCGGCCGGCGAGCGCGCGGGCCTCGGCCAGGACGGCCTGGTGGCCGCGATGCACCCCGTCGAAGTTGCCGACCGCGACGACCGCGCCCGCGAGATCCGACGGGTAGGGCAGGCTGTCGTCGAGGCGTCGGATCGACGCCCCGCTCATCGCAGCTTGGCCATGAAGTAGCGCGCGTCGAGCCCTTCGCGCGACAGAACCGCCGACACGCGCGCCGCTCCGTCGTCGGCCGTGAACTCCGCCTCGTGGATGCCGGCGAGGATGAAGAGGACGTCGGCGCCCGCGCCCATCGCGCCCTTCACGTCCGTCGCCATGCCGTCGCCGATGGCGAGGACGCGGGCGCCGGGCTCGAGGCCCGCCTTGCGCCGGGCGAGATCGTAGATCGGCGCGTGGGGCTTGCCGGCGAGGCGCACCTCGCCGCCGAGGGCAGCGTAGTCGCGGGCGAGCGCCCCGGCGCACCAGAGGAGCTGGTCGCCGACATGAACCACGATGTCGGGATTGGCGCAGATCATCGGCAGGCCGCGGGCCGCCCAGGCGGCGAGGCGGTCGGCATAACCGGCCGGCGTTTCCGTGCGGTCGTCGAGAAGGCCCGTCACCACGACCGCGCTCGCCTCGTCCTCGCCGACCAGCGGCGCGGACAGGCCGTCGAAGAGCGGCAGGTCGCGCTCGGGACCGAGAAAGAAGACGGGGCCGCCGTGGCGGGCGATGAGGTCGCGCGTCGCGTCGCCCGACGTGACGATGGCATCGAAGGCGTCCGGCGATACATGCATGGCGGCAAGCTGGGCGGAAACGCCGGGCTCCGGCCGCGGCGAGTTGGTGACGAGAACGACCCTCGCGCCCGCTCGCCGTGCCGAGCGCAGGGCCGACTCGGCCGCCTCGCTCTTGCGCAGGCCGTTATGGAGAACGCCCCAGACGTCGCAGAACACGGCGTCGTAGTCCCCGGCGACCTCGTCGAGCGCCGCGATCAGCCGGATGGAAGGAGCGTCCATGTCGTTCTTTCGTCGCCGGTTTCGATGAGGCGCGGCCGCGCTTCCCCGCGATTAGTCCGGCAACCGGCGGGAATCAAGCGCGTCCACCCGCCGCCCCCGAGGCAGCTTCGGCCGACCGGCTGGACGCGGCGGACGCGCGCCCCCACATCGGGGACCCCGGCTGCCCGGATGAGGTGAGCGACGCGGCGCGAGCCGTTCGGCACGCCCCGTCCGCCGGGCGGCCCTCCGATCCGGCAGGTCGCGAATGAATTTTCGAGCGGGTGAAGGACCGGCGGGCCTTGAGCCAGCCTTGACAAAGCTACCGCCGCTCGACTATCTGCCGCCCCGTTAGCACTCGCCTGAGGTGAGTGCCAAAGCCATCTGGAACCGGGTGCCGCTCACATGGGCCCGCGTTCAGGTCCAAACGAAGGGTTTGAACATGGCAGCAGTGAACTTCCGTCCGCTGCACGACCGCGTGGTTGTGCGCCGCGTTGAGTCTGAGAACAAGACCGCCGGCGGCATCATCATTCCGGACACCGCCAAGGAGAAGCCGCAGGAAGGCGAGATCGTCGCCGTCGGCGCCGGTGCCCGCGACGAGTCCGGCAAGGTCGTTCCCCTCGAGGTGAAGGCCGGCGACCGCGTGCTGTTCGGCAAGTGGTCCGGCACCGAGGTGAAGCTGAACGGCGAGGATCTCCTCATCATGAAG
>CANJKV010000239.1 GCA_947474855.1 Aurantimonadaceae bacterium | reverse complement strand
GGTCGCCTCGCAGACCCGTCGTGCCTGGATCGAGGCGGTCGCGGCCTGGGAGCGGGTCTCGTACCTCGCCCGGGCAAAGGTGGCGGCCGACGCCGCGGCCGAACTCGCCACCGAGCTGAACCGGACGGGTTCGATGCCCAAGGCCGACCAGGCCCGCGAACAGGTCTTCTACGCCGAGCTGACCGCGGACGTGGCAGAAGCCCGGATGGAGGCGCGCCTCGCCAAGGAGCGGCTCGTGCGGGTCATGGGCCTCTACGGCCGGGGCATCGACTTCGAGGTGCCGAACGCGCTGCCGAGGTTGCCCCGCTCGGTGCAGAACCGCTCCGGCATCGAGGGCGAGGCGCTGCGCAACCGCGTCGACCTCCAGATCGCCAGGCTCCAGCTCGAGACGCTGGCGCGCTCCTACGGCCTCACCAAGGCCACCCGCTTCGTCTCCGACCTCGAACTCGGCGCCGGCGTCGAGCTTGAGGAGGAGATCGAGGAGGAGGAGGGCGAAGAAGGCGAGGAGCCCAAGGAGGTCAGGAAGACGAACCTCTCGCCGACCTTCGAGGTCGGCTTCACCATCCCGATCTTCGACAGCGGGCAGGCGCGCCTTCGCAAGGCCGAGTTCGAATACCTCAGGTCGGCGAACCTCCTCGCCGAACGTGCGGTCAACGTTCGCTCGGAGGCGCGGTCTGCCTACCAGGCCTACCGGTCGAGCTACGACATCGCCCGGCACTGGCAGAACAGCGTCCTGCCCCTCCAGCGCACGCTCGAGGAGCAGGCCGTGCTCACCTACAACGGGATGATCACGTCCACCTTCGAGCTGATCACCGACACGCGCGAGCGGATCGAGGCGAACGTCTCGGCCGTCGAGGCCCGGCGCGCCTTCTGGCTCGCCGACGAGGCCCTTTCCAGCACCGTCTTCGGCGGCGGCGAGGGCGGCGGCATCGAGGTCGAGACCGCCGAAGCCGGCGGCGACGAAGACTGATCGACAGGAGCGAGAACCATGGTTTCCAGAAGACAGTTCATCGGCGCGGGCGCCGCGCTCGCCGGGGCCGCGGCATGGTCCCGGACCTCCGCGATGTCGCTTCCCGAGGCGCCGGTCATGGAGGACGCGACGACGCAGCCGCCGCTGATGCCCTCCGCGGGTCCCGAGTACAATCCGGTCGTCACCCTCAACGGCTGGTCGCTGCCCTTCCGCATGAACAACGGCGTGAAGGAGTTCCACCTCGTCGCCGAGCCCGTCGAACGGCAGATGGGCGAGGGCATGACCGCCTACCTGTGGGGCTACAACGGCCAGTCGCCGGGACCCACGATCGAGTGCGTCGAGGGCGACCGCGTGCGCATCTTCGTGTCGAACAAGCTGCCCGAGCACACCACCGTGCACTGGCACGGCATGCTGCTGCCCTGCGGCATGGACGGCGTCACCGGCCTGACCCAGCCGCCGATCCCGCCGGGCAAGACCTTCGTCTACGAGTTCGACATGAAGAAGAGCGGGACCTTCATGTACCACCCGCACGGCGACGAGATGGTCCAGATGGCCATGGGCATGATGGGCTTCTTCGTCGTGCATCCGAAGGACCCGACCTTCATGCCCGTCGACCGGGACTTCGTGTTCCTCCTGTCGGCCTACGACATCGATCCCGGCACCTACATTCCTCGGGTCATGGAGATGACCGACTTCAACCTGTGGGCCATCAACAGCCGCGTCTTCCCGGACGTCGCCCCGCTGGTGGTGCGCAAGGACGACCGCGTGCGCGTGCGGGTCGGCAACCTCACCATGACGAACCACCCGATCCACATGCACGGCTACGACTTCGAGGTGACCTGCACGGACGGCGGCTGGGTGCGGCCCGAGGCTCGCTGGCCCGAGGTCACGATCGACATTCCCGTCGGCGCGATGCGCGCCTACGAGTTCGACGCGGTCTACGAGGGCGACTGGGCGCTCCACTGCCACAAGTCGCACCACACGATGAACGCCATGGGTCACGAGATCCCGACGTTCATCGGCGCCGACAAGACGGCCGTGACCCGCAAGCTCAAGCAGGTTCAGCCGGAATACATGCCGATGGGCACGAAGGGCATGGCCGATATGGCCGAGATGTCCATGCCCATCCCGGACAACACCATCCCGATGATGACGGGCTGGGGTCAGTTCGGCGCGCTCGAGATGGGGGGCATGTTCACCGTGGTGAAGGTCCGCGAAGGGATCGAGCCCGGTAACTACGAAGATCCGGGCGACTACCAGCACCCCCCGGGGACGGTCGCCTACGAATGGACGGGCTCCCTGCCGGAAGCCGCAGCCGCGCCCGCGTCCAGCGAACAGGGAAGCGCCCTCCCGGCGACGCCCGTACGAAATGTCACGCCGACCGGCGGACATTCCGGCCACTGACGGCCGGAACAACCTCACAGTCACGACCAACCACCCAGGAAGCATGAATCCATGCAGAAGAAGCTGATGCTGTCGGTGGCCTTCGCCGCCGTCCTCCTCGCCGGCCCGGCCTTCGCCACCGGCAATCACGCCGGCGGGCACGACGAACTGGCCGTCGGCAAGCCCGGCGACGCCGGACACGTGGACCGCACCGTGCGGATCGACATCAAGGAGACCGACGACGGCCGGATGCTGTTCGAGCCCTCGGAATTCTCCGCGAAGAAGGGCGAGACGATCCGCATCGTCGTCGTCAACTCGGGTCAGATCGACCACGAGTTCGTCATGGACGACGCGGCCAAGAACGCCGAGCACAAGGCGCTCATGGAGAAGTTCCCCGAGATGGAGCACGACGATCCGAACGCCGTGCGCCTCGCGCCGGGCGAGGAGGGCGAGATCGTCTGGACCTTCACCAAGGCCGGCGAGTTCGAGTTCGCCTGCCTCATTCCCGGCCACTACGAGTCCGGCATGCACGGTCCGCTGACCGTCGCCGGCAAGTGAACCTTCGTCCAAGGAGAACCGACATGAAGACGTACGCCGCCGCCCTCGTCGCCGCCCTGAGCCTCGCAGCCGTCGCCGCACCCGCGGCCGCCGCCGAGTTCACGAAGGGAACGGTCACCAAGGTCGACACGAAGCAGAAGAAGGTCACCGTGGACCACGAGCCGCTCGCCAATCTCGACATGCCGGCGATGAAGATGGTCTTCAACGTCGCCGACGAGGCGATGCTCTCGGAGGTCTCGGCGGGCAAGTCGATCCAGTTCGTCGCCGAGCGCGTGAAGGGCAAGCTGACCATCGTCGACATCAAGTGACCCCGCGGCGGGGCTCCCCCCGCCGACTCATGGAGACCGGGCGCCTCATCGCGGCGTCCGTCCGACAGGCACCCGGAGCGCGACCGCTCCGGGTGCCGCACGAGCGACAGGAATGCCGGATGGTGGCGATCGATGCGGCGAGCGGGGATCCGGTCAGGATCATGTCCGACGTCGAGACGAGAAGCGAGCTGCGGACCGCCCTCTGGAGGTTCGTGACGCTCGCGGTCTTCGCGGCGGTGGTTTGGCTGGAACCCGACGGCGCAAGCCATCCGGTCCATCTCGCCCTGTTGGCCGCCTACGCCGCCACGTCGCTCGCCGCCGTCCTCCTCGTCGTGGCCGGCCTCTACCGCCCGGCGATGAGCTGGATCTACGTGAGCGTGGACGCGGCGCTCGTCGTCTACCTCGTCGCCGAGCACATGTTCGTGCCGGGCGTCGGCTTCGCCGAAGCGCTCGCGACGCCGAGTCTCGCCATCGCGTTCGTCCTGCTCGCCCATGCCGGGTTGCGGATGCGCGCCGGGATGGTCGCGGCCTTCGCCGTCCTGGTCGCGCTCGGAACGGCGACCGCAGGCGCCGCCGCATTGTCGGTCGGCCCGAACGCGGGGAGCCTCGCCGGCGAGGACGCGAGGGACGTCGGAGTGCGGGCACTGGCCTTCGCGGCGGTCGCAGCCTTCCAGACCATGCTCGCGGTGGACATCCGGCGGCTCGTCCGGACGGCCGTGTCGAGCACGTCGGAGAAGACGAACCTTTCGCGCTTCTTCTCGCCGGACACGGCCGAGAGGATAGCTGCTTCGGGCTTCCAGATGGGACTCGTCCGTCAGCGGGCCGCGATCCTCTTCGTCGACATCCGCGGGTTCACCGGGCTCGCCGAGGAGATGGAGCCCGAGGAGATCGGCAAGCTCCTCACGGACTACCGCAGGCGGGTGGTCGAGACGGTCACCGAATGGGAGGGGTCGGTCGACAAGTTCATGGGCGACGGCGTCATGGCCGTGTTCGCGATCGAGGACGAAGGCGGTGATCTCGACCGTGCGTTCCGCTGCGCCCGGGACCTCGTCCATCGGCTGGAGACATGGAGCGACATGTGGGCGAGCGAAGGCAGGCCCGCGTTGACCTTCGGCATGGGTCTGCACGTCGGCCCCGTCGTCGGCGGGGTCGTCGCCGGCGGAAGTCAGGGCGAGCACACGGTGCTCGGCGACACCGTCAACCTGGCTGCCCGTCTCCAGCAGATGAGCAAGTCCCTCGGGGCACGGCTCGTCGTGTCCTCGGCCGTGGTACGCGGTCTTCCCTCCTTCTCCGGAGATGGCTGGCGGCTGCGGCGGAACATGGCCGTCCCGGGCCGGAGCGAGCCGGTGGACGTCGCCTTCCTCCCGTATTCCAGCTTCGCCTGACGGCTCGGACCGACGATGCGGCAGCTCTTCCCCCACCAGGCATGGCCGACAGACCTCTCGCCATGGCGCCCGGCCCGCACGGGTGGCTCGGATGTATTCCGCGTCCCTGCGAGACGTCGCGGACGACACGGCGGGAACGGACACCTGTCCGCATGGACCATGACGCCGATCCGGATCCTTCTTGTCGTCCTGTTCGCCATTTCCGTCGTCGCGGGTGGCATGCCCTCCGCTTCGACGCCGCCGCACGGGCCGCCGGCGCGGTCCGTCGCGTCCGCCGCAAACCCTGCCGAGATCCGGGCCGCCGAGGTCGTGTCAGCCGCTTCCGAGCAGGCGTCCGTGTCGAGCGGTCGGTCTTCCGGTCACGAGGCCGTGCCGCGCTCGCACTGCGACATCCACTGCCCGCAGTTGCGGGTCGACGCCTCGGACGAAGCCCGGGAGCGCGACTGGCGGATCGTGGATCAGGCAGGTTCCGCGGCCTCTCCCATGGACGGCATCGAACCGCCGGTGCCGATCGGTCCTCCACGCTCCTTGTGATCGTCCCTTCCGAGGCCGGCTGCGACCGGTCCGAAGGGATCGAACCGCACGACCCGTGCGGGAAGCGCAGACCGACCGGGCGATCCTCGAGTCCGACGTCCTCCGACGCGACGCGTCGGCGGCCGGAGGCTGCGCGGAAGCCCGAACTCCACAGCGAAGATGCGCCGGCAGGTCCGTACGACCGGGCGCACTGGAGAATGAAAATGAAGAACCGAATCGTCGCGACGGCCGTCCTCCTGGTCCTCGGAACGGCACCGGCCCTGGCCGGCGGAACCGCGCTCAGGTCCGAATACGGCATCCGCCAGCACGAGGAGGCCGAGCGTCGCGCCGTCGCGTCGGGCGGCCATCTCGCCTCCGACCGCGACCACAGCCTCGTCGTCCACCAGCCCCGAACCTTCGGCTACGCCGACCCTGCCGTCGAATCGCGGCCGACCTTCGGCCTCGTCGGCTCCGAGTCGAGCTTCCGGGCCGCCGAGGAGGCGAGCCGGGCCGCGGTCGCGTCCGGGACGTTCGCGGGCGCCGCCGAAGGCGCTCCGAGCGCAGGGACCGAGGTGGTCCGTCCGTTCGCCGTTCCGGGTTCGGAGACGAGCCGCCGCTACGGCGAGGAGGCGGCTCGCGCCGCCGTCGCGCAGGGCACCTTCGCCGGAGCCGGCGCCGCATCGATGCGCGACGCCTTCTGAGACGAAGCGCCGCGAGGTTCGGCCGGACGCGCATCGCCGCGGTTCGGCCGACCTTCGTCCACGCGGGCGGTGGCCGGGTCGGCCGCCGCCCATCGTCATGAGAGCCGGTCGATCACCGGCGGACCACGGGATCAGCAACATGCTTCGCACAATCGGGACGACGTCCGTCCTCCTCGCGCTCGGCCTCCTCACGGGATGCGTCTCGGCAGACGAAGGTGACGGGTTCGGCGCGTCGGCACCGGTCGTGCAGACGACCGCCTTCGCCGAGTCGGACGGCACCGTGGACGAGGGGCTCTACTACATCGAGTTCCGGGCCCGCTCCGCGGAGAGCTACGGCCACACCTTCGCGATGTTCGGCAGGCGCGACCGATCGGGCAAGATCCTGACGCGCGAGGTGGCAGGACTGCATCCGGCCTCGACCAGCGACGTGCCCTACGTGCTGGGTCATCTCGTGCCGGTTCCCTCGGAGACGGGACCGAGCGACGGCGACCTCGAGGACCGGTACATGACGGCGCGCTACCGCATCGATCTGAACCGGCGGGAATACGAGGACGTCGTCGGCTACATCCGCCGCCTCCAGGCGAGTTCGCCCGTCTGGCACGCCGTCCTCTACAACTGCAGCACCTTCGTCGGGAAGATCGCGAACCACATGGGGCTGAGGGCGCCCAATTCGCTGCTTTTCCCCAAGACCTACATCGAGACGCTGCGGGCGATGAACACCTGACCCGCGGTGGCTTCGCCGGCTGAAGGAACCGGATCTGGACAGCCGGCGTGGATGCGCCATGATGGACGGGCAAGCGTTACATCCTTGCCTGAAAGCTCACGCTCAAGCTCCGCCCGGCCGGCGTCGGGCGGAGCTACCGGAGATCGTCTCTCCGCAAGGGGCTTCGGCTGTCCCGAGCGTGGGCGTGAGCTTGATCGCCTTCCAAGCCGGCCGCTCCGACAGGAGGTGCAAGCTGGGAATCCGTCGGCTCGCCCGCGTTCGCGAGGATGTTCCGACCGGATGGCGACGCAGGTGTGGGCGCGGGGCCGCGTGCGAAGCGGGCGACGCCCGCCGCGTGGGCGCCGACCGGCACCTCGGTCAGGACATCATGCGTTCGTCGAGGATGCCGATGATCGTGACCACCTCGTCGTCGGAGCTTCGATAGCTCTGCTCGACGACCTCGTACCGGTCTGCACCCTCGGTCGTGAACCAGGCGTCCGCGCCGATCCTGCTGGCGTACCTGCTTTCGGGTTCGTTCGGATCGGCCAGCATGCGGCCCGCCAGGCTTTCCCTGTCAACGTCCGTGCGAAGGCGCCACCATCGCGACAGGCTTGGCGCTCTCGCCGCCCAATGCCGCCCGTCGGGACGACTGCAGACGACGGCCATGGGGAAGCGGTCCGACCGGGCGATGGCGATCGCGATCGACGTCAGGCTCGTCTGGAACCGGCCGCGTAGTTCCCTCAGCGTCCTCAGGTCGACCTTCTTGTAGTCCCGAAGCCCGGCCTTGAGCATGGAAGGCGGGATGAGGAGATCGGCGGCGTAGGCGTCCGCCTCCTGCTCGAGTTGCTTGCCCGAGCCCCTCGCGATCTCGTCGGCCCGGCAGATCAGATGGCGTCCGCGGTGGTGATGCCAGTGCCCCAGTTCATGACCGATCGAGAAGCGTCGGCGCTCCGGGCTCCGGGTCTCGTCGACGCAGATCACCGCGTGCCGTTCGTTTCCGACGATGCAGGCCTCGCAGGTCGTGAGGGCGACGGTCTTGATCGTGACGCCCAGGTGCCAGGCGACGAGTTCGAGGTCGATGTCCTCCGGCTCCGTCATGCCGAGGTCGCGCAGCACGCGCTCTCCGGGGGACGGAGCCGAGGTCCGGACCATCAGTCTTCGCGCGCCGCGAGTTCGGCGAGCGCCTGCGCGAGGACGTCGGCGTCGCCGGAGCCGTCGCTCGACTGCTTGCGCGCAGCCATCGTCAGCTTGCCGCCGTCGTCGTTCGCGATCGACAGCCGCGCCAGCTTGGCACGCGCGTCCGCCACCTGCGCCTCGCCGACCATGCCTCTGGCCTTGTGGGCGGCGAGACCTTCCCGCGCCCGACGACGTCGCTCCTGAGCCGCTCGCGCCTCGGCGGCGGCGAACGCGGCGCGGTACATCGCGCCCGGCTCACGGCCTTTCGGGTCGGCGGGGGCGTCGTCGTCGGCGGCGAGGATGTCGGCGATCAGCAGTTCGAAGTCCTTCTCGGTCCCGGTCATGGCAGGATGGTCTCTCGTGGTGGCATCTCGTCCGTCAATCGATCTGG